>DASVAA010000162.1:0-2032 GCA_036376595.1 Ktedonobacterales bacterium | reverse complement strand
TCATGCTGCGCGAGGACGGTCGCCTCTGCTACGCGCAGGACGAGGGGCGCAGCCGAGAGCCACAGCTCATCTGCTCGCTGGGGTTGAGTTCGGGATCGCGGCCATGAATGGCCGGCGCACGCGGATCGCGGCCATGAATGGCCGGCGCATTGAGGAAGAGGCTAAAGCCCATACGGAATCGTCTCCAGCCCGCGAAGGCGGGCTTTGTCGCCAACGGCGCTTAGGCGCGGATTCATCCGCCGGCCCCGTGGCGGGCCGCGCATAAAGAGAAGGGACGCGAGAGCATGGCCGTTGCCGTCGAGCGCGAGCGCATCCGCACCTGCCTGAAGGAGTTTGAGTTCCGCCGGCTGTTCGTGGAAGAGCTGGGCTGGGACAACTATCGCGGCGCGCCATTGCGCGTGCTGGCGGACGGCGCCGAGTGGACGCTGCACCCGGTGGCGCAGAAGCGCGACTTCGCCGTGCTGCGCTGCGACCCCGACGCCAGCGGCGGAATCCCCGACTACGCGGTCCGGCGCAAGATCGAGACGCAGGCGCAGAAGCAGGCCCACGAGCACCTGATCATCTACACCGACCGCGACCGGACGATGCAGGTGTGGCAATGGGTGCGGCGTACGAAGGGCGCGCCCGCCGCCTCGCGCGAGCTGCGCTACTTCGCTGGTCAGAGCGGCGAGGCGCTGGTGCAGCGGCTGCGCCAGTTCGCGATCGACATCGGCGACGAGGAGACGCTGACGATCCTCGACGTGGCGCGCAGGGTGGCCGGCGCGCTGGACGTGGACCGCGTCACCAAGCGCTTCTACGACCGCTTCAAGACCGAGCACGAGCGCTTCCTGAACGAGATTGTGGGCATCGCCGACGGCGAGCAGCGGGCATGGTACGCCTCGCTGATGCTCAACCGGCTGATGTTCACCTACTTCATCCAGCGGCAGGGCTTTCTGGCCGGCGACGAGCACTATCTGCGCAACAAGCTCGCCCAGGTGCGAGCGCGCTACGGCGAGAACCACTTCGACCGCTTCTATCGCGAGTTTCTGCTGACGTTCTTCCATCACGGCCTGGGGCAGCCGCCGGCCGCGCGCTCGCTGGAGGTGGCGGCGCTGATCGGCGATATCCCCTACGTCAACGGCGGCCTCTTCGAGGTACACGTGATCGAGGCGTCCAATCCCGCGATCGCGATCCCCGATGCGGCTTTCGAGCGCGTCTTCGAGTTCTTCGACGGCTACGTGTGGCACCTCGACACCGAGCACGCCGACGCCGCGCATCCCGACAACGAGATCAATCCCGACGTGCTGGGCTACATCTTCGAGAAGTACATCAACCAGAAGCAGATGGGCGCCTACTACACCAAGGAGGACATCACCGGCTACATCGGCCGCAATACCATCGTGCCCTACCTGCTCGACGCCGCGAAGAAGGATTGCGCCGTGGCCTTCGCGCCCGACGGCGAGGTCTGGCGGCTGCTGCGCGACGACCCCGACGCCTACCTCTACGAGCCGGTGCGCCGCGGCGTGGATGAGCCCCTGCCACCCGCGATCGCCGCCGGCCTCGATGACGTGTCCAAGCGCGGCGGCTGGAACCGTCCCGCGCCGGCACCCTTCGCCCTCCCGACCGAGACCTGGCGCGAGCACGTCGCCCGCCGCACGCGCTGCCTGGACCTGCGCGCGAAGCTCGCCGCGGGCGAGGTCACGGAGATCAACGACCTGATCACGTACAACCTGGATATCGAGCGCTTCGCGCGCGACGCCATCGAGCGCTGCGAGGGGCCGGAGCTGCTGCGCGCGTTCTGGAAGGCGCTGACCAGCGTGACGATCCTCGACCCCACCTGCGGCTCCGGCGCGTTCCTCTTCGCCGCGCTCAACATCCTGGAGCCGCTCTACGAGGCATGCCTGGACCGCATGCAAGCCTTCGTGGCCGGGTTCGAGCGGCTGGGCGAGACGCGCCGCGCGCCGGACTTCAAGGAGACGCTGGCGCGCGTGGCGGAGCATCCCAACCGGCGCTACTACGTGCTGAAGACGATCATCGTCAACAACCTCTACGG
>DASVAA010000161.1:0-3158 GCA_036376595.1 Ktedonobacterales bacterium | reverse complement strand
CCGGGGATGACGGTGCTGGTCTGGCTGATGGCCATCGTGGCCGGCATCATCGGCGGCCTGGGAGTGATCCTGATCGTGATTGGGCTACTCTTCACGCTGCCCTACGCCTTCGCGGTGATCGCCAGTCTCTACGGCCAGTTCGCGCAGCGCACGCAAAGCGTAGTCGGCGAGTCGAGTGCGGCTCAGGCCACTTAACGTCCCCGCATAGGTCGCGCGGCCAGCACACGCCATCCTCTCCCGCGACCGAGGCGGACACCGCTGGCTCCTACGAGAGGAGGGGTAACAGGCCATGGGACAGCAGCGCGCTGAGGCACAAGAGGTCCCCTACCCCCAGATCCGCCGATGGACGGCGGCCGCGTATCGCTCGGTGCAACACAAGCCTATGATCCATGGGCTAATCGCAGTTGATGTAACCCGAGCGCGCACGATCCTGCGCGAGCACACGGCGCGGACCGGAGAGTCCCTGTCCTTCACCGCGTTCCTCACGGCCTGCCTGGGCAAAGCCGTCGACGAGCACAAAGCAGTACAGGCGATGCGCAAAGGGCGCAAGCGTCTCGTAATCTTTGACGACGTGGACGTGTGGATCCCAGTCGAGCATGACGTCTCCGGCCACAAGGTGCTCGTGCCACACATCATCCGGGCTGCCAATCGCCAGTCCGTACGCACGATCCATGACGAGATCAGGGCGACCCAGACGGCGGACGTCGCACAGGCCGCGCAGGGGCCGCGGTTGCTCCCGCCCGCGCTCTTCCGGCCCTACATCTGGCTCTTTTGGAAGGTCGGGCGAGCGATGCCCCAGGTGCAGAAGCAGATCGGCGGAACGGTGGGCCTCACAGCCGTCGGCATGTTTGGCAAGGGCGCCGGATGGGGCATCCCACCGCCAATCCCGACACCCCTCATGATCACCGTCGGAGGCATCGGCACGAAGCACGACATCGTTGACGGCCAGATCGTGACCCGCGAATACCTCAGCCTGACGATCAGTGTTGACCACGACATCGTCGATGGCGCTCCTGCCGCGCGCTTCACGCGGCGACTGAGCGATCTGATCGAAAGCGCGTACGGCTTGGCAGACCTCAACGCCGCGGTCGCGTCGCAGCAGGCCGGAATCCGGTCGCACGCCATACAGGAGGCGAACCGATGAATACCGTTGCCAACACCATGACGACCGTTGTCACCACTCGACAGGGCAAGGTGCGCGGAAGCGCCGCCGATGGCGTGCATGTCTTTAGAGGCATTCCGTACGCGGCGCCACCGTTCGGCGCCAATCGGTTGCGGCCCCCGCAGCCGGCGGCACCCTGGAGCGGAGTGCGCGACGCCCTCGCCTTTGGCCCGAAGCCGCCCCAACCAGCCTATCCTCCGCAAGTGGCCGTGCTCATCCCGCCGGAGTTGACCCCCGCAGGCGAGGACTGCCTGACCCTCAACATCTGGACCCCTGTCCTCGGACCAGCCGATCTGCCGGTGATGGTCTGGATTCCCGGCGGCATGTTTGAGTATCATGCCACAGGCGCATCGCCGTGGTATGACGGCCGCCGTTTCGCCCGCGATGGCGTGGTGTGCGTGACCATCAATTACCGGGTTGGCGCCGAGGGTTTCCTGTACCTCGGTGATGGAGACGCCAATCGCGGCCTGCTCGACCAGATCGCCGCGCTCGAATGGGTGCATGAGAATATCGCCGCCTTCGGGGGTGATCCCGGCAAGGTCACCATCTTCGGGGAGTCGGCCGGTGGGATGAGCGTCGGCACCCTAATGTCCATGCCACGTGCCGAGGGGCTGTTCCGGCGCGCCATTGTTGAGAGTGGGTCGGCGCATCATGCGACCAGCGCCGCGACGGCGCAGCGCATCGGCCAGGAGCTTGCCAAGAAGTTGGGCATCCCCGCAACCCGCGAGGCATTCGCCGCGATTCCAGCCGGTCCCTTGCTTGTGGCCCAGGAGGAGTTGCGGGCCGATTTTACTGTCCATCCCGATCCGGAGCGCTGGGGCGAGGTGACGGCCAACCTGCTGCCCTGGGAGCCGGTGGTAGACGGGGACACCCTCCCCGCGCGTCCGATGGATCGCATCGCTGCCAGAGCCAGTGCCGGTGTCGACGTCATGCTCGGCACCAACGCCGACGAATGGCGGCTCTTCCTCGTGCCCGGCGGTGTCATCGATCAGGTCACCGATGCGGCTCTGGCCGGTGCCGTGGCCGCCTACAGCCTCCCAGTCGAGGCAACACTGGCGAGCTATCGCAGGAGGCTCCCAGACGCCAGCCCCGGCGACCTGCTCGCGGCGATCCAGGGCGACTGGTATTGGCGCATCCCCACCGTCCGCCTGGCGGACGCTCACGCGGCGCGCAACGACCGCTCGGGCACCTATATGTACGAGTTCGCCTGGCGCTCGCCGCAGTTCAACGGACGCCTTGGCGCGTGCCATGCGATCGAAATTCCCTTCGTCTTCGACACACTGAGCCAAGGGACCGAGCCGCTGCTGGGAGCAGATCCTCCGCAACAGCTCGCCGGTACCATGCATGCCGCGTGGGTGGCCTTCGCAACTGTGGGGGACCCTGGTTGGCCGAGATACGACTTGCCGCGGAGGGCAACCATGCACTTTGACACCACATCCAAAGTCGTGGACGATCCGCTCTTCGCGGAGCGGGTATTGTGGGAAGGCCTGCGATAGACACTGCCACCAAAGCCGCACCTCATAACCGAGCGAGGGGGGGTGGCTGAATTCCCGCTCCCTCTACGTCACCCTCAGCACCGCTGGCATGCCTGATCGTTGCGCTGGCGCATGCGGAGCTTCTCTGCCGACGCTTACCCGGTCGAGCACCGTCAGGCATCACGCTCACGCGGTCTGAACGGTCGGCTCGTTGACCGAGGAGGATTCCATCTGCCCAATCAACAAGTCACTCAGCATGGGCCACTCCGCGAACCGCGAAGTGGCCCGTACAATCCTGGTGCACATCCAGCCGTGCCATCTCCAGGCTGAACGCCGCGCTCGGCCGCGTCTCTGGCCGCCGAGCGCGGGCGGCCGCGCTGTGACCGTCACGCCGCTGGGACCGCGCCTCGCGGAGGCCTCATGCTCACGCCGGTGAAGACCCGCCCCGGCTTCCAGGGCAGGCCAAGGGCCGGCAGCAGGAAGCGATCAAGCCCATAGTAGCCGGCAACCCGCCAGCCCAA
>DASVAA010000160.1:0-34511 GCA_036376595.1 Ktedonobacterales bacterium | reverse complement strand
CGAGCGGGCCAACAGGGAACGGGGAGATTAGCCGCGGGACTTCAGCCCGCCTGCTCGCCCCACGATACGTTTGCCCAGCGTGATGACTCCATGATTCAACCAGGCAGAGCGATTCGTAGGGGCGTCCGGTGGACGCCCGTGGCGGCAAGACGCGGCGAGACGGAAGCGAAGGCGATGAGAGCGATGAACGAGAAGCAGCGGGCCGAGCGCATTCTAGCGAACCTGGAGGGCGTCAACGAGGACCTGCTGGCCGTCAACGAGGACCTGCTGGCCTTCATGGATGACGTCGGGCACAGCATCGACTACCGAGACAAGGCGTCGCGCGAGGCGGGCACGCGCTTTCTGGATGAGTACGATCAGAGGCTTGATGCCTTCAGAAAGCTGACTCACCAGCTTGCGGAGATGATCCGCGGACGACAGGGCATCCTAGTCGAAGAGTCGCCCGGTCACCGCACGGCGGTTACGACGACATCAAACGATCCACTCATCGCCAATCGCCGCCAGCACGATCTTGGTGAGGAGTTCACCTCGGCCAAGCCGGTTGGATTCACCTTGCAGGGACGAGGCTTTAAGAACATGTCCACCTGGGCAGAGCTATACATCACCGTCTGTCAGGAAATGGCACGCCGCCAGCCGCTCCGCTTCCGCGCTCTTCCCGACCATCCTGGATTCATCACTGTCCAGAACAACCACATGTTCTCGCGGGATCCGCAGCATCTTCTCACGCCGCGCCTGATTGCCGATGGCGTGTATGCGGAGATCAAGCTCTCGGCCAACAGCATCCGCGACCGGATCGTGAAGCTCCTCCATGAGTTCGGCGTCCCGGAGAACGCGATGGCGATTTATCTGCGCCACGAGCCGGAGCAAGACGGCGTGGCGTGAGGCCAGTAGCCGTTTTGCGCTTGCAATGCGCAGTTGGATGCGGTATACTGATGGCGACCCCCCCAGCTGGTTCGCTGGCTGGGCGCAGCGCCGCCTTCGGGCGGCGTCTGCATTTTCTAGGAGTGGTGAGTGACAGCATCTCGACGACCTCCCGCCCCAATTCGCACCAATGTCTACGTGGATGGGTTCAATCTGTATTACGGCTGTGTCAGGGGCACGCCATACAAATGGCTCGACATCGCCGAGCTTTGCCGCTTATCGCTTCCCAGCCACTATCAGATCCACCGCATTCGATACTTCACTGCCCTCGTCAAGCCACGACCGAGTGATCCACACCAGGATGTGCGGCAGCAGACCTTCATCCGGGCGCTCGAGACGCTGCCCAATCTCTCGGTGCATTACGGCGTATTTCTCCAGAGCGAGGTTCGCATGCACCTTGCCAGGCCACCTGCGCATGGTCCTCAAACTGCACTTGTGGTCAAGACTGAAGAGAAAGGTTCTGATGTCAATCTCGCCACCTATCTTCTGGTGGACGCTTACGAGCACGACTTCGAAGCCGCGGTCGTGATGACCGACGACTCGGATCTTGTCGAGACAATTTCGATTGTGCGGCACCGGCTGAATCATCATGTCACCGTGCTCAGCCCGCGCGGCCAGTCACGAACACTCTCACGCGTTGCGACCCGATTTCGCAAGATCGATCCGCGCAACTTAGCGGCAAGCCAGTTCCCGCCGACCTTGGCTGATGCGAACGGGACTATCACCAAGCCTGCGACGTGGTAAGAGCGATGGTCAAGGCAAACAAGGTATACCTGCCGGACGAGATAGGAGTGACCACCATATCGAATCAAGCAGACCAACCAGGCAAGCAAGATGACGCTACGGGACGGCGACATACACAGCGCGCGGTCGCCCTGCGCGATATGGAGCTGACGGTGGAAGAGGCCAAAGAGCTGCAAGAGCGCATCGAGCACCCCGCCGCTTTCCCGAAGCGTCCCCCGCGCGATCTGCCGCCTGGCGATGATTCGCGACTCCATTGATCGAGCCGCTCCGATTCTCGGCCATCTCATCCTCGAAGCGACCCGGCATGTAGAGCGAAACCCGCTCCTGGGGCTGTTCGTCCATCCACAAAATGTCCGCGCGAAGAAAGTATACGGGCGCGCGGGCTTCGCGCCATTCTCCAAGACCTACCCCGATCCTGACACGGGCGTCGCATACGAGAGCATGCTCCTGAATCTGCCTCAGCCGTGAACCCGATCTGCGCTTCGCGATGCCTCTGCGCGACGGCGTCTACGCCGAGGCCAACCACTCGGCCGACGACCTCGCGCGGAGCCTGAAGAAGCTGCTACCCGCCTTCGGCGTCAGCCCCGGCGAGCTGACGATCTATCTGCGCCAGGACCGCGACGCCGGGCGCGATGAGGTGGCGTGAGGGGCGGGGCGTGTGCATACTGGCATGGTACAATGCGGGCAGCAGGAGGGTTGCCATGAGCCATACACTGTCCCTGCCGGACGAAGTCTACCAACTCATCAAAGACTATGCCGCCGTGCGTGGGCAGTCGGCGGAGGAGGTCGTCGCCGCGTGGGCATCGAGCATTGCCGGGCAAGCGCGGGAGCCTGCCGAGGCTGTGTACGATCCGGCGGATGATCCTCTGGCGGAGTTCCTCGGTGTGGGCGAGCTGACCGATCCCGAAGCCATCCGCCACCACGACGCCGTGTTTGCCGAGGAGGACGGAACTGGTGCCGCGGGCGAGTGACATTTTCATGGATACCTCGGGCTGGGCCGAGCCGCTGATGGGGAACAGCCCGGACCACGCCGCCATGACGGCCTATTACCGGCGCCTGATCGCCGACAAGCGCCCGCTGCTGACCACCAATTACGTGATCGCGGAACTGGTCGCCTTGCTGACGGCAGGCTCGCGCTTCACGCGCCCACAGATCATCACCATCATCAATCGCATCAAGGGCATGCCACGCCTACGGATCGAGCACATCGATCCGGCGGCGGACGCGGAGGCATGGGCGCTGTTGGAGCGCTCCACCGACAAGGATTGGTCCCTTGTGGATGCGGCCAGCTTCGTTGTGATGCACCGGCTCGGCGTCACCGAGGCATTCACCACCGACCATCACTTCAATCAGGCGGGGTTCATTCGCCTGCCGCTGCCATGAGTGACGCGTTTTCGTCGCCTGGGCGATCAGAGCAGAACGCAAATGCCGCGGCCACTGGGGGCGATCCCAGGGGCCGGCGACGAGGTTTGCGCGACGGCGTCTACGCCGAGGCCAACCGCTCGGCCGACGACCTCGCCCGGAGCCTGAAGAAGCTGCTGCCCGCCTTCGGCGTCAGCCCCGGCGAGCTGGCGATCTATCTGCGCCAGGACCGCGACGCCAGGCGCGACGAGGTGGCGTGAGGGGCGGAGCGGGGTGAGTGGGCGTCTCTAGCTCAAGGGTGATTCGCCGGATTGTCAGTTACAAGCCCTTCAGCAGCCGCCGCGGTCAGCAGATCGATGTCCGCTGAGACGAAGATTGGCGGATCGACGTGGGCGCTCAGGGCATCATTGCGGGCCGTGAGGGCGCAGGCTAGCTGGATTGCGTCGTATGCCCTGAGCGGATGCGTGGTGCAGAGATCGCCCGCACGTGTGTAGATGGCACGAGTGACGTGGATCGCCGAATAATTGAGCGATGAGTCATGTTGGCGGAAGAGCACAATCAACCCGTCGCGCGTTGTAATGCTCAGGCGCGGCGGGTTCTCGCGTACCATTCGGCAGAAGGTGGCAACCGTTTCGGTGAGTGTGGCCTCGGAGATCACAATGTCGTTGCCAGCTCTTGGATCGCATAGGGACGTGATCCATGCATGTCCTGGCTCGAAGTCCACATAGCGTTTGACAAGAGCACTGGTATCGAGGAAGTAGGTCGCCATTATCGAGGCCCGCGGTCTTCGATCACCATCTCTGAGGCAAGTTTGCCGGGCGTGATGCTCCCGGCAAGTCGCTTCCGCTCGGCTGCCACTTCAGGAGTGTCAGGAGTACGTGGGGCCAGGTTGGAGAGGTGACCTGCATGCCACATCGCCTCAACTAATGAGCCATGCGGCTGGGGCGAGTTGCTCTGCACGGCAGGGAACCGCTCGGCCAGCATTTCGCGCACGAGCTCCTCAACGGGCTGACCTCGCGCCGCAGCCGCCTCAGCCAGCGCCTCATATTCGTCGTCGGTAAGGGTGATCTGGTGACTCATTCTTCGTCCTCACGCCGTCTCGAATTGCAGCGTATTCAGTCCCTGCTTATCCACACGCTCGCTGATATGCAAGATCTCGATGCCCACCATTTGCCCCTGAGCGTCGAAGTCCAGGATCACGCCCGGCTGCACTTCTTCGGACTCCACGATCTCGCTATCGTCGAGGCGGAAGTAGAGCGCGTCGCTTTCGCGATCGATCTTGAGCTTCATGGCTGCCTCCCTAGCCGCCGATCAAAGAACGCCGTCACCACGCGCTGCGGTACGACGCCCAGATTCACGACCAGTCGCAGGAAGCGCCCGCCATGCTCGGGAATCGCTTTGATGTAATGGATGATGCCATCCGCAGGAGTGTCTGTCCGATCCGGCGTAGCGATGGCGCGCAATACCCACTCTTCAGGGATGTGGCGCTCCCGCATCACGTCTCGCGCGTGCTTCGAGAATACAACATTCGCCACGCTTGCCGTCCCCCCACATCACGTTCCGTTCAAGCCTCTCTTAGCTGCCAACGGGCGTGCTGCCCGCATTGTAGCACGGTCGCATTCCGCCAGTGCGGACTGGCGATCATCAAATCGGTAGGTGCTAGTCGGTTTCTTGCTCGCGCGCTGAGCGCGCAATGGGGTATAGTAGTGGCGATCCCCCCAGTTGGTTCGCTGGCTGGGCGCAGCGCCGCCTCCGGGCGGCGTCTGCATTTTGTGAGATGGCACGTGCTTGGGAGCGACCAGTGGAGTATCGCGAGTGGGCCGTGCCGCAGCGTGCGCGGGAGGCGTTGGGTGAGCACGCACCCGGAACGCTGGCGGTGATCGGCGACGCCGCGCTGCTCGATCGGCGGCTGCTGGGCCTCGCCTGCTCGGTGCGCTGCCCCGGCAGCATCATCCTGGCGGCGTACGATCTGGCGCTGGCGTTGCGCGAGGCGGGGGTGCCGGTGGCGGGCGGCTTCCACTCGCCGATGGAGCGCGAGCTGCTGCGGCTGCTGCTGCGCGGCCGGCAGCCGGTGGTGATCGCGGTGGCACGCAGCCTGGCGGGCATGCGCGTGCCGGCGGAGTGGCGCGCCCCCATCGCTCAAGGACGGCTGGCGGTGGTGTCGCCATTCGGGGCTGATGGACTGCGGCGGACGACGGCGGCGACGGCGCAGGCGCGCAATCGCTTCGTCGCGGCCATGGCCGCGGCGGTGCTGGCGGTCCATGCCGCACCGGGCGGCAAGACCGAGGCGCTGTGCCGCGAGGCGCTCGCCTGGGGTCGGCCGCTGCTGGCGCTGGCGGACGAGCACAATGCCGCGCTCATAGGGCTGGGTGCGCGGGCGGTGCATGCGGAGGATGCGGGGAGCGCGTGGGCCGAGGTGACGACGCGCGGCTATCCTGGGTGATAGTACACCGCATAGCCAGCGACGGTGGCGCGCACGTAGCCGGCGTGGGGCAGCCCCTGCGCGGCGGCCTCCGATGCGAAGTTGGCGTCGGCGGGGCTTCCAGCGGGCAAGATGTAGGCGGGGTAGGGCGTGGCAGCCAGCAGGCGCTCGTAGCCGGGATAGCGGTTGTTCATCAGGCGAAGCTGGGGTTCGCCGTACTGGCCGCGCACGGCGCACACGATGCGCTCGTCGCTCTCGAAGGCGACGCGGTAGCAGGTCCAGTAGTCGCTGTAGTAGCGGGTGATGTGGTGCGCGTCGAGGAAGGCGATGAGCCGCTGGTCGGTGCGCGTCATCGGCAGGCCGAAGCGCGCGGCATCGCCGGAGTAGGCCAGCGTGTAGCCCGCCTCGAAGACCGCCAGCGCGAACACGGCGAGCAGCAGGAGCGCCGCGACTATGCGGGAAGGGGCGCCGGCGAACGCGGAGACTCGCGGAGCACGCGGAGCACGCGGAGGACGCGGAGGAGGAGAGGAGTTTACCACAGAGGGAACGGAGGGGCGAGAGGCAGAGGATGAAACCGCAGAGGACGCAGAGGGATCGGAGAAAGGGGGAGCAACTGCGGAGGGCACGGAGAGCGCGGAAGCATGTGCCGGGCGCGTAGGGGCGTCCGGTGGACGCCCGCCGCGAGAGGTGATCCGCGCACCTACCCACACAGACGCCACGCGCACGGCTGGCGCTGCCCAACCCCAGAGCACGCCGAAGAGCAGCGGCGTGGTGAGCCAGAGCAAGATGAAGTAGCGCGCGGCGGTGAACTGGTTGAGCTGCGCGTCGGTCCCGCTGGCGTAGGCGGCGATAGTGAAGAGCGCGATGAACAGCAGCATCGCCCGCAGCCAAAGCGCGGCGGAGTCCCCACCCCCCGTAAGCGGCGGGGAGAAGAGACGGTGAACGCGGAGGTCGCGGAGTTTCGCGGAGGACGCGGAGAACCAAGACAGACTTCCCCGCGATTCCCGATCTCCAGCCCGCGCTGGCGGGCTTTGCGGCCGCAGGCCCTTAGGCGCGGATGCATCCGCCAGCCTGCCGCCCCTCGCCGCACGGCGCGCGGGTTCATCCGCCGGACCCCCTGCTGCCGCGGGCGAGACATGTCTCGCCCCTACACCCTGACCTCTGTGTCCCCCTGCGTCCTCTGCGTCCTCTGCGTCCTCTGCGGTTCTTCTCACTTCTCCCTCTGCTCTGCCCTCCGTTGCCTCCGTTGCCTCTGTGGTGAATCTCTCTCTCTCTTCTCCGCGGCCTCCGCGCACCTCCGCGGCCTCCGCGTTCCCCGCAACCCTCCGGACGATCGGCAGGGCGGCGGCGGCGTAGAGCGCGAGGATGCCCAGCGAGAAGAGCATGTTCGCATCCTGGCACAGACCCGTCCCCACAACGTTCGCCGCCAGCCGCGGCGGATACCAGTCCCAGATGTTGCCCTGGGTGACGCAGACGTGCGGGCTGCCGAAGCTGACCGGCAGCGCCACCGACAGCGTCTCGCCGAGTTGCCCTAGCAGCGCGGCGAGCGAGAAGCTGGTCCCCTGGCCGCCGGGGAGCTGTCGCTGGTGCGCGATCTGCGCGAAGCTCGCCCCTCCGCTGGTGGCGTTGAAGAGCAGGAACGGGAACGCGCCCACGCAGAACCCCAGCAGCAGCGCGACGCCCGCCGCCGAGAATAGCTCGCGCCGCCGTCCCAGCAGCAGCGCGCCGAGCGCGGCGAACAGCACCGGCAGCATCAGCGGATCGGACCAGAAGCCGAGGCCCATCGCGGCGCCGATCCCGGCGTACTCCAGCAGGGTCCTCGCGTCAGGAGGAGGGTACGGAGAACGCGGAGGGCGCGGAGCTTCGCGGAGGACGCGGAGGGGGAGAGCAGAGAGAACTAACCGCAGAGGACGCGGAGGACACAGAGGAGAGAGCAACCGCAGAGGACGCGGAGGGTCTTCAATTGTGGGCCGCGCATTGGTGCGTAGGGGCGTCCGGTGGACACCCGCCTCGCGGGACGACACGGCGTCTGCCACATTGGGCCGGCGCAGGCGGTCCCAGACGCCCAGCAGCACCAGCGCCGCCAGCAGCAGCATCTCCTGGTGGCCGCCGTCAGCCACGATCTGGCGGATCAGGGCGTAGGGCGGGCCGAGCGCGAGCCACGCCAGCGCCAGCAGCCCTACGGCGCGACCATACGCCGCGCGGCCTAATGCATAGACGCCCGCGAGCGCCCCCAGCGTGAAGAGCAGCGCTGGCAGCCGCAGCGCGACGAGCGAGGCGCCGAAGACGGCGAACAGCGCCGCGGCGCCGTACGCCTGGAGCGGTCCCAGGTAGAACTGGCCCCAGAAGAAGTCGGGATACTCGCCGTTGTGCAGGATATGGCGCGCCATCAGGCCGACCACCGCCTCGTCGCTATCCAGCGAGGGCCAGCCGCGCAGGATCAGCGCCAGCCGCAGCAGCGCCGCCAGCGCCAGCAGGGCGAGCACGGCGCGTCCGGCGAGTGTGCGCGCATCGCGCCGGGCGAATGCGGCGGCCAGACCACGGCGCGCGCGCTGCCATGGCGCCAGGATCACGCGGGGAGCGCGCTTATCCGGCGGCGTTTCGGCTGGGGCGGCCTCGGCCTCGGCGTGTCCGCGCATGCGTGCATCCCTTTCAGCCGGGTGGTTGAAACCATGCCTGGCAGCCGGCGAATAAATCCGCGCCAGGAGCGGCCCAGCGGCCACGAAGCCCGCCTCCGCGGACTGAAGATAGAGAGGATACGCGCCTACCCATGAGTGGCGCCACGCGCATCATCGCAATCAATAATAGATCGTGCGCGTGCGGTGGTAGGGCAGCTCGCCGGGGAGCTTGGTCTGGCTCTCCTCCCACAGGCGATAGTCAATGGCGCTGGCGGGGCGCTCGATGCCGCGGAGAGCGAGCGCACGGCGCAGCAGCTCGACGGCCCAGATCGTTGCCGCGCGGATCTCGATCTCCTCCTCGCTGCCGGGCGCAATCGGCGCGTAGGCGGCGACGCGGCGCGCCAGCGGCTCGGCGTAGACCAGCACGCCCGCGCGGCGCAGGAGCTGCGGCAGCTTGTAGTCGGCGAAGGCGGTCAGCTCGTCCAGGCTGGCGAGGGCGCCCCACTCATGGCCACGGAACGCCGCATGCAGGTCGGCGACACAGATCTGCGCCCGCTTGAGGAACGGTACTTCGCGGCCCTGCCAGTGCGCCACGTCGTGGAACGAGGGGAAGTCGCGCGCCAGCAGCAGCGCCAGCTCCGGCGCGGGCGTCCACCGGACGCCCCTACGCACCGAGCCGGCGGCCGCGACGGCGTTGGTGAACTGGCCGCCGTATTGTGCGTTCAGCACGCGGCCCACCTCGCGCGCGTGCGCCAGCCGCTCGGCAGATAGCGGTATTTCGGGGCTGCCGGGCACCGGACGCAGGATCTCACGCAGCTCGGCCTCCTGGATGTTGGCAAGGTAGGCGGCGTCCCACAGTGGGCGGCCCTCCTCGGTGGCGCGCGTGAGGGCGGCGGCGAGCGCGGCATAGCCGTCGAGCGTCTGGCCGTGCCACTCCACCTGCCAGCGGGGCTGGCCCGGCTCGCCCCAGAAGCAGAAGTTGAGCGCGTCGAGCAGCAGCACCCAGTTGGCGGTGCGCGGCGTGCCATCTGAGAAGTGCAGCGCGTCGAGTCCCGCCTGCTCGGGCCAGGGCCGCTCCGCCCAGCGGTCCGCCAGCGCCTCCACAGCCGCGGGGACGATGCGCACCAGCCGCGCCGCGCGCACCACCGGCGCCGTCGCGCTGAGCACGCCCAGGCGGTCGTGTTCTGGCAGTACGATGTGCGGATTGCTCGTCACGCAATACCTCCTCGCGGTTGCCGACCCGGCACGGCGCGTGCGAGACGCACCTCGCCAATCCGTATGCTATACTGCCGCGCAAGGCTGCCGTCAACGACGATGGTGGCCGAGCGACCGCTGTTCTGGCAACGCTCCGCGCCAAAGGAGGCATCCCCTATGCGCGCACGCGACATCATGACCACCAGTATCGTTTCCATCGGCCCCGGCGCCTCGGTGCAAGACGCCGCGCGCCTGCTCTCGGACCACGCAATTAGCGGTGCGCCCGTGCTCGACGCCGAGGGGCGCATGGTCGGGCTGGTGACCGAGGCCGACATCATCGGCAAGGAAGGCGATACCGTCGCCGCGATCATGTCGCAGCGTGTGATCGCCGCCGCCGAAGACACCCCCGTGGACGAGATCGCGCGCGTGCTCACCAGCAACCGCTACAAGCGCCTGCCCATCGTGCGCGAGGAGCGTGTGGTGGGGATCGTCAGCCGCGCCGACATCGTGCGTATGATCGCCAGCCGCTGGGTCTGCCCGGCCTGCGGCGCCATCCAGCACGGCCACGCGCCCGAGCGTTGCGCCGACTGCGGCGCCGATGGCACGACGCTGGAGCGCGAGCTGGAGCCGCGGCTGGAGATCTCGGCGCGGGGATAGACATGTGCCCCTGCCGCTCGCGCTTGCCGCTCCGGCTATACTGCAAGATGATGCCCCGCCGCGCAGAGTGAGCGGCCTGGGCGAGCGAGTAGGATGGAGCGCACGATGGCGGGGCAGCGGAACACCGGCGGATCGCCTGCGCCGCAAGAGGCCCAAGAGGCCAGGGACGAACAGCCGACGATGCCTCTGCCTGTGCCTGCCTCCAAGCCGGATGCCTGGCACCAGCGCATCGCCGCGCTCCTGCCAACGCAAGCGCTCGCCGCGATCGCGCGGCCGCCGGCGGCGCGAGGCGCGCCGGCCCACAGCCGAGGCGAGCTGGCGCGGCGCTGGGGTCTCATCTCGTTGCTCGCCGCCATCCTGCTTGCCGGTGGAGGCGCGCTTGCTGCGCTCTCTCACGCTCCCGAAGACGCCGCGGGCCAGGTCTGCGCCGATGCGTTCGCGGGCCGTTACGGCGCCGCCTACGATCTGCTTGGCACCGCGCCACGAGCGCAGGTGTCGCGCGCCAATCTGGCGCGCATCGGGCAGGCGCTCGACGCCGCGAATGGCCGCGTGACCTCCTGCATGGCGGCCAGCTACGCGTACACGCTCGGCTCCGGTCAGGCGGCGATCGGCGTGCGGATCGTCCGGGCGAGCGGCCAGAGCGTCAGCGGGCAGGTGGAGATGAGCGACGAGAACGGCTGGAAGGTCGCCACGCTCAGCCCCAATCTCAGCGGCGCGAGCCTGGGCGCGCTGGACACCGCGCTGCGCTTCTGCGACGCCCTGCGCGCGGGCGACAGCAGCGGGCTGCTGGCATTGACGAGCGGGGACGCGAGCGCGGGACTCGGCGGCGCGCAACAGCTCGCCGCGAATCTGAGCACCTGGCAGCAGGTGGACGGACCTGTGAAAGGCTGCACGCTTGCCGGAACCGACACAGGCGCCGGGGCAGGAGTGAGCGATACCACGGCGCAGGTCACGCTGAGTGTGACGCGGGCTGGTCGCGGCACGGCGGTCGCGGCGCTGTCGCTGGCGGACGAATCGCCGGGCTGGCGCGTGACGACCATCGGCGCCAACCTGCTCGGCTCGGACCTCGGTCCGCTGGCGGTGGGGCAGCGCTTCTGCGCCGCGCTCGCCAGTGGCGACTACGCGGGGGCCTACGCGCTCTTCAGCCCCAGCTACGCCGCCCAGGTGTCGCCCGACCAGTTCAGCAAGGCGTTCGCCCCACTGGGCGGCACGTGGTCGTGTACGCCGCGGCTCAGCACTTACAGCGTCTCTGGCGCCAGCGGCAGCTACGAGGTCACGCTGACGCTGAACGGCACGGGCGAGCCACTGACGCTGACCGCAACACTGCGCTTTAGCCTCACCAATGGCGTCTGGGCGATCCAGGCTGTCGAGCCACACGGACAGTGAAATCGGCGCCTCGTCCATCTTGCGCGCCTCCGGTATACTGAGGGCGGCCTTTCTCCTCGTGCGGTGACGGATGTGCGGCGTGGCGTGGTGGTGCGGCAGCCGCCAGAGCGAATCGAAGGAAATGTAATGTCCGATCCACAGTGGCCCGACCTGTCCTCGCTCTATCCAGGAGGTGGGCAGCAATCTCAGGATCCCTCGGCGCCGTACTACAACCCGCAGCAGGGGGCGTCGCGCTCTGGCACGCGCCCCTCGCAGCCGATGTCGCCCTACGGCTCGCCGGACGAGGCGAGCCAGTACGGCCAACAGGGCCAATACGGGCAATATGCGCAGCCCAGCCAATACGGGCAATCCCAGCAGTCTGGCCAATATGGGCGGCAGAGCCAGTCCGGCCAATACGGGCAGTACGGCGAATACGGCCAATACGGGCAGCAGCAGCCGTCGCAGGCGCCCAACCCCTACGGTCAGCCTGGCTACCAGACAGGTGCGGGCTATCCTGGCGGACCGTACGAGCAGCCGGGAGCACCCGCATACCCCGCGAGTCCCTACGGGCAGCCCGCCGCGCCCTCACAGCCGATGTATCCGTACCCGCCGGATGACCCGACGATGCAGTCCACGCCGTTCTCGCGCCCACTGGCACCCGCACCCTCGCAGCCGCTCTACCCCTACGGCCAGCCTGGCGCGCCCTCGCAATCGCTCGCGCCCTACGGCGAGTTCGGGCCACCATCACGCGGGCTGGCACCCGTCGGGGCGCCCGCAAAGCGCAAGCGCTCGCTCACCTGGCTGTGGATTACACTCGGCGTGCTGGTGGTGCTGCTGGCGGCCGGCGGCGGAGGCGCGGTCTACGTGGTCGGTCAGCTCGCCGCACCGGCGACGGCGGCCAAGACGTTCTGCAACGATCTCAAGGCGCAGGGCTACGACGCGGCGTACTCCATGCTCTCCAGCGCGCTGCGCACGCAGTACACCCACGATCAGTTCGTGCAGGGCAGCCAGGCGCTGGATCAGATCGAGGGCCAGGTCACGGCCTGCCAGCCCTCGACCAGCGGCGGCGGCTACCATTACAGCTTCGGCGCCAACACGGCCTCGGTCGCGGCATCCATCTCGCGCAACAAGGAGACCACCAGCCTCACCGGCACGCTGCGGCTGAAAAGCGAGGGCGGCTCGTGGAAGGTCAGCGGCATTGACACCTCGCTGCTGGGCGTCAATCTCGGCGCGCTGCAAACCGCCAACACCTTCTGCTCGGCGCTGCAAAACAAAGACTACGCGACCGCGACGGGCCTGTTCGATAGCTCGCTCCACGTCGCGCAGGCTGATTGGGCAACCTGGGACCAGATCGGCGGCGCGATCAAATCGTGCGCGCTGCAGGGGCTGGGCACCGGCAATACCGACAGCGCGGCCAGCTTCGAGATCGCCGTCGCGCGCGCCAATAGCGGCAGCCAGACCGGCGCGCTGGCGCTGGCGCTGGAGAGCGGCGCGTGGAAGGTGAGCAAGCTGGATTCTGGTCTGCTTGGCCCCGACCTCGGCCCGCTCAAGGTCGGCAACCAGTTCTGCCAGGACATCCTCAAGGGCGACTTCGGCAGCGCCTTCGGGCTGCTCTCCTCTGGTCTGCAACAGGCGGTTGGCTCGAAGGATAAGGTCGCGCAGGCGTTCGCGCTGCCCGCGGGCGTCTACTTCTCCAACTGCACCGCCAAGCTCTCGACCTACAAGGTGAGCGGCAGCTCCGGCGGCTACGATTCCACGCTCGTGCTCTCCAACGGCAGCCAGACGGCGGATGTCACGATGTCGCTGAGCTTCGTCCAGGACAGCAGCGGCTGGAAGGTGGACGACTGGAGCTTCTCGCTCAGCTGATCGGGACTGACCTCACCCCCCATCCCCCTCTCCTGCCGGGAGAGGGGCGACAGGCGCGTGCGAGGCATGACATGATACCTGCACCTGGAAGAGCCGTCCTCGATGCGGGGCGGCCTTCATGCGCGCTCCGCGTCCGCAGTACGTCCATGAGGTCATGCCAAATGGCGGGCATTATGCCGCGAGATGTGAGCGGGACTGACCGGCGGGCGTAGATCCTTGCGGCAGAGCTTGCGCGGCGCCTCGGCGGCGGATGTGCAGGACAGTCAATACATTTACCCCTGCGCTCCCTCCGAGTCCGCGCAGGCGGACTTCGCGGCCGCAGGCCATCCAGGCGCGGTTTCAACCGCCGATTAGTCAGCAGTGGACGAGCCAGGAGACGAGGGCGAGACGGCGATGGCACAGGCGGGTGGGGTTCAGCGAGACGGCATCCAGGGCGGCGAGAAGACGCCGCCGCCGCGCGCCTCCACGTCGCGGCCGTCGCTGCCGAAGCGCGCGATTGTCGCGCGGGTCGCGCTCGCGCTGCTCTTCGCGCTGGGCGTGTACCTCACGCTGGTGCCGCAGGGCCGCGCCGTCACCCGCGCCGCGCTGCTGCTGCCCGCGCTGATCACCCTCAAGCAGCCGGCGCCGCTGGTCGCCGCTGGCGATCCCGTGCGCCACACACAGGCGCAGATTCCTGGCGAGAGCGGCCCAATCTACCTCGACATCTACGCGCCCACCGGCCCGCCGCCGCCGATCCCCAGCGCTCGCCAGGGGGTGGTGATCATCTCCGGCGTGGGCGATAACCGCGGCGTGGACCAGCTCATCAATCTCTGCACGTCCATGGCGCGTGCCGGCCTCGTAGCCGTCACCATGACTACCGACTCGCTGATTGACTACGACCTGACGCCGGCGGATGGCGACGCGGTAGTGCGCACCGTGCTCTACACCCAGCACCTGCCAGGCGTCGGGCCATCGCGCGTGGGCATCCTGGGCTTCAGCGCGGGCGGCGCGCTGGCCTCGTTGGCGGCGGCCGACCCGCGCGACCGCGACTCGCTGGCCTTCATCACGCTCTTCGGCGGCTACTACGACGCCAGCACGCTGCTCGCCGACTACGGTCGCCGCGGCTACATCGTGGATGGCCAGACCGTCCATTGGGAGCCGAACATCGTGCCGCTGGTGGTGCTGGCCAACTCGATCGCCGATACGCTCCCCGGCGACCAAGCCGAGACGCTGCGCAGCGCCTTCACGCTCAATGGCTTCACCCCGCTCACCAGCGCCCAGCTTGCTTCGCTCTCGCCGCCGGGCGCCTCGGCGTATCATCTGCTGGCGGGCGACCAGCCCAATCAGGTGGAGGCGAACGTGACCGCGCTGCTCGCCGCGCCAGACACGCACGCGCTGCTCGACGCGCTCTCGCCCGCGCGAGTGCTGTCACGCATCGCGGCGCCAATCTACCTGCTGCACGACCGCAACGACCAGTTCATCCCCTTCACGCAGTCGCGCACGTTCAACGCCGCGCTCGACGCCCTGCACCATCCACACACCTACGCCGAGTTCGGCATCTTCGCGCACGTCGAGGTGAAATCGAATGTCGGCGGGCTGCAACTGCTGGGCGACGGCGCGACGCTCTTCCGCCTGCTCACCAGCATGCTCGCACCAAGCACATGAGGCGAGGGGTGACGGGGAACGCGGAGGACGCGGAGTTTCGCGGAGCACGCGGGGAGAAGAAAGAAACCGCAGAGGACGCAGAGGACGCAGAGAGGGAGAAGGAGGAGAAGGAGAGAATCGAGAACGCGACGGCGAGCCTTCGTAGGGGCGTCCGGTGGACGCCCGCTGCGCGGAGAGAAAGGATCCACGCATGGCAGAGCAATGGCAGCGTGATGACTATCTGCTGACCACCGATCCTGATGCTATTGATGTTGGTGCCGTCCATGCGTTTCTCGTGCAATCGTACTGGACGCCGGGGGTTCCGTTGGAGGTGGTCCGGCGGGCGTTGGCGCACTCGCTCAGCTTTGGCCTGCTGCGCGACCAACAATTGGTTGGATTTGCCCGCGTGATCACGGATTACGCGACCTTCGCCTACGTGGCGGATGTGTTCGTCCTGCCAGCGTTTCGCGGCCAGGGGTTGGGCACCTGGATGATGAGCCGCATCGTGGCGCATCCCGAGCTGCAAGGGCTGCGCCGCTGGTGCCTGGTAACGCGCGACGCCCACGCGGTGTATGCGCGCGTCGGATTCGAGCGCACGGCAGTCCCGGAGCGCTGGATGGAAAAGCTCGATCCCCACGTCTACGAGCGGCACAATCAAGGGCCGTAGCTATTGCGTAGCGGGACAGGCCGCCGTGACGGAGCAGAGAACGAGGGGGCAGCAACCAATGGCAGGACTTGTGGCGGTCTGGATCGGGATCGGGCTGGTGGTAGGGCTGCTGGCGCACCCGGCGCGGCTCTGGCCGCCAGCCTGGGGGCAGCGGAGCTGGCTGTGGCTGATGGGGCTTGGCGTGGCGGGCGCGATTCTCGGCGCGATTCTCGGCGCGCTGATCTTCAGCCTGCTGATCGCTACCGCCGCCGCGCTGCTACTCGCCGTGGTGGTCGCCGTCACCGTCCCCTGGGCGCTCGCCCGCCGCGACGCCGGCTCGCGTGCCGCCTGATTCGCTCCCCATCATGGCATGTCGCCATTTTTTCGGCGCTTGAGGTAGGCTGCAAATCGAGCGAGCTTCCCACGATGCGGTGCCAGCCATGCGGCGATGTCGGCGACGACGGCTGGGTCAATGTGTTGCGCCGGTTCGTATTCCGCGGGCGTGGACGGACCGACGCCGGGGAAGAAGAGATGGTTGTCGGCGTCATAGACCCGGATCGTGACCTCTGGGCGGCCGCCCAGACCCGCCTTCCATCGAGAGAGATCGTCCTCGACCGTCACTTGATAGTCACGGCCGCCCTGGAGGATGAGCATCGGTTTGTCGAGTGCCGCCGCGGTCGAGACCGGATCGTAGCTCTGCAGGTCCAGCCAATACGCACCCGAAAAGCCGAACGGTAACGCACTGGCCGGCGTCGCTGGTGACAGGTCGGGACTCTCGACCACTGCGGCCTGCCGTGTAAGCGTCTCGACGGTGGCATCCGCGCTTGGGCTAGGATTCAGTGCGGCGAGATAGCGGGCGACGCGGATCGCGGCGTGCTGCATTGGTTGCGTATCCCCGGCCAGGATCACCAGGCCAGCGACGGACGACTCGGCCGCGGCGACACGCGGAGCGACCTTGCCGCCCATGCTGTGACCGAGGACGAAGACACGTGCAGGGTCCACCATCGGTTGGTGCTGGAGCAGGTGAACGGCGGCGACCGCGTGCGGCACATACTCGTCAGTCATCGTGAAATCGGACGTGTTCGCTACCTGGCTGTTGTGGATGGAGGTCACCTTGTCGAAGCGCACGACCGCGACGCCGCGACTCGCCAGGCCCCACGCGAGATCCTTGAGCGGCTTGTTCGGCCCGCTGGTCTCGTCGCGGTCGAATGGCCCGCCCCCGCTGAGCAGCACGACGCCTGGATGTGGGCCACGCCTGCGCGGCAGGCTCACCGTGCCCGGCACGGCAAGCGGACCTGCGCCGACCGTGATGTCGTGCTCATCGAAGCGTTTCGGGTGCGCGTAGGTCGGCGGCGTCCACGATGTGGCAGCTGCCGGCGCAATCCGCAGCCCTTGCAGCATGCCGGCATCGTCCACCGACATGACCACGGTGAGTGCCCCACGCTCGCATGTCACCGGGACGCTCACCCGGACCAACCCTGCCTTGGCCGGCTCGCTCGCCGCCTCCCCAACGGCGGAAACCGGCCCAAGCTTGCCGATCTCGGTCTCCCAGCCAATCCGCAGCGTCTCAGCGGAGACAACCGCCCGGAGCGGCGGTGCGAACAACTCCTCAATCTCCGCAAAACGCCCGTTCCGCGCCAGCTCGACGACCCGCACGGCGATCGCGGCAGCGTCAATGGTCGTTTCGTGCCGGCTTTCAGGCGCTTGGCTCGATGGTGGGCGTTGCATGGGTCCTCCTTCTTCACAGTCGGCGGTATGAGGCAGTCTCAATGGTGAGAATGGTACCACATTAGTCTCGGCTTTGAGAATAGTGTCATATGTGAGACAATATGATCATGGACACTGTCGAACTCCTCCTCCATCCCGTGCGGCTGCGTATCGTGCATGCTCTGTCTGGTGAGCGAACGCTCACGACGTCCCAGCTGCGCGCGCGGATGCCTGACGTCTCGAAGGCCACCATGTACCGGCAGGTCAGCCTGCTCGCCGAGGGCGGCATCCTCGAGGTGGACGGCGAACAGCGGGTGGGCGGCGCCGTCGAGCGCCGCTACCGGCTGTGTCGGGCGCGCGCGATGATTGATGCTGGCACCGCCGCCGCGGCATCGCCGGAGGACTATCGCCGCGCGTTCGCCACGGCGATGGCCGCCCTGCTCGGCGAGTTCAATGCCTATCTTGACCGGGGCCATGCCGACCCGACCGCCGACTCCGTGGGGTTCCGGCAACACGCGCTGTGGCTCAGGCCGGACGAGCGCGACGAATTGATTGGCGAGATGCGCCGCGCGATTGTGCCACGGCTGGGCAACGAAGCCGCGCCGGGCCGTAGACAGCATCTCCTCAGCCTAATCCTGTTCCCGATCGAAGATCCACCCTCGCAGACGCCCGGCAGGTAAGTCCAGCACCGCTCGCCGTGCGCAGGGGAGCCCCGGGCATGCCCATCTCTTGCCCTCCTTCATGGGACGCGCGACGAGGACGCTGGATCAGCGCGGCTGTACGCCGGACGAGCCCCTACACCTGTATCCGAACGCCACCCTCTGCGTCCTCTGTAGTTGTTCCATTCGCCTCCGTTTGCTCCGTTCCCTCCCGGTGACTCTCTCTTCTCCGCGTCCTCCGCGTATCCTCCGCGTATCCTCCGCGTCCTCCGCGTTTCCGTATCCTCCCTGGTGCCGTGGTATAATCGTGCCGTTGCGCGGCTGGGCGGGGGAGCGCGCCCGCCGGCGTATGGAGCGCCGAACCGCGATCAGGAACAGGTCAGGAGCAGCATGGCAGATTCGCGGCGCCGCATCGCGGTCCTCGGCAGCACCGGCTCGATCGGACGCCAGACGCTGGACGTCATCCGCGCCTACCCCGAGCGCTTCGCGGTCGTCGCGCTGGTGGCGCACGGCAACGTGGAACTGCTGGCCGAGCAGGCGCGCGAATTCCATCCGGCGCTGGTCGGCGCGACTGCTGAGGATGCCGCGACGCGCGCGAAGCTCGACGCGCTGCTGCCCGATGCCCTGCGAGGCCCCGATGCGCTGATGGCCGCCGCCACACACCCCGACGCCGAGATGGTGGTCGCCGCGACCTCCGGACTAGTCGGCGTGCTGCCCACGCTGGCCGCGATCCGCGCCGGCAAGACCATCGCCCTGGCGAACAAAGAGACGCTGGTGATGGCCGGGCACCTGGTGATGCCTGAGGCGCGGCGCCGCGGCGTGCCCGTGCTGCCAGTGGATAGCGAGCATAGCGCCATCTGGCAATGCCTGCGCGGCGAGCGCAGCGACGAGATCCGCCGGCTGATCATCACCGCGTCGGGCGGACCGCTGCGCACCATCCCGCGCGAGCGCTGGGGCGACGTGACGGTGGAGCAGGCGCTGAACCATCCGACCTGGCGCATGGGACCCAAGATCACGATAGACTCCGCCACGCTGATGAACAAGGGGCTAGAGGCCATCGAGGCGCACTGGCTCTTCGAGGTGCCGTTCGAGAAGATCAGCATCGTGATCCAGCCGCAGAGCATCATCCACTCGATGGTCGAGTTCATAGACGATTCGGTGAAGATGCAGGCGGGCCTGCCCAGCATGCACCTGCCGATCCAGGACGCGCTGAGCTATCCTGCCCGGCTGGAGCGCGGCGGCACCGCGCTCGCGCGCCCGACCGACTGGCCCGCCGTGGGCCATCTCGAGTTCGAGGCCGCCAACGCCGAGCTGTTCCCCTGCCTGGGGCTGGCCTTCGAGGCCGGCAGGCGCGGTGGGACGGCACCAGCCGTACTGGTGGGCGCCGACGAGACGGCGGTGGCGCTTTTCCTGCGTGGCGAGCTGCGGCTGCCGGAGATCGCCGAGAGCATCGCGGCGGTGCTTGCGCGGCACACCGTCGTCGCCGAGCCGTCGCTCGACGAGGCGCTGGCGGCGAGCCAGTGGGCGCAGGATGAGGTGCTGCGGCTGCGAGGCCTGCCGGTGCCGGAGCGGGCAGCGGCAACGACGGGCGCGAGCACGGGAACCGGCGCTAACTCTCGCACGTAGGGTATGATGAGATAACCAATCGCGGCCCTGGTGCCGCGCCGAGCGATATCTGAGGAGATAGTGGCCGATGAACCCGTTGTTTCTGCTTGCCGCCGTGCCGATCTTCGGCCTGATGGTCATCGTCCACGAGTTCGGCCACTTCATCACCGCCAAGCGCGCCGGCATCCGCGTCGAGGAGTTCGCCATCGGCTTCCCGCCGCGGCTCTTTGGCATCAAGCGCGGCGAGACGCTCTACACGATCAACCTGCTGCCGATCGGCGGCTTCGTGCGCATGCCGGGCGAGAACGGCGAGACAACCGACGAGAGCGGCAATTACGATCCGCGCAGCTTCGGCGCCAAGCCGGCGGGCACGCGCGCCATCGTGCTGCTGGCCGGCGTGACGATGAACTTGCTGCTGACGATCGTGCTCTTCACGGCCGCCGAGGTGGTTGGGCAGGTGCATTATCTGCCGATCGCCGCTCAGGTAACCGCGGGATCGCCCGCGGCAACGGCGGGGCTGAAGGACGGCGACAAGATCGTGGCGATCAACGGCCAGAAGGTCGCGTATTGGGAGGATCTGCTCAACGACACCCAGAACGCCGTGGACACGCAGCTCGCGGCAAACAAGAACGCCAAGACGGTGCCGATCCAGGTTACCTACGTGCGCGGGAGCGCCGCACCGCAGACGGTGACGGTCAACGCGAACACGAGCAGCGATCCCAACGTGCCGCACCTGGGTGTGGCGCGCACAGACCAAACGGTCGTGCATAAGGTCCCGCTATGGCAGGCGCCGATCCAGGGCGTGGCGGACATCGGTAATGTGTCGGTAGCGACAGTGCAGGGCGTGGGCGAGATCATCCGCGGCATCATCCCGGTCAACCAGGGATTGCAGGGGCCGGTGGGCATCGTGCATATCACCGGCGAGACGGCCGCGGCGATTCCGCAGCTTGGATGGTATCCGATCCTCTTCCTGGCGGGTTTCCTGAGCCTCAACCTGGCGTTCTTCAACGTGCTGCCGATTCCAGGGCTGGATGGCGGGCGGCTGCTGTTCATCGTGATCGAGGTGCTGCGGCGCGGCAAGCGCGTCAGCCCGCAGCGTGAGGCGCTGGTGCATCTCGCCGGCATGGCGGTGCTGCTGTTGCTGGTACTTTTGGTGACGATCAACGACATCGGCAACTTCGGACATTAGAGCGCATTGGCGAGGGGATCGTGGGGCATGAACCCGGCCTGAAGAGCCGGGGCTAATCCCAATCTGGTAGGCGCTTCGTCCGGCCAGACAGGGTATGCGCTGGACATAGGCCACCAAACAGGCAATGGCGAGCATGTCCCAAAGAATGCCGCTACAGGACGAGAGAAATCCTATGAGGGATTCGGCCACGCTGGACGAAATCGAAGCGCGACTCCTTCAGATGCATCCTGAACAGTTGGCGCTGCTCGCGCAGATCATCCGTTCGCTCTCGGCTGGCAACGGTTCGGAAGCCTGGGAAACGCTGCTCGCGGCAGAATCGAGCCTGCGCAAGGATTGGGAAAGCTCCGAGGAAGACGCGGCGTGGGCCGATTTGTGAGGGCTGATCGGTGGCTGCGACGGCGTATAGTCCCAGTCCGCGCAGGCGGACTTCGCGGCCGCAGGCCCTCCAGGCGCGGTTTCAACCGCCGGCTGATTCGCGCGCTGGGCTGTGCGCGGAAACCGGCACCCGCGTGACAGCGGAAGGCGTCCGCCACGCGGTAGAATGCAGAGTGGATGATGGCGATGTTCTGTTTGGCGGTCGCATCTCCTATGCAGGTGATGGCGTAGGGGCGTCCGGTGGACGCCCGCTCGCGAGAGGACGCAACGCGTAGGGGCGTCCGGTGGACGCCCGCGCCGGCAAGAGAGATAGACCGCCGCCTATCCATAGTCGAGAGGCTCTCGGGGAAATCGGGGAAGACGAACGCATGCGCAGAAAGACGCGGCAGATTCATGTCGGCAACGTGCTGATCGGCGGCGACGCGCGGATCACCGTGCAATCCATGACCACCATGTATACGCGCGACGTGGATGCGACGGTCGCGCAGATTCTGCGGCTCGAAGACGTGGGCTGCGAGCTGGTGCGCGTGGCGGCGCCCGAGGAGGTTGACGCCCAGGCGCTCGGCGCCATCAAGCAGCGCATCCACATCCCCCTGATCGCCGACATCCACTACAATCCCAAGCTCGCGCTGACCGCCATCGAGCAGGGCGTGGACTGCGTGCGTATCAACCCCGGCAATCTGCTCGGCGGGCATGATTCTTTCGTCCAGATCGTCGAGGCGGCGAAGAAGGCCGACATCGCCATGCGCATTGGCGTCAACTCCGGTTCGATCGACGCGCTAGAGCGCGGCCCGGCGATGCGCAAGATCAACGTGCGGCGCGACGAGCACGGTAACTTCATTCAGAGCGACCCCGCCGAGGAGCGCCGCCGCGAGCGCGAGGAGCTTTCCGGCCGCATGGTGGCGAAGGCGCTCGAATACTGCGGCTGGGCCGATGACCTGGGCTTCAGCAACTACAAGGTTTCGCTCAAGAGCTCGAACGTGCTCACCGCCGTCGCGGCGTACCGCAAGTTTGCCGCCGCTTGCGACGTGCCGCTGCACCTGGGCATCACCGAGGCCGGCACGCTGGTGACCGGCGCCGTCAAGTCGTCGGTGGGCTTCGCGCTGCTGCTGGCCGACGGCATCGGCGACACGATTCGCGTCTCGCTGACCGCCGAGCCGGAGGAGGAGATCCCCGTCGCCTACGAGATTCTGCGCTCGCTGGACCTGCGCCAGCGCGGCGTGACCTTCGTGAGCTGCCCCTCGTGCGGGCGTGTCGAGATCGACGTGCTCAAGATCGCCAACGAGGTCGAGAAGCGGCTGACGAAGGTGCAGACGCCGATCCAGGTGGCCGTGATGGGCTGCGTGGTCAACGGTCCTGGCGAATCCAGGGACGCCGACATCGGCCTCTCCGGCGGGCGCGGCAAGGGCGTGATCTACAAGAAGGGCCAATTCCTCAAGACGGTGCCTGAGGACGAGTTCCTCGACGCGGTGCTCAAGGAGGTCGCGGCGATCCTGCCGGAGCGCGAGGCGAAGCTGGTCTACCCCGGCGAGGGCAGCCTTGGCCCCGTCAGCGCTGGCCGCACGCGCAAGACCGGCATCCGCGAGCTGAACGTCCTGCCGCCCAAGCAGGAGTAACGGCGAACGCGGAGGTCGCGGAGGTTCGCGGAGAACGCGGAGACAAAAGAAAGCGCCTGCTCACCCCGATGGGAGCGGGCGCTTTTCGATTGATGGCATGTCGCAATGACACCACGGGCAGGTGGCGCGTGCAGCAGCTCTGTCCTCTCAGCGACCTCCGCGTCTCCTCCGCGGGCTCCGCGTTCCCCGCAACCCCCTACTTGCCAGTGGCAACGCGGCGGACGGCTTCGAGGTCGCGCACGAGCAGGTGTAGCTCCTGAGCGAGGTGTGTCACTTCGACCATGTTGCGGAAGTACGTCATCTGCATGTCAATGCCCATCAGCGCGCCCAGCAGCAGCGCCTCGGGCAGCGCCTCGCGCTCGACCACCGAGAGCGGGCGCACGCGGGTGTAGGTGGCGAGCGTGGCGCGCAGCAACGGGGGACGGCGGTCGCCCAGACCCCAGGCGAAGTCGTAGAGCGCGGTGTCGCTGTGGGCCTTCTCGAAGTCGAGGATGCCGCTGACCGACGAGCTGATGCCATCGCTGCGCCAGAGCAGGTTCGCCGGCAGGTAGTCACCGTGGACCACGAATTGGGGCAGCTCGGGGTGCAGGTAGCCGAAGTAGCGCGACGCCAGCCGCTCGCGGATGTGCCGTAGCAGGTCGGGTGGCAGATCGGGGTGCGGCTGCCAGCTTTCCAGCACGCTATCCACCGTCTCCAGGTTCCACGCGCCCCATGGCTGGAACTCCTCACCCTCGCCGCCGAAGCGCTCGAGCTTGACGTGGATCTGCGCCAGCGTCTCGGCGGCCTTGGGGCGGCTCCACATCCAGTCCTGATTCGAGGTCACGTGACCATCCAGAGCATGGTAGAGCGCCCAAATGCTGCCGGCGGCCTCGGCATAGCTGGCACCGGCCTCGGTCGTTGCCGGCTGCGGTACTGGCAGGGGATTGGGCGGTGCGGCGAGGTGGCGCAGGATGCTGTGGACGTGCTGGATCGCCGAGGTGGGATACCAGTCGTAGAACCGCTTGAGGAAGTAGCGCTGCGGCCCAGCGACGATCTCCCAATAGTGGGCGCGCGGCTGCTGGGTGGGGGTGCCGGCGGGCTTGGCTGCGGAGTACTCGGTGATGCCGTATTGGCCCAGCGCCTCGGCGACTGCCTCGGGCGCGAGCCACTCCTCCAGCGTCAGCGTCTCGCCCAGGTGTACGCCCTTGCGGGCGCAATCCTCGCAGCCAATCAGCTCGCCGGCTGGATTGACGACCACCGCCTCCACTTCACGGCCACAGAGAGGACATACCTGGGTCAGCACGGCGACACCTCTACGCTCGGAATCCTGCGGCACTGGCACCGACATGGGGAGCACTCCTTAACATACCGAACATACCGATGAACACCGGAGACGGCAGTGGCGGCCTGGCAGCCGCAGTCCACGATATGGCAATCGTCCCTGTCGCCCAGGGGCACGTACATAGCGCTCCGCGGGACCAACAGTGCCACACGCGGCTATCGGCACGCCCAGGCGAGCGGGATGGACAAGCGACTCTCGCAAGCGGCGGGTCACACTGCTTCCTACGCGTGACCGCGTGCGCTCGCGTTCCATTCACATGCGTCAGGATCGCGCGGAACCCGGTTTCCCCACCGGGCTGCGACCAGTATAGCACAGTTCTCGTCGCGCGCAACTATCTCTTGTGGGCCGGTTGGCGAGAGAGCCAGCGGTTGAAACCGTGCCTGGAGGGCGTTCCGCCGCCCGCGTCCGCCTGCGCGGACTGGATACGGAGTGGGCGATAGGATTCCCCTAATTGGCTGGCTTGCGGGCGCTACCCTTCGCCGCGGGGCTGCCAGTCGCTCCGGCGGCTTTTGCTTTTGCTGTGGTGGGCTTGCGTCCGTTCGGGCTTCGGCCATTGGTACGGTTAGGACCGCGCCCATTGGTACTGCCACCGTTGGCGCCGGCCGACACCCTCGCCGCCGCGATCGGAGCCGCCGTGGCACGAGCACCTGCCGCGACGCGCTTGGAGAGCGTTGCCTTGATGCGATCGAGCGCCTTGGCGATGTTCTCAATCGAGTTGGCGTACGAGAGGCGGATGTAGCCCTCGCCGAACGCGCCGAACGAGGTGCCCGCCAGCGTCGCCACACCCGCCTCGTAGAGCAGCAGATCGGCCACCTCGCGCGAGGACATGCCGGTGCCGGTGACGTTGGGAAAGACGTAGAACGCGCCGTGCGGCATGCGGCAGGTGAGTCCCGGAATCTCGTTCAGTCCAGCGACGATCACGCCGCGCCGCTCGCGGAACTGCTCGACCATCTCCTCTTCGGGCGTCTGGGTGCCGGTGAGCGCGGCGACGCCGGCGACCTGCGTGAAGGCCGCGGTGCAGGAGTTGGAGTTGGTCATCAGCCGCGCGACCGCCGGGGCCAGCTCGCCGGGGAAGAGGCCGTAGCCCAGGCGCCAGCCGGTCATGGCGTAGATCTTCGAGAAGCCGTCGAGCACGATGGTGCGCTCCAGCATGCCGGGCAGCGCGGCGATGCTGGTGTGCTCGCCCTCGTAGATCATGCGCGAGTAGATCTCGTCGGAGAGCACGATGATGTCGGGATAGGGGCGCACGGTGGCGGCAATGCGCTCCAGCTCGGCGCGGGCCAGCACGCCGCCGGTGGGATTGTGCGGCGAGTTGAGGATGATCATGCGCGTCTTCGGTCCCACCGAGGCCACCAGGCGGTCCACGTCGAGCGCGAAGTCGCGGTCCTCGCGCAGCGGGATCGGCACCGGCCTGCCGCCGACGAAGCGGATCATGGACTCGTAGATCGGGAAGCCGGGGTTGGGGTAGATCACCTGGTCGCCGGCATCCACCAGCGCCATGATGGCGAAGAACATCACCGGCTTGCCGCCCGGCGTGACGACCACGTTGTCGGGGCTGAAGGTGACGCCGCGGCGCATCGTGGCGTCGCTGGCGATGGCCTCGCGCAGCTGGGGCAGGCCGGCAGCGGGCACGTAGTGCGTGTGGCCGTGGTGCAGCGCGTCAGCCGCCGCGTCCACGATGTTGAGTGGTGTATCGAAGTCCGGCTCACCGATCTCAAGGTGGACGACGTCGCGGCCCTGGGCTTCGAGGGCCTTGGCGCGCACCAGCACCTCGAAGGCGGTCTCGGTGCCCAGCCGGCTCATGCGTTTGGCGAATCTCACAGTGTAACTCTCCTGACTCGTCATTGAGTGGAACGGGAACCTCACTCCCTGGCCGCGGAGGCGAGGCGCGCCTCGCCACTACAGCGTGGGGCGAGGAGGTGGCAGACGCCACCGCGTAGGGGCGTCCGGTGGACGCCCGCGCTAGGCGCTACCAATCGGGCGGCTGGGCGTTGCGGCCGTGGCCCACGGCATCGTTGTTGAGGCCGTTGGGCAGCGGCTCGCCGTGCAGCCCCGCGAGCAGGTTGCGCGCCGCGATCTCGGCCATCTTGCCGCGCGTGGCGGCGCTGGCGCTGGCGATGTGGGGCACGACGATGCAGTTGGGCGTATGCACCAGCGGATGCTCGGCCGGCAGCGGCTCCGGCTCGGTCACGTCGAGCGCCGCACCCGCGAGATGGCCGCTCTCCAGCGCCTCTTGCAGCGCCGCCGTCTCGACCACCGGCCCGCGCGACGTGTTGATCAGGATAGCACTGGATTTCATCTTTTGGAACCGCTCGCGGTTCATCAAGTGGTGCGTCTCGGGCGTCAGCGGCGTGTGGATGCTGACGAAATCGGCGGCCGCCAGCACGTCGTCGAGCGGCAGGAACTCGATGTTGTGGGCTTCTTCCAGGTCTTCACGCCGGAAGACGTCGTAGTAGACGACGCGCATTTCGAACCCGCGAGCGCGCTTGGCCATCTCGGCACCGATGCGGCCCAGGCCCACGAGGCCGAGCGTAGCGTGGTGCACGTCGGCGCCCATCAGCAGCATCGGCCCCCAGGTCTTCCAGTGGCCCTGGCGCACGTACTCGACGCCCTCGGGGATGCGCCGCGCGGCGGCCATCAGCAGGGCGAAGGCGAAGTCGGCAGTGGTCTCGGTGAGCACGCCGGGCGTGTTGCCAGCCAGGATGCCGCGCTCGGTGGCGGCGGGCACATCAATGTTGTCGAAGCCGACAGCCATGTTGCTGACCACCCGCAGCCTCGGGCTGGCATCCATGAACTCAGGATCAATCGTGTCGGTCAGCAGGCTCACCAGGCCGTCGCAGTCGCGCGTCTCGCGCAGCAGCACGTCGCGCGGGGGCGGCAGCTCCTGCTGCCAGACGGTGGCGTCGCAGAGTTGGGTGATGAGGCTGAGGCCGTGGTCGGGGATGATGCGGCTGACGAAGACCTTGGGCTTGCCCATGGGTCAAGACGCTCCTTTGCGTGTGGCGGCGGGGCCATGCGGGGACGACGTCGTACCGGGGAACGCGAGGGACACCGCCGCGAGAGTGATGGGCGCACCGGCGGCCACGGAGCGTACCGCACGCCGCCACGGTACATAGTACGACAAAAGCGTCTGTTCGCGGCCACGAGTCGGGTGACGCGACGCGCACCGACGAGTTTTGCCGCCTGCGGCGCCACCCCCTTGACAGGTGCGAGAGCATCCGGTACAATGCGTGCAGGTGCACTTGATGTACCTGCACGTATCGGTCGAGAGGTGAGATGATGGGCGATCGGTTGGGGCCGGACATGGACATCGCCGCGGTGCGGCGCTCCATCGGCGGCAACATCCGGCGCAGCGATCGCATCGTCACCCAGTTCTACGACCAGGTCATGGCTCCCAGCGGTCTCAGCGGCCCACAGTTCGGTGTGCTCTCCAGCATCGCGGCGGCGGCGCAGGAGGCACCGGTGACGATCAACGGCCTGGCGAAGCTGATGGACATGGACCGCACGACCCTCACGCGCAACCTGAGCGTGCTGGTCAAGCGGCGCCTGGCGCGCACAGAGGAGGGCGAAGACCGCCGCATGCGGCTGGTGGTGGTGACGCCGGAGGGCGAGCAGGCCCTGTGTTGGGCGTGGCCGCTGTGGCAAGAAGCGGAGGCACGCATCGTGGCCGTGCTAGGCACCGACCGCCGCGATGCGCTGCTCGCCGAGCTAGCCGCCGTGCGCGACGCGGTGCGCTGATCCCGCGCCGATTATCCCATCAGCTCAACGGAGGAGCCGCGAGTTTTTGCGCCAACAGGTGTAGATACACTGTGCAGATGCACGCAACGGCGCGAACGACAACGCGCAAGCAGGAAGGGAGGGTAGACCAGTACTCGACGCGCGGTGTCCCGCGCCTCCGTAGGTTCCCGTCGGTCGTCACGACGTAGCCGCATTCCACACCACAACAGCTCATCGCGTGGGCGATGGCCGTCACCGCCCACCAGGTTCACAGAGGGAGCATCCCGTGACCGAGCAAGCTACTACCGCCGCCATCGCCCGCGCCTTCACCGAGACCTGGACCCGCCACGACATGGACGCCACCGCCGGCTACCTTGCGGAGGATGTCACCTTCGACGGCCCAGTGGGGCATTCAGTCGGCAGACAGGCGTACGTGGAGGGCCTCTCGAAGTTTGCCCAGTTCGTCACCGGCGTGACGATCCTGGCCGCCTGCGGCGATGACACGCAGGCGTTGATCATGTACGAGCTGGCGACGCCGACCTTCGGCACGCTGACCTGCGCCGAGTGGCTCACCTTCCGCGACGGCAAGATCGCGGCGGACCGTTTCACCTACGACACGTTCCCCGTCCGCGGGGGCGCCACTGCCGCCGCCCAGCCGCCGTCGGCACCGGCGCCCGAAGAGTAGTCAGCTTCCCCGGTCCCGTCGGCACCGCGCAGGCGTCGCCAGGAGGCCGGAATCATCCGGCGCGCCGCCGCTCTCGTGGGTTACCTGCCAAAGATGGAATCCACCCGGCACAGAAAGGAGATCCCCTGTGATCGCCCTCAGCAACAATGTCCACCTCTATGCGCGTCCTGAATACCAGGAGCGGCTGGCATGGTGTTTCACGACGCTCCTCGGCTGCGAGCAGGTGGTCAGCTCCGACGCGCCGAAGCTGCCGGTGCTGATCCTCGCGTTCCGCTTCCCTGGCGGCGGGTCGCTGAGTATCGAGTTCACCGCGGATGCGCTCGACGAGCGGCAGGCGCGGTGGGGCGCCTGGCTGGAGGTGCGAACCGACGATGCGGCGGCGCTGCAGCGCAGCGTGCTCGAAGCGGGTCTGCCACACCTGAAGCACCCCGGCAACGACCACTTCTACTTTGCCGCCCCGGGCGGCCAGGTGCTGCGCATCGTCCAGGCCGGTGAATCGTGAGCGCGGGGTGGCCCTCATGGCAAGGATGCTAGGCCGCGCCGGGCACGAAGAATGCGTGCCCGATATGAGCGGAGTCAGCGTTTGTAGCACGGCACAAGGAGGTACGCAGCGATGGCGGTTTCGGTGAGCATGGACGACATGCTCAAGTACGTGCGGAATTGCAGCTATCCCACCAACTATGAGGGCGTCTTGCGGTGCGCGCGCAACAACAACGCGCCCAAAGAGGTCATGCAGGGCCTCGAAGAGATGCAGGACGCCACCAGCCGGGTGAACTACAACAGCCCATCCGACGTGCGCGACGAGATCGACCGGCACCGGGCCAACACCCAGCATTGATCGCGCCGGGTGGGCTTCGGCGAGAGACCATCAAGCCCCTTCGGCTGCCAGGGTCGCAGGGGCTTGATCGCTGGTCAGCGCAAGCGGCACGGCGCCGCGTTGATCGTTTCGACCGAGAACACCTCCAGATCGAAAGCGTTGGCACCCCGCCCGCGCAGCCCCGCGTCATCGCTGCGCGCGAGGCGCTGGAGCGTTTCGCGCCGGTGGCATGGTAACCTCGCGGCCTAGTCGCCCGAGGCGCGCTGAATCTCGTCGAGCAGCCGCGGCTCGAACGCGCGGACGTCGTCTTGAAAAGCCTGCACCAACCGCAATTGGTAGGCACTGTCACTGAAGAACTGCGCGGTAACGATTTCTGATGAGAGCACGCACATGCCCTGGGCTGACTGCTCGATAACCGGGTTGTCCGCCAGTTGCTGCATCCTTTCGGGCAGGTCGAGCAGCAGCTCGCAGCGCGGCTGCCACCGATCCTTCACGGTGCGCGCCGCAGCTACGATGTCTGGCTGATCGCTGTGGGTCTGCAGGATTTGATCGAGCAGATCAACGGCGGCAAAAAGCATCCGGCCTTCGCCACGATCGTGGAGCACATCTTCGATGCGCCGCTTGGCCGTGAGGGCAAGCGCCCGAATGTAGCCCCCTACGCTGATCTCGTTGTGGATCGTCTCGATCGCCTCTTGCAGCAGCTCTTCCGCTGAATATGGCAGGACTTTGCGCTTGACGACGCCTCCCGCTGCGGAGGCATAGATCGCGGGTTCCAACTGGAGCATCCAGGCTAGCGCGTCCTCATTGCGCACCAGGATTTTGGCCTCCCTCCACGAGGCATCGTAGTAGTCGTGAATCGCACTGATTGCGTTGGCCTCGGAATAGGGCGGCATCTTCACTTCGCGCGCGTTGATGAGGGGCAGCATGCGCTGTTCGAGGAACTGCGCCTGGTTGTATTCCTCAACGGCGATGATCACCGGCACCCCGCCGGTCTGCAAGAGCGCGCCGAGGATGCGCCGGTTGATTGCGGCAAGCTCGCGGTCGTCGGCGTACAGCAGTTCCCCTCGCGTAAGCATCACGATCGCGTGCCAACTATGGGCGAGGGACAGCGCATATTGGAGCACGCCAACGGCACCGCCGACCTCCTCCATACCTGCGGCATGCAGCTTCGCCACGTCCTGCTTGAGCACATAGTTGTAGTTGGCGAGGTTACTCGGCACAACATCACGCTGGGGAGCAATCAGCAGATCGGCCAGAACGCTCTCGAGCCGGCACAGCGGCGAGCCGTGCAGGCCCCTCACGACGAGCACCTGATCTTCCTTTCGCTCCGCCAGCTCGCGCAGGACGTGTTCGATCTGAATGCGGTGCCTGCCCGCATAGCGGCGTGTCGTGGATGCTTCGCGCCTGACCACCGGGAAGGCGAACGCCGCGTGTGTCTGGCTGCCGACCCCGGAAGCTAGCGGCGACATGGCGGGTGATGTGGACCAGGACGCGAAAGGCGATTGTCCCGCGCCGAGGGCTGCGGTCGTCGCCAGAACGTCTGCGTCGTGTGTGAGGACGACTTGAAGCAACTGGAAGACCGTCAGCGCGTTCTTATGGGCCGCCGCGCGCCCGGCATGCAGGGCCGAGGCCAGAGCGCAGGTGATGACTTCGTCGGCCGAGTAGTCAACGGGAACGTCGATCCAGCTCTTGAGCGCGAGAGGAAGGCCATTCCTCTGGAGCAGAAAGCTCAACTGTTGAATGCCACGCACATGCTGCGAGGAGAAGAGCAAGTTGCGCAGGTAATCCCAGCGCAGAGCCGCAAACACGATGTGGGGGCCGGAGAGCAACCGTTGATTGGCGAGATCAAAGCCGGCGCTCAGAAGAAGCTCCGCGTCGTGATCGAATGGACCATATTGACCAAGCTCGCGGGTAAACACGCGATCTCCCATGCTGCTCCTCCACTTCTGTCCGTTGGCAGTTGAATGGTGCTTCATCACCGGTAGGCGCTGCACGAGGCGCCTCCGCAACGTCCGATCGCTCAGGGACCTCTAACGTCTCTGCTCGCCCGATGACAGGCACAAGGGCTAGGGCCGCGGCTTTGGCCGCAGCCGGCACGTGATCGACGCTCGACGGTGGGTGGTACCGGGGGTGGGCGCCACTACGAGATTGTGGGGTACAGAATGGCGGGCGGTTGCTCTCACTCGCGCGCATGCGCTGCCGTAGTATATACTCCAGCCAGTGATGATTGCCAGCGTAACGAAACGGCCTAGAGTCGTCCCAAAGCGTTGCGCGTGCTGAGGCAATAGGCTACATGGGAGGAGCACCGCGATGACCCCAACAGGAGTGAGCATTCCACGGTTGTTCGAGTTTCTCGGCGTCCTGGGCAAGACCATCCGCACCATCGCCGGTCAATCGAAGGAGGTGAAGGTCTCCGGGCGAGGCCGCGTGACCATCGTGGTGGACCTGGGGCCGCATCTGGAAGGCGTCATCCGAGATCTGCTCGCACGGGAAGGGGAACGCGAAGGAGCGCAAGCATATTGGTATCGAGCCACCAGCGAGCTGATCAGTCACGACGAAGAGAAGTTCAGGACCCTATCGCAGCTCGCGGTACACGACACGACCATCGGCACCGAGGCGATCATGCAGCGCGCTGATGCAGTGCCCGAGGCGATGGCGAGGGTCGCCGTGCGCTATGTTGAGCAGTACGTGCTGACCCCGTCGGCTGATGGAACCTCTAGCTGGCAGTTGCCAGCCCCATCGCTTGCCGATACCCTCCAGACGGCCATTCGCGAGGCGAGCGAAGAGAGCGCGTTTTCGTTGACCGATCGCTTGGGGACACCGCACGTCAAACCGCTCTTCACGCACGACAAAGACAGCCAATGAGCACGCTTGCTCAGGTGTAGCATGGCGGCATGCCGCGCCGGGCGCGCGTGCTGCGTGCGCCATGTGGGCGGAGTCAGTGTGACACGGCATAACAGGAACATGGCGGCGGTTTCCAGTGCGTGTGGTCACCGCGCCTAAAGGTTGGCCTCTGGATAATCGGAGTGCGGCGCCTCCCACGGACTGCCGGTGCCCGTGCGCTCAGCCTCTTCAGAGGCCATGATATGCTGGTGCATGGTCTCGAACGTCTCCAGATCGATCTCGCCGAGCACGTAGCGCTGCCGCAGCAGCTCGAGCGCCGACGGCGCGGGCGGCGGTAGCGTGCTCGCGGAGGTCTGTGTGTGCTGGAAGTAGCGCACGGCGGCCCAGACGATGAGTCCCAGCAACGCCAGCCACAACAAGGTGGAGAAGCCCCAGCTCAGCATTCCCCACCAGTGGTTCCCATAGAAGCCGTCTCCGAAACGTCCTGGCGGCATGAGTCGCCCCCTCCTTCCGATGCCAGCCGCCATCCTACCGGACGGCAGCGCTACGGCGATGCGTACATCTTCTGTCGAGACAGCGTAGGGGCTCATTATGTGAAATGTCTTGGAAAGCGTAGAAGACCCCCTGTCGCTCGCGCCGCACCCGGCGCTCGTTTGTCCGTCCGGCGGCGTGGGTGATAGACTTGAGGAATGGGCGCGCGGGAGTGCGTCTGTATCGCGGGAGCCGTCTGGAAGCGACGGGGGAGAGGAGAGCCAGCTATGCCGCGCAACGATCGGCGCCGGCCGGGAGGCCGCGGGCAATCCGCCCATCCATCAGGCGCGGCACGGCGCGAGCGCGAGAGAGCCAGCGCGGAAGGGACGGCACTCACTGCGGAACAGCAGGCCCAGCTCGATGCCCTGGTCGCCGATCTACCGGCGCTCGCCGAGCGGTTGCGTGCGGCCGTCCTGGAGGGACGCGATGCGCTGCTGGCGGCGCTGGCCCCCGCCACGCAGGCATCGGAGCCGGTGGCCATCGCCTTTGCCGCGCGGCTCGGCACACTGCGCGGGTCCGAGGCACGAGACGCCGCCGACGTGGCCCACGCGCTGGGCGAGCTGGTCGAGCGCCCGCAGGTTGCGCGCGAGGCACGCCGGTCGCGCATCCGCCTGCGCTCGGCGGGCGCGATCCCCACGCTCGAAGTGCCGGCGCCCGCGACGCCCATCACGCCGATAGGCGCTGCCAATGAGCCGCTGCCGCATCCGATCCTGGCTGAGGCGTATGTCACGCGCACGCGCGAGACCGGCGAGATGCAGCTCATCCTCGCCTGGCAGGAGGGGCGCGACGCCAACGAGCTGCACCCCTGGGCGATCCTGCTCGACTTCTGGCAGGAGGGCGCGCGCGACTTCATCCACATGGACACCATGCGCCGCTCGCGGTTCCAGCGTGAGGTGCTGGAGCCGGCGCGCAGCGAGCTGCACGTCGCGCCGGTCGCGGTGAACTGGGCGCAGGCGCGGCGCCTGCTGCTCGAAGCGCTCGACGTCAACCGCTGGCGCGGCACCGAGCCGGGCGAGGAGTTCCGCCACCACCGCGCCGAGATTGATAAGCGCCTGCTGGCGGAGCCAGAGGATGAGACGCAGACGGCGGAGTGGGATGCGGAGCTGGCGCGCTTCCGGCGCGAGGGCGACCGGCCGTACATCCTGCCCAACATGGAGGCCGACGAGACAATCGTCAACTGGATCGGCGCGTGGTCGCTTGGCGACTACGGGCTGGCCTACGACCTGCTCGGCGACGGGAATCCGCTGCGGCGCCAGCAGACACGCGACGAATACGTGGCGCTACGGCGCCAATGGGCCGGCGAGGCGCAGCCGCAGGGCCTGCGGGTAACGCTGGTACGCGAGCAGGAGCGGCGAGCGAGCGCGCTGTGGGTTCCGGGCAGCCCGTCGGGCGCGGCGGGCGCGCTGGGCAATCGCCCAGACTACGAGGCCTTCTGGTCGCTGATCCTGAAAGATGTCGAGCTAGGCGGAGCGATCCCTGAGCTGCCGATGGCGACGCTCATCAGCCCCGAGACCGGCCGCCACTGGTACTGGACCGGCTACACGCTTGCCCGCGACACCACCTTCAACCTCTGGCTGCCTGGCAGCATCCGGGACGAAGGCGCCAACAGCCAGGCGCTGACGCTGGACGAGCTGCAGCAGCGCATCGCCCAGGCGCGCGAGACGGTGGAGCAGATCACCGCGCAGCAGCCGCCGAAGCCGGGCAGCGAGGCCGCCGCCGAGGCACTGCGGGCGATCACCGGCGCGCTCACCTCGGCGCTGCACTACCGCGACGCGCTGGCCGTCAAGCTGCCGCTGGACGAGTCGCTCTATCACGAGGCGCTGACCGACGCGCGCTCGCTGGGCAACCATGAGCGGGCCGCGGCGCTGATCGAGCGGCGCATCGGGCGCTCCGGTGGGGCCATCGAGCCGCGCTTCGAGCTGGGCATCGAGCAGTATCTGGTGGCCGACCAGTATGCGCGGCAGGGCAACACCGAGGCTGAGGCTGCGTGGCTCGACCGCGCCGTCAAGACGCTGGCGGCGATCGCC
>DASVAA010000159.1:0-30693 GCA_036376595.1 Ktedonobacterales bacterium | reverse complement strand
GCAGAGGACGCAGAGGACGCAGAGGACGCAGAGGACGCAGAGGACGCAGAGGACGCAGAGGACGCAGAGGACGCAGAGGACGCAGAGGACGCAGAGGACGCAGAGGCAGGGAGAGAGGATGCGGAAGTCCTAGAAGGAGCGGGCGCTGGGCTATTGCAGGAGCGGAGGCTTCACCAGCGGCACCGGCTGGCCATCGGGTGGCAGGCTTGCACGGAACTCGCCGAGCACCTTGCCGAGCACGTACTCCTCCGCACGTTTTCGGGCCGCGAGCGGGTACGTCTTGGTCTCGGCGAGGCACCAGTCGAGATACATGATGCGCACCGCGGCGGTGAGCAGCTCAGCATCCACCTCGATCGCATCTGGCTGGCCTGCCATCTTGACCATCAGCGTTTCGGGGACCTCGTCGTAGAGTCGCTCGCCGGTCTGCGGGTCGAATTCGAGCGGCGGCTGCGCGTAGCGCGTGCCCAGTGGCCAGCGATAGCCGCGCTTGTGCCAGAACCCCTGCGAGTCCTCCTCCGACTCCAGGATGTAGAGCCGCACGGTTTCTCCGCGCTCTTGGGCGATCCGCACCGTCTCGCGCTCGAAGGCCTCGGTCAGCGCGGTGCCGTGGCCTTGCCCACCACGGAATCGCGCGCGCGTCACGATGTTGCCAATCGCGCCGATCGCCTCGCCCGGGCGCCCAACTGGCTGCAGTGACATGTAGTGCGCGGAGATCGACGCGGCAATGCTCTCGGTGACCGCCAGCGGATCGAAGCCGAAGCGCGTCAGATGGCCCGCGGCGTCGTACTCCTGCGGCCCCGATGCGCGCCAAAAGCGGCCCATCAAAACGATGGGGAATGTGTGGGTCGGGTCAGCCAGCCGTTCGAGCATCAAGACCATGCGTTCTTTGGGGTCCAGCACGTCCGGCTCGAAGTTTTCGCGCAGCAGCGTGTCGCACTGCTCGAAGATCAGGTCCGGCCTCATCGCGCGCACGTCGTAGAACGCGCGCGGCTGGATGGCCTGGCGCGCGGCCTCCTCGAGACGGTCGAGCAGGGCTGGCTCGCCCGCATGTTGCGCGACCTCGGCGCGCACGACCCCAGCGATCTCCGCCCCCTGCTCCTGTGGTCCGCGCGCCAGCCGATCGTTCACGGCGCGGCAGAAGCGCTCCACCGTCTCATCGTAGGTCACTCAGACACTCCTGACCCGCTGCCACAGGGCATATCCCGCGGCTCCGACGCTCCCGACGAGCATGAGCACCAACACAATCCGAATGATGCCGGTCAAGGCGGCTGGCGCAACACCAAAGTTGATGGACAGGAAATTCTCCAGCGCCGGGACAGCCGAGAGCGCGCTGACGGCGGTGAGGATGCCCAGCACGGCGGCCATCAGCGTCTGGCCGCTGTGCGTGCGCGCCTCCACGCGCCGCTCCAGCACCTGGGTGATGTACGTATAGAACTCGTCCAGCGTTGTGAGGTTGTGCTCCAGCGCCTCGCGGGCGTTGCCGGCCTTGCTTTCGATCAGCATCTGCGAGAGGAGCTGGCCATGATCCTCAAACTTCGAGATGGTGCAGGCGCGCAGCAGGTCGAGTATCTTGTCGCCGTGGGTGCGGAAGATGGTGATGTCGTTGCGGCCCGCCTCAAACCGGCGGGCGAGCTTGCGCGGCAGGCGGCCGCGCTTGATGCGGTCGAGCATGCCCTCGGTCGCTTTGATCTGCTTCTTGGCGCTCTCGTTGTAGGTCAGCACGAGCACGCGGATGTCGCCGATCAGGCGGGCCGACTCGACGTACTGCGTGGTGATGAATTGCGGGTCGTCGGGGAACCACAGGAAGGTCCGGTTCTCGCCGACGTACATCACGTCGGTCAGGTGCGACCGGATCTTCGCCAGGTTATGCACTTTCCCGCCGGACGCGAACGGCCAGTCGTCCAGGCCGGCGCGCGCCTCGCGGCTCTGCACCTGGAAACCCTTGAAGTCCATCGCCTTACGCGCGCTCTTGAAGTCAGCGGGCGTCCGCGGCTCCATTAGCTCGCCATCGGGCATCTTCAGCACGAGTTGATTGCAGCAGAAGACGGTCTGCCAGCCGGTGTTGGCGTCGAAGGCGGAGGTGTAGCGGATGTCGTGGTAGTCGCCGCCCGTTTGGCGCTCCTTTGCCTGGACGGTAGCGCCGTAGCGGTCCTCCAGGAACTTCCTGACGCGATCGACGACGATGATGCCCACGTCCATCAACCGCCCGAAGCGCAGCCCTTTGGGAAAGATGTCCTCCCCGGTGGCAACCTCGTCGGCCAGCTCCGGCTCGTCATGCTGCTGCATCCAGTCGCGCGCAAGCCGGCGCAGCTTGTCGCGGCAGCCGCGCAGCTCGCGGTAGCTCTTTTCCAACCCGCCGGTGATGGTCAGCTCGCCCTCGCTACCCGCGGCCCCCGGCGGCGGCAGATGCGGCACCAGGCGTCCCAGCGCGGCGTACCATTCCGCCAGCGCGGCGGCCATCTGCTCGATCTCCGGTCCCGGCGCGACAACCCACAGGTGGGCAAGCCAATCACGGGCGCGCAGGTAGGTATCCACGTAGGTCAGCATGCGCCGCGCGGCGAGCCGTTTGATGTCGTCCTCCAGCGTAACCGGCGCGCCCACCCAGTCGATCGGGAAGCGCCCCGCGTGCGGTCCGACCATAGATTCGAGGATGCGCACGTGCGACACCGACGTGCCCTTTGTCTCCGGGTCCTCCTCGTCTGGATCGTCCTCCACCGGGTTGCCCTCCACCGAGCAGCCCACCTCGAACGCGATGCTGCCGAAGCGCGAGATCGTCACCTGAAACGTGTCGGCCGTATAGGCCACGCGCTCGCGGCCGTCCGGCACGGCGAAGCTCAGCTCGGTGCCCTCCTTGCACAGATCTACCGTCATCTGCTCGCGATAGTCGCGGCCCAGGGTGGTCTCGAAGATGTCGGGCATGTAGGTGCTGTGGATTGACTCGATGGGCAGCTTCGTCTGCTCGCGCGCTGCCTTGAGCAGCGCATCAGGCTCTCCTTTGGCCTCCTGGTACTCCTTGAATAGCCCAGCCACCAGGTTCTCGCCGATGTAGCCGATGCCACGCAGCAGCATGTCACCTTGCTTCACGAGCAGGCCGGGGCTGCCTGTGCGGGCGGCCTCAAGCCCGTGGTCGATCTGGAGCTTCATGAAGGTATAGTGCGCGCGCAGCTCGGAGTACAGCTCGTAGGACTTGGCTTTGAGCGTCGCCAGCGACTCTTCGAGCGTCTGGTAGTCGTCGGGCGCGAGGTCGGCGTAGTCACGGGCGGCGAGGTAGCCCTTGGCGCAGCAGTTCAGGCCGCGGAAGAGCGCGCGGTTGAAGTCCAGATATTCGAGGATCTTGTCCGCCCATGCGCTCGGCCATCCAGAGGCCGGCAGCGCGGCGATGCCGGCGTCTACATGCCCGATGCCATCCTGCGAGTGCTGGAAGAGTCCCTCAGGGTCGTTGGTGATCAGGGAGTTCTCGCACCAGGTATAGGCGATGACCGCCTCGGAGAGCTGGCGCAGCACCTCGGCGGCCGGCGCCAGCAGCGCGCCGCGCCCGTCGGCCAGTGCTTGAAGATAGGCGCCAAAGAGGTATTCGTGGATGCGGGGATAGTCATAGGTAATCTGCCACAGGCCGTAGCCGCGGCCAAAGAGATCGCAGTACGCCGCGAGCGCGCGCAGCACCGAGGGCTGCGGCGGGAGCTTCGCCAGCAGGGTCGCGGCGTGATCCGCCAGCTTCACGTAATCTTGCTGCGGGGGATTCAGAAAAGACAGGACCTCAGCTAACTGGTCCTCTGTCGTCGGCTCTACCGCGTGTACGACCGCAACCACACTGCCCTCCTCCCGGGCGCGCACTTGAGCGCGACACCGGGCGTACACCGTACTCCCCTACGTGCCGGTGACTCAGCCATGCGCTGGGCCACGTACCCAGCCAGGGGTATGGCGTGCATCACCGCTGGCCGGCTGGAGATATGGGCGGCATTGTAACATTGGCCGGGTGCTGTGTCTAGCGTCTGCGTTGAATCGTGAAATGTGACTGCTGCCGACTGCTGAAAGCCGCTCGAATTCGGAGTTCTCCGGCGAGTCGCGGAGGCGGAGGAGAGCAGGAGCTGGCGTGGACTGTGAGGAGACTATCGTATTTGTCACTACACGATGGATCGCGCCAGGCGATCAACAGGCGATCAACCAGCAGAATGGAGGGCTGGGATCGACGCGGGCGGCTCGCCGAGCGGCACGGACGGCGCGCCTGCCGGCAGCGATGCCTCGAAGGCGGCGTACACCCCCTCGACGTACTGCACGGCGCGGGCGGCCGCTTCTGGCGCGAAGGTGCGCGCGCGCGCGAGGCACCAGTTCTCGTAGAGCGTCCGCACCGCGTGCCGCAGAAGCACGGTGTCAATCATAGTGGCGGCGGGATCGTGGGGATTCTTGACCATCAGCAGCTCGGGCACCTCGTCGTAGCGGCGCTCGCCGGTTGCGGGATCCCAGTCGAGCGGGGGCTGGGCATAGCGCGAGCCGACGGGCCAGCGGTAGCCCTGTCGCGCCCAGAACGTCATCGCATCTGGCTCAGCTTCGAGCACCAGCAGGCTCAGCGTCTCGCCGCGCGCGGCGGCCACCGTCCCCATCTCGCGCTCGAACTGGGCGACGAGCGTGCCGCCGTGGCCGCCCCTGCGCCGCAGGGTCTCGCGCGTGGCGAGATGCCCAATGGCGCCGATGCCCATTCCTGGGCCGGCCGGCGGCACCAGGGTCATGTAGTTGCCGGAGATCACGCTCGCCACCTGCTCGGTCACTGTCAAAGGATCGAAGCCGAAGCACACCAGTCGGCCCGCGGCGTCGTAGCGCTGCGGTCCCGCCACGCGCCAGAAGCGTCCCATCAAGACGTAGGGCACGTCCGAGCGCGCGGCCGGCGTGGCGGCTTGGGCGGTGAGGTGCCGCACGTATCCCACACGCGGACTCAACTCCGCCGGCTGGAAGGTGAGCCGCAGCAGCTCGTAGCATTGCTCGAAGGTTTCGTCGGCCCGCGAGATGCGGCGGGTGACGAAGTCGGTGGGCCGCGCTGCCTGACGGTAGGTTGCCCGTAGCGTGTCGAGCAGCGCCCGCTCGTCCTCGGTTGCCGCCTCATGGGGTAGCGGCACATGGCCGAGGATCGCGCCCGCTTCAACCTGTCCGGCGCGCAGCAGCTCGTTGACGCTCTGGCAGAACTGTTGAACTACGATCTGTTGGCGTGTGGCGATCATCGGCGCTGCTCTCCCTGATACCCCCAGCACGCATGCCGGCGCGTGGTCTGGCGCGCACCTTACCACCAAGTGGACGCAGGCGCAACTGCTCGGCGTCACGAGGATAGCTGCGCCACGGCGGCCAGCGCGATCCCGGCGGCCAGCGCGATGCCGAAGCTCAGATGTAGCGCTGAGATGCGCTTCATGCCAACGATGAAGGCGCGCCGGTCGCTGGCGGCGAGCACCGTGCGCGCGAGGTCGATCGCTCGCGGCAGCGTGGCGCCCGCGATGATCGCCGTCACCGGCAGCAGTCCCGCCGCGATGCCGACCGCGACCGCCACATAGGCCCCCAGGATCAGCGCCGCCTCGTAGCGCTGGCCGAACCGCTCGCCGAAACGCACGACCACAGTGCGTTTGGCGACCGCCGCGTCGTCGGGCAGGTCGCGCAGGTTGTTCATGTTGAGGATCGCGACGACCAGCAGCCCCACCGGCACGCTCGCCGCCAGCGCGGACCACGACCAGCGCGGGATCTGCACGTAGTACGCGCCCCAGACCATCAGAAAGCCCATCGCCACGAAAACTGCCGGATCGCCCAGGCCGCGCTGCGCCAGCTTGACCGGCCGCGCGCTGTAGAAATAGAGGATCGCCACCGCCGCGAGGCCGAAGAGCAGCATCTGCAGCCCCACGCGCGCGATCAGGTAGAGACCCAGCAGCGCCGCGACGGCGACCGATCCCGCGCCAGCGGCAAAGACCTCGCGCGCCGTCATCGCCCCCTGGAAGATCGCCGTGCTGGCGCCGAGCGATTGCGCGGTGTCGAGCTGATAGCGGTGATCGAAGTACTCGTTGAAGTAGTTGGCCGCCACCTGGAGCATCACTGAGGCAAGCAGTGTGGTGGCGAAGATCGCGGCGTCGAAGCGCCCATCGTAGGCGGCGAGCGCGGTGCCGACGAGGATCGGGCTGACCGAGGCGGAGAGCGAGAAGGGCCGTGCCGTCTTGAGCCACACCGCCGCGCGCGATGGCGGCCGATCCGCCACGTCTGCCGCCTGCTGCTCTACCCGCTCCATCGCGTCTGCTCCTCGCCTAGAGCGTCATCGGTCCACTCGCCGCAACGCCCCATCCTGATTCTGGCGTGCGAGTGCAAGTCGGTTGCGAACCGGCGGACGAATCCGCGCCTCCGGGCCGATGGCCGCAAAGGCCACCTGCGCGGCCTGGAGATATGCCCAGCCTAGCGGCGATCCGGATGATACGCCCTGCGTTACCTGCGCGCATCGTGCGGGCGTATAGTGCGTCATACGGGCGGCGCGCTAAGGCTCGCACGCCGAGCGCGGGCGGCATCATATTGATGTTGCGGCTTCCCGGCCCGCTGGTTGCGGAGGTGGTGTGCCACAGGACGCGGAAGAATCGAGGGGTTGGCACATAATGCGCGTGCGCGATGACGCGATCCGCGAGCTGCTCGACGGTGGGCCGTGGGATGACGGCACGCTGCGCCGCAACCTGCGCGATATCCGGCGCATCAACGGGCTGCTGGGCTGGCGCGCGGCGGTGGTGCGGGGTGTCGCGCGCGAGGTGCGGGCTGCGGGGTTGCGTACCTTCTCGCTGCTCGACGTGGCCTCCGGCTCAGCCGACATCCCGGCGGCCATCGCGCGGTGGGCGGCGCACGCCGGCATCTCCGCGCGGATCGTCGCCAGCGACCTCAGCCCGCAGATCGTCGCCATCGCCCGCGAGCAGAGCGCCGGAGTGCCAGGCCTGAGCGTCGAGTGGCAGGACGCGCTGGCCCTGAGCTATCCCGCCGGCAGCTTCGATTTCGTGCTCTGCGCCCTCGCGCTGCACCATTTCGCCCCTGCCGACGCGGTGCGTCTGCTGCGCGAACTGGCACGGGTTGGGCGCCGCGTGCTGGTCTACGACGTCCAGCGTGCCCGGCTGGCCTATCTCGGCGTGATCGCGCTCACCCGCCTGCTGCGCATGGACCCAATGACCTGCCACGACGCCCCCGCGACGGTGCGCCGGGCCTATAGCGCGGGCGAGCTGCGCGCGCTGGCCGAGCGGGCGGGGCTGCGCAACGCGCGCGTGCAGGTACGGGTGCCCTACCGCCTGGTACTTGTGGCAGACGGAGAGAGGGCATACGGAGAACGCGGAGGTCGCGGAGATATCGCGGAGGTCGCGGACATCCGAGAGAGAGAGGGCAGAGAACGCGACGCACGCGAAGCGCACACGAAGGATGCGACGAATCACGACCTACCGCCTTCTTCCTCTGCGTCCTCTGCGTCCTCTGCGGTTGCTCTCTCCTCTTTCTTCTCTCCGCGTCCTCCGCGAAGCTCCGCGTTCTCCGCGTTCTCCGTCTCCTCTCCTTCGCAGCTTTCGCGGATTCTTCGCGTCCTTCGCGTTCAACGTATCTCCCGGGAGTGCGGGCCATGAGCTGGGGGGCCGTGTACGACGCGGCGGTGGTAGGCGCGGGGCCGGCGGGTACAGCGACGGCGGCGCACCTGACGCGGGCGGGGTTGCGCGTCGTCCTGCTGGAGAAGGCGCATTTCCCGCGCGACAAGCCCTGCGCCGAATACCTCAGCCCCGCCGTCGAGCCGCTGCTGGATGCGCTGGGCGTGCGCGACGAATTGGAGACGGCGCACGCCGCCAGGCTGCGTGGCTTTCGCATCTACGCGCCGGGCGGGCGGATGTTCCAGGGTGACTTCGCCGCCACCCGCGATGCCGCCGGCAAGCCGATCTTCGAGACGGGGCTGGCGATCCCGCGCCTCGTGCTGGACGCGACATTGGCTCGCGCAGCCGTGCGAGCGGGCGCGGAGCTGCGCGAGGGCTGGCGGCTGGCCGACCTCACCCGCGCGGGCGATGGCACCTGGCGGCTCGTCCCGGCGGGGGACGCTGACCCGGTGCGGGCGCGGCTGCTGGTGGGCGCCGACGGTGTCCACTCGACGGTCGCGCGGCGGCTGGGACTGCACGCGCTGGGGCGGCTGCGCAAGATCGCGCTGGTGGCGCACGTCAGTGGCATCGCGGGCCTCTCAGAATACGGCGAGATGCACATCGCCAATCAGCGCTACGTCGGCCTTGCCCCACTCGACCCACTCGACCCACTCGACCCACTCGACCCACCCCATCCATCCCGTTCATTCGGACTCCCCCTCGCCTCCGCAGAGGAGAGGGGGTTGGGGGGTGAAGACCCTACCCGCCGCTGCAACGTGGCGATGGTGGTGGACGAGCGCCGCGACGGCCCCCATCTCGCCGGCCGCCCCGAAGCCTTTCTGCTCGACGCGCTGGAGACGTTCCCCATGCTGCGTGGCCGGTTGGAGCGCGCCGTGGTGGTGCGGCGGACGCTGGCGGCGAGCCGGCTGAGCGCGCGGGCACGGCGGTTGGCAGGCGACGGATTCCTGCTGGTGGGCGACGCTGGCGGCTACTACGATCCCTTCACCGGCGAGGGCATCTACCACGCGCTGCGCTCCGCCGAGCTGGCTGCGGCAGTCGCCAGGGATGCGCTTGCCGGCGGCGAGCGGGCGTCCACCGGACGCGAGGGCCAGCGGGCGTCCACCAAATATCGAGCGCGGGCGTCCACCGGACGCGAGGGCCAGCGGGCGTCCACCGGACGCCCCTACGAACTCGACGCGAGCACGCTCGGCCGCTACGAGCAGGTGTGCCGGCGCGAGTTCCGCGGCAAGCGCGCCATCGAGGCGATCATCCAGGCGGGTGTCGCCTTCCCGCCGCTGATGGACCACCTGGCGGCGGTCTTCGCGCGTAAGCCCGATATGCCGCACACGGTCGTCGCGGTGACGGGCGACTTCCTGCCGCCGCGCGCCATCCTGCGGCCCGGCTTTCTGCTGCGGCTCATCTTCTGAGCGCCACCTCACTCAGGGGCGATTGACTCAAGCCTCCGGAACGCTGAAAGTATCGAGGCTCGCGGGCAGGTGGGCCGCCGCGCGCTGTGCCGGCTCGACCATCTTGCCCGACGTGAGGACCACATCGAACAAGCGGGCCTGCTCGGCTTTGGTCCCCTCGCCCAGGTCATCCCTGAAGAGCACCTCCTGCGCGCAGACAATCACATCCTGGACGATGCGCTCGTAGCGGTAATAGGCGATGGCGACCCAATCGATCTCCGCTGGACCGTACCCCTGGAAGAATGGCGACGGCCCATCACCGGCTATGCCGTCGTCCGATGCCGGGTCGCCGGTGAACAGGAAGTCGCGCTCCTTAGGAGCCAGCATCACATCATCCCAATCGATCACATGCACGCCGCCGGCCGCGTCACGGATGGTGTTGCTCGGATGCAGGTCGGCATGACAGACGACGTAGGGCCCCGATCGCTGCCTGAGCGCCCCCGCCAGGCTTTCGAGAGCAGCCAGCATCGCGTGGATCGCCGGCTGGTTCTGCCGCCACCCTGCGCTCAAAGTCCGCTCGACCTGGCTCCCGCTCCGACTCTCCACACCAGCCAGCGCGGCCTCAATCGCTTGCGTCGCGTGACGATACTCCGCCGGATCGAACGTCTCGCGTCGCAGCGACGCAAAGCCTCCCGGCGGCAGCGCGACCTGGTGAGTCTGGCGCAACGCCGCGCCCGTCGCCTGCCACTGCGCATCCGTCATGGCCGGATTCCAGCCCCGGTCGCCCTCGATGAAGGGGTATAGCATCGCCACCCAATCCTCGCGGCCTGGCAAATGGGTCCACAGGGCGCCGCGCGTCGTCGGCAGGGGTGCCACCACCGCCGCGATCCCCTGATCCGCGAGATAGCGTGGCACAAGGGCGCCGGCCTCGTAGAACGATCCGGCCTTCACCTTGAGCAGATAGGCGGCGCCCTGCGCGCTCGCGACCCGATAGAGCGCTGCCCTGGTGTCGAGTCCGAGCGGCAGAAATTCCAGGCTGACGGCCGCGAGGTCGTACTCCTCCCGCAGACAGGTGAGTAGGTCTTCTTCTGGGATGCTCAGCGCCTCACGCATTGCTTCTGTCGCTCCTTTGCATCGTCATCGCTACCATACCATGGTCATATGGCCGCCCGCGTGGGGATTTCTGCGGTTTCCCGCGCGTTGACAGGATGGCATCATGCGCGCCGATGCGGTATCCTGCAGTGGCGCGAGGCTTGCGGCGCCGCGGCTCCTATTCGTCCGCCTCACTGGATAGGTCGCGAAGGGACGCCGGAGAGCGCGAGGGTTTCGCTCGTGGCAGACGGGGCAGACGGGGCAGAGTGGAAGGCAGGCGGTGGCGATGCGCGAAGAGCTGGTGATGCCGGTGACGGCGCGGCGGCTGGTGGCGGCGGGCTGCGCCTGGGAGCCGCAGATCGGCGACTGGTGTACAGTGCTGGGCGCCGAGCACGTCAGCGAGACGCCCGCGGGGCTGTGGCTGGTGACGGCCTCGTGGCCGCGTGAGGGCATCGTGGCGCTGGTGGACGCCAGCGGCAAGTGGCCGGCGGCGCGTGTGGCGCTGCGCGATTGCCTGCTGATCCCGACCGGCGGCCAGCTCAAGACGTGGCTGCGCGCCCGCGGATACCGCGTGGCGACCGGCGAGGCTCCGGCACCGGTGTTGGGGGCGAATAGCGTGCAATTGCGCCACGTCTGCCGCCTGACCCGCCCCGGCGACGCCGCGCCGATCGACGGCGAGGGCGCCAGCGAGGCTGAGGCGCTCGCCGACGCCATCCTGCGCGTTTTGGGCGCGGGCACGGCCTCAGGTGCAGTGTAGTCGCTCCCGACTCACTGTTGCCGCTCCGCCGGCTCACGGACAGAATGCTCGTGAGGAGAGGTAGTTGGATCACTGCCCTCTGCTCCCGCGAGCAACATCTTGGCTGGCAGTGGCGTGATGGAGGCGAACCGGCAGTAGTGAGAGGCAACGGCATGCATCAGAACCACGATGCCGCGAGTGTGAGTGACCCTGTGGCTACCATGCGCGATCTCATCCAGGCACGTATCGCGGTGCGGCGCAATCAGGATATACGCGGCTGGGGGGAACGCACGCCGCAATTGACGGCGGCGCTACGGGCGCTCACGGCTGACCAGGGCCGAGAGGTCGCCAGGGAAATCTGGGGGCACCCCGACAGGCAGGATCTGAAGTGGCTCCTGGGGTTGTTGGCCGCCTCGGTTCCAGGCGCACTTTCCAGCCTCACTCTTGATCTGGCCGCTGCCCACCTGTTGCTGCCGAGCTGGCTCTATCTCGATGCTCCGTCTGTCACTACTGAAATGGTGCTCCAGGCGCTCGACGATCCAGCCTTCCACGCTGAGCGCAACCTACTGCTGCTCGCGCTGGCGTGGATCAGCGGTGATCGGGTGCGGGAGCAGTTCGCTGCCTGGCGTGCGGATGTTCCATCCTGGCGCAACGACCTGTATCTTGCCCCCTACGAGTACGCTGCCGAGGCCGGCTGGGAGCTCACACCGGACGGCAACCGCCGCCAACTCTACTATACAACATCGTACGAGCTTGTTCCTGTTGACGAAGCCGAGCTCACGCCAAGCTCACACGCTGCTGCTGTTGCGACACCGCACGAGGCGTCATGCGGTTGGTGTGGTCGGCCGCTCGTCACACTGCTGGATATAGACCTGCGCGATCCCCGCTGCGCCTTCGTGGCGCGCGAGCTAGGAAGCACTGACCAACCCACAACCGACAGCAGTTACCCTGCGACGCGGCTGCGGGTGGCACATTGCATGTGGTGCTCGGGCTTTGCCACGTTGTATACCGATGTTGACCTGCAAGGGGGATCCAAGTGGAGCACAGCTAACGGGGGACCCGACGACAAGCCCCGCATTCTTGAGCAGGTAGGCGACGGAGCCGGTGAGGATCTAGGCGATCCCCAGCCGCGCCGACTGGCTCTCGGCAAGCAGCGACGCACTCCCTTCGAAGTGCTCGGCCGCTTCATGTTGGACGTGACCGGGATCTCGCAGTTCGGCGGCCATCCTGAGTGGATCCAGGATGCCAAGTACCCACTCTGCCCCACTTGTCGTAGACGGATGGTGTGCATCGGCCAGGTATCCTGGGAGGACATCAACGAGTTCGCTGAGGGCAGTACCTACGCGTTCTTTTGCGTGCCTTGTGGGAAGGCGGCCACCGTCTACCAGCAAACGTAGCTGGGGCACATTCCCTTTGACCTGGCTTTTGGCCGTACGCTACAATGCTCGCAAGGTTTGCGTGGCGGCAGCCGAAGCGGCCGGCACGTAGGAGAGAAGGGGCGACGACATATGGCGCGAGCGCCGAGGCGAGATTTTCGCGCGCGTTACGGGCCGTGGGCGGTGGTAGCCGGCGCGTCGCAGGGACTGGGCGAGGCATATGCCGAGCAGGTCGCCGCGCTCGGCCTCAACGTGGTGCTGATCGCGCGGCGTGAGGAGCTGCTGCGTGCCCTGGCGGAGCGGCTGGGTGCAAAGCACGGCATCGAGGCGCGGGTGCTGGCGCTCGATCTGGCGCGCGAGGACGCCTCGGCGGTGGTGGAGGCCGAGACCGCCGCGCTGGACGTGGGGCTGCTGATCTACAACGCCGCGCTGTCGGTGATCGGTCCCTTCCTGGAGCGCCCGCTGGAGGCGCACCTGGGCGAGCTGGCCGTCAACACCCGCGCGCCGATGGCGCTCGCCTATCTGCTGGGCCAGCGCATGCGCTCACGTGAGCGCGGGCACGGCGGCATCATCCTCATGTCATCGCTGGCCTCGGCGCAAGGCTCGGCGCTGACCGCCAACTACGCCGCCACCAAAGCCTACAACCTCGTGCTGGCCGAGGGTCTGTGGGAAGAGCTGCGCCGCCAGGGACTCGACGTGCTGGCCTGCGTCGCGGGTGCCACCAGCACGCCCAACTACACCGCGAGCGCCCCACGTGGCAGCGGTGTGGGCAGCGCGACGCTCACGCCCCAGGCCGTCGCCGCCGAGACCCTCGCCGCGCTCGGTCGCCAGCCCAGCATAATCCCTGGCCGTGCCAACCGCGCCAGCACCTTCGTCATGCGCCGTCTGCTGCCGCGCCGCACCGCCGTCGCCATGATGGGCCGTGTGCTGCGCGGCATGTATGGCGAGGCCGAGTGACCAGCACCACGCCACACCGCTCAGTGTCAGGCATGAGATGTCGTAGTGTGCCACTGACAAGCAGGAGGTGCGGCGTCGCGTTGTGACATAGACAAGCGTAAGGCAGCGTTGTTATACTCTCCACAACCAACGGCGCCCTATGACCTTGTAGCGTGTCCGCATTGTGCGTCACCGTCGTGTGTTCCATGAAATACCGGTCAACTGTACCCATCACGCGCTCCGGCGCGGGAAACCCTGACCATTCATTGTGGCTGACACCAAAGCGAGGTGGCATATGACTTCCGCGGCAACTACTCCCTGGCAATTCAGCGGCGATTACTTCGAGAACTGCAACTGCGACGTCGTCTGTCCCTGTCTGTTCTCCACCCAGGCGCCCTTCACCGCGCGGCCGACGCAGGGCGCGTGCGACGTGGCCTTCGGGTTTCACATTGACAGTGGCAAGTATGGCGACGTGTCGCTCGATGGCCTCAACGTGGCGATGATGGCCCACACCCCTGGCCCGATGGCCGAGGGCAACTGGAGCGTCGCGCTCTACCTCGACGAGCGTGCCGACGAGCAGCAGCGCCAGGCGCTTCAAGCGATTTTCAGCGGCGCAGGTGGCGGAGTCATGGGTGGCTTCGCACCCTTGATCGGCAGCGTGCTGGGCATCAAGCCGGCGTCAATCACCTTCCAGAAGAATGGCACCCATCGCTCGCTGGAGATGCCGGGCGTCGCGCACCTGGCGGTGAGCGCCGTGCCCGCAGCCATCCCCAACAAAGAGATCTGGGCAGTGGACGCGCACCCGTTCAATCCTCAGGGCGTGGCGATGGCATCCGGCGACCAGGGCAGCACCTGGGCAGACTACGGCATGCGCTGGGACAACTCCGGCAAGAACGCGCACTACGCACCGGTGAGCTGGTCGAGCGCGGCGTAGCTCGTTGGTGGCATGCGAGCACCCGGCGAATTCACGCCCCCCACAGGGAGAGGTTCCGTAGGTGCGCGTGCTCCAGTTCGCATCAAGGGAGGGGGATGCCCATGGCGACGCGCAAGTTCCTGTCGCCGCGCTCCGAGCGCTTCGTCATCCTAGGGGTGTTGCTGGCGCTGGCCGCGCTCGCCTGGGCAGTGGTGATCGGCCAGGCACTCGCGCGGCGTGGCGCCTCCTCGATGGCCGGCTCAGGCGGCACCGCGATGGGCCTGACAATGGGGATGGGGGCGCTGTTGTTCCTGGCGATCTGGGTCTCGATGATGGTCGCCATGATGTTTCCCTCCGCCGCGCCGATGGTGCTGCTGTTCAGTGCGATCACCGCCGGCAAGCGACAGCGCGGGCAGAGCTTCACGCCGACGTGGATCTTCGTCGCGGGCTATCTGATCGTCTGGACGCTGGCGGGCGTCGCGGCTTACTTCGCCGCTCTGGGACTCGACGCGCTGGCGTCACACTCCATGCTCCTGATGGAGAACGCCGGCCGCATCGGCGGTGCGGTGCTGGTGCTCGCCGGCCTCTACCAGCTCTCGCCACTCAAGAACGTCTGTCTGGCGAAGTGCCGCACGCCGACGCAGTTCCTGATGACCTCGTGGCGCAGTGGCTACGGCGGCGCGCTGCGCATGGGGACTGCGCACGGCCTCTACTGTCTCGGTTGTTGCTGGCTGCTGTTCGCGATCCTCTTCCCGCTGGGGATGATGAACGTCGCCGCGCTGGCGCTGCTGAGCGCGCTGATCTTCGCCGAGAAGGTGCTGCCCGCGGGCCGGCTGATCAGCACGATCGCCGGCATCGCATTGATCACGTATGGCGTGCTGGTGGTGGTCGCGCCCGCTCTGCTGCCCGGCACAATGGCGTAGCCTATGCGTCGGTCGCGGTGCCGGACGACCTGGTGCCGAGCGTCGCGCAGTGATGCGTCGTGCGCGGCGGTGCGCGCCGCGAGTGACATGTCTTCCAGGCACCTGTTCAACGTGCGCATCGGCGACGTGATGAGCGGTTGGCGGCCCATGTTGCGGACGGCTGGGAAGTGATGGTACAGTAGCGCCTGCTGACGTACCGGGCGGCGCTCGCCCGCATCGCCGAGGAGACGCCGCGTGGCGCCACTGGAAACCACCCCAATCGCCGCTAACCGGGACGGCTCGCCCGCATCCCCACCCGATCGGGCGCTCTTGCTGGAGCGCACGGGATGGGCGGCGGTTGCCATCCTCTGCGTGGGGCTGCTCGCGGCCAGCCTGCCGCGGCGCTTCGCCGAGCTGCGCGAGCCGCCCGATGTGGCGGTGCGTACGGCCATCGCGGCGCTGGGCGTTTCGCCTACCTTTCACGCCGGCTACAACCTCGCCATCGAGCTGGCCGGCGCGCTGGGCTTCTTGCTGCTGGCGGGCCTGATCGCCTGGCGCCGCTGGCGCGACCCAGCGGCAATTGGCGTCTCGGCGGTGCTGATCGCCTTTGGCACCGCGCTGCCGGGCACGTCGTACGCGCTGATCAGCAACCAACCCATCTGGCAGGTGTCGCCCGCGCCACTGCAAGCCATCGGCTGGGCGGGGCTGCTGCTCTTCGCGCTGCTCTTCCCCGATGGGCGCTTCGTCCCGCGCGGCGCGCGACTGCTCGTGGTGCCGTGGCTGGTGTGGGTCGCGGGCTTCTTCCTCTTCGCCGGCACGCTGACCCGCGACCGCCCGGCGGCGATTGGCGTCACCTACGTCGCCTGGATCGGCTGGTTCGGCCTCGGCGCGCTCGCCCAGCTTTATCGCTATCGCTATGTCTCGGACGCCCGGCAGCGGCAGCAGACCAAATGGGTGGTGCTCGGCTTCGCCGGTGCTCTCGTGGGCGCGGCGACCGCCAGCGTGCAGAGCGTGCTTTCGCTCACCACTGGGCGTGCCGGCTACAACAGCGTGCTCTATGAAGGTGCCGCGGTCGCGCTGCTCAACCTCAGCGCGCTGCTGATCCCGCTGAGCATCGCGGTCGCCATCCTGCGTCATAACCTCTACGACATCGATCGCCTGATCAACCGCACGCTGGTCTATGCCACGCTCACCGCGATACTGGCGCTGATCTACGTAACCTGTGTGGCCCTGTTGCAGGTGATTGTCTCGGGCCTGACGGGGCAGCACGGTCAGTCGCCGATCGCGCTCGTAGTCTCCACGCTGGCGACGGTGGCACTCGTCCAGCCGCTGCGCGGGCGCATCCAGCACGGCATCGATCGCCGCTTCTTCCGCCGCCGCTACGACGCCGCGCACACGCTCGAGGCATTCGCGCACACTCTGCGTCACGAGGTTCAATTGCTGCAGCTCCAGGAGAGCCTGCTGGCGGTCGTCGCCGACACGCTGCAGCCGGAGCACGTCTCGCTCTGGCTGGCACCAACGACCGCCACAGCGACCGCGCGTGCAGAGGAGCCGCCGCGGGCGGAAGGAGGCGCGACGTGACCGCACCGCAGCCTCCGTCGCGCTCGCGCGGATGCCGTGGAGCTGCCCGCAACGTCGCCCTGATGACGTCGCGCGGCGGCGTGTTGCTGGCGGCGCTGGCGCTGGCCGCCCTGTTTGGACTGGCGGTTCCCGCACGCCTGCGCGCGCTGGGCGCGCTCTGCGCGACATCTCCGTGCGCTCCGGGTCAAGTCCCGGCCGGAATGACCGCGCAGAGCGCGCCCGCCACGTACGCGCTGGCGCTCGTCAGCATCGAGACCGCTTTCGCGCTGCTGCACCTGCTGGTGGCGCTGGTCATCTTCTGGCGCCGCCCACGCGACCCGATGGCACTCTTCGTCGCCTTCACGCTCGTCGCCTGGGGCACCACCTTCTCGCCGACACTGCTCGCCTTGCCTGCCGCGGACCCAGCGTGGTTCTGGCCGGTGGAGGCGGTGCGCTTTGCCGGCGCGGGGCTGGTCACGCTCTTGTTCTTCGTCTTCCCCGACGGGCGCTTTAGGCCCGGCTGGGCGGGCATGCTCGCCGCGATCTGGATTGGCTCGCAGGTGCCGAAGTACTTCGCGCCTACGTCGATCCTCAATCCCGACAACTGGAGGCCGGTATTGCTGGCTGCCGCGAGCGCGGGCTTCCTGGCGGTGATGGTCGCGCTCCAGGTGTATCGCTACCTGCGCGTGTCGAACGCCCAGCAGCGGCGCCAGACCAAGTGGGTGGTGCTGGGCATCGCCTGCGCCCTCACCGGCTACGCCGCGCTGCTGCTGGTGATCGCGCTCGCCCCAGACTCGACCCAGCCAGGAACGCCGGGCTACGTTGCCGTGATCGGCGGTGAGGCGGTGTTCGTGGCGCTGCTGCCGCTCTCGATCGGTGTGGCGATCCTGCGCGACCGGCTCTACGACATCGATCTGCTCATCAACCGCACACTGGTCTACGTCGCGCTGACGATCATGCTGACCGCGATCTACCTCGCTGTGGTGATCGCGCTGCAGCAGCTCCTGCGCACGCTCACAGGCCAGCAAAGCGGGCAGGACGCGTTAGCAATCGTCGTCTCGACGCTGACGGTCGCGGCGCTCTTCCAGCCGCTGCGCCGGCGCATCCAGCGCGGCATCGATCGCCGCTTCTTCCGCCGCCGCTACGACGCCACCAAGACGCTGGCAGCCTTCGGCCACGCCCTGCGCGACGAGATGGATCTCGGCCAGCTCACGCAGCACCTGCTGGCAGCCGTCGAGCGGACGATGGAACCAGCGCACATCTCGCTCTGGCTCGCGCCGCCGCCCAACGAGCGATCCGGCGCGAAATCAGACAGCACGCCGCGTGATGTGCCCAATTCCGCCTGGCGCCAATAGGGCGTGGTGGACCGGCATACCTTCGAGCGGCACTTTTGGCGGGCTTCCTGCGTCTAGCCTTGGAACGGCGGAGCGCACCTGGACGGTGCGCGTCTCGGCCATGCCCATTGCGGCTATGACGGCTGTATCAGGGTTGGCGGCAGGGAGGGAGTCTCCGATGAAGGCGAACACTATCCTGGGAACCGGCCGCGGCTCTGGTGATGGTGGGGAGCGCCCGCGGCGTCGCAGCACGTGGCAGCGCCCGCACTTGCAGCGCCCGCACTTGCAGCGCCCGCACTTGTGGCGCATGCTGGCGCCGGTCGCGCTGGCCCTGGCGCTGCTGCTCGCCGGCTGCGGCCTGACGACCACCCCGGGCGCTGGCGCGGGCACGCCAACTGCCACGCCGACGGGCACGCTGGACGGCAAGGTCGAGGCCAGCCCAACGTGCCCGGTCGAGCCGGTGGCGCACCCCTGCTCGCCGGCCCCGGTGCCGCACCGTCCGATCACCATCAAGACGCCGGATGGGAAGTTGGTCCAGACCGTCACCACCGATGCCAACGGGCACTTCAGCGCCACGCTGCCGGCCGGCTCCTACGTGTTGCGCGTCGCCATCGAGCCAGGGACCGTGGGCATACGGCAGATCACGCCCGGCAACGTCACGATCACCGCCGGCGGCACCACCACGATCACCATCGAGCTGGATACCGGCATCCGCTGACTATGTGCCCGCACCTTGGGGCATCAGCGGCTAGGCTAGGTCATCATTGCGTATCAGGCTTCGCACCGGGAGCCTGGGCAAAGAGCGCGTCGGTCCGGGCGGCCATGATAAAGTCGTTGCGGTGCAGCGCGCGGATCTTATGCGTCCACCACTCGACCGTCACCTTGCCCCACTCGGTCGTCATCGCCGGGTGGTGCCCTTGCTCCTCGGCCAGCTTGCCGACGGCGTTGGTGAAGTCGAGCGCGTGGACGAAGTTGTCGAAGTGGAACGTGCGCATGAGGTGCGGGATACCGTCGCGCTCCACGATGTGCCACCGCGGCACCTGGGCCGCGTATTGCTCGCGCTCGGTGCTGGTCACACCCGGCTCGTCGCCACGACAGGCGACGCATTGCTGCTCGCTCAGCTTCGGCACGCTCATGCTGATTCCCCTTCGCTCTCTCAGTTCTCTCTGCAGACCCACACGCGGGTCGCCCCGAACACCTCGCGATCGTAGTCCTGGCGGCGCTCCGCGTCTACCGCCGCCGTCTCCTACGTCTCCGTCCGCGCGCCGACCCGCCAGTTCCGCTCGCTGCGGGCCGTCCCGCATTCTTGCTACTGACTTCTCACGGGCTGCCAAGTTCAGGCATAATCTGGCGAGCGTCTTGCTACGCCGAGCGGGCAGTCCACTCCATACACCGGAGGCAGGGCGGAGCAATCGGGGCGTGGTTGCATGAGGGGGAACAGCATGCGAAGACGTGCTGGCAGATGCGCGCCCGCCGGCTGTGCCGACCAGCACATCGCGGTGCAAGGCGGCAAGGATTCAGTCCTACGGCTGCTCGACCTCGACAACCTCAGCAGCCAGGGTGGACCCGGCTTCACGGGCGACGACTTGTTCACGATGAACGTGCCGCAAGGCAACGAGGTGCTGGCGGCGCCCGCGGTGTGGGCCGATCGGGCTGGTGCGATGCCGCCGCTGGCGTGCTCGCGTCGCGGCCCCGCATCCACCACCCTGCCGCAGCCAACGACCTGGGTCTTCGTCGCCACGGGGAGCGGCATCTCCGGGCTGTGGCTGGCCTGTTCGTCCGGTGGCACACCATCGCGTACCATGGTGTGGCAGGATAACTCCGGTGGCACGTCCCCGGCGATCGCCGGAGGGGTGCTGTTCTATGCGACCAGCAATGACCTGATGGCGCTCGATCCGCACACCGGCGTGCTGCTGTGACACGACACGAGTATCGGTAGCATCCACTGGGAAAGCGCCGTTGTCGCCAACGGTATCGTCTACATCACCGACGAGTCGGGCCAGCTCACGGCATACTCGCTCTAGAATCGAACGGTGTTGCCATGTATTCTCCTCCTCCATCGTCGTCTGACGGGTCTTCGGGCGGCGCGTACGATCGCCCGCGCGCCGCGGCCGCGGCGCGCCCTCCGTCGCGCGGCTCGCGCCTGCGCCTGCCGGCGCCGTCGCAGTGGCTGCTGCTGGCGGGCGGCGCGTTGACAATCGCTGGGGCGGCGCTGCCGTGGTGGGCGGTGACGCTGCCCACTGACCACAAGAACGCCTCGCTGGCGCTCGCCGGCTGGGCTACCGCCAGTGGCAAGGCGGTCGCCGTGCTCGGCGCGCTCGTGCTGCTGCTGGCGCTGGTGCGCTTGCTGCGGATTCCGCTACCCGCCGCTGTGACCGAGCACGAGCGCGTGGTGTACATGGCGCTGGGAGGCGAGGCGCTGCTGCTGGAGCTGCTGGCGCTGCTTGATGGCGTTCACGTCTTCGCCGTCGGGGGCTATGCGGCGGCGAGCGCCGGGATCGGTCTGTATCTGGCGCTCGTCGGAGCGGTGGCAGCCATCGCCGGCGGCTGGCTGCACGAGGCCGACGCCTCGTGGATGCTGTGAGCGGCGCTGGAGCGAACGTACCGGCGCGCATAGTCGCATGGTCCTCCCGCCCAATAGCCGTTTGGTGCCACGCGGTTGCCCCGCCGTGCCGCTGACTGCATACTTGCCTTGAGGCCCCGCGCAAGGGTAAGCGTCCGCTGCGCGCGGTGCGCAGGAGGACCCACCCACTCGGCGCGGGGCATCAGGAGGAGCGTGCATGTCCGCAATGGCTCGTCCCCGCACAAGGGATCATTGGTCGGTTCGCATTCCGCGTCCCGGCACCGGCGGTCGTCTCGCGGTCATCGTGCTTGCCGTGGTGCAGGCGCTGCTGATGATCCTCACTGCCTCATCGATCGGCACGGGCGGCGGTCTCTACGGCTGCTCCGGCCCATGCGGCACCGCTGCCGCGCCCACCACACCGGCGCTGGCGGTGTTGTTCGGCATCATCATGCTCGTGTTGCCCCTGGCGATCGGTCTGCTCAGCGCCACCTGGCAGGCGGCGGTGGCGTTCGCGGCGCTGCCGTGGTTTCCGGCCTTGATCCTCGGTGCCAATGGCCTGCTGGCACCCACGGCAAGTGTCGTGACGGCACCGCCGGTGGTGGGGCAGCGCGGACCCTCTCCGCTGGTGAGCCACTTCGGCCCGCCGTTCTGGCTCGACGGCGTCCACCTGCCCGTACTGCTCTTCTCGCTGGGTCTCTTCGCGCTGCTGGGCTTCATCGGCTGGGCGGTGGGCCACGCGATGCGCGAGGCATAGCGCCGCGGCTCATGGCGGGCCACGCGATGGACGGCGTGCCCGCCACCCACCCCTGGCATGCGCCTTGCCGCCATCACGAGCGCTGGATAGCCAGTGGCAAAATGGCATCTCGCGCGAGCGGCCGCGCCGGACCGAATCGGCGGGCACGTGCGCGCGTACGACTCAACGCAAGGAGCATCCATGGCCCAGAACGACAAGCTGAAGGACAAGCTGATCACGTACTTGCAGGATGCGGCGGCGATGGAGCACGAAATTGCCGACATCTTGCAGCAGCAGGTCGGCGACGCGAAGCAGTGGCCTGAGATCCAGCAGCGCATCCAGCAGCATCTCGACGCCACGTATACCCACCATCAGCGCATGGTGGACCGGCTCAAGGCGTACAACGAAAGCCCGTCGAACATCAAGAGCGCGGTGGCCGCGATGATGGGCAATCTGGTGGGCATGACCGCCGGCGCCAAGACCGACGCACTCGCCAAGGAGGCGCGCGACGACTACGCCATCGAGCATCTCGAGATCGCGGCCTACGAGCTGTTGATCACCACCGCCGCGGCTTATGGCGACAACGCGACGGTGCAGGCATGCGAGCTGAACCTGCGCGACGAGGTGGATATGGCGCACTGGTTGGAGCGCAGCCTGCCGCGCACGGCAATCCTGTCGTACCAGCAGGACGGCATCCAGATTCCGCAGGGCGCCGCGCAGACCGCCGAGCAGTCCGCGCTGCAAGCGGTGCAACGCTCGCGTAGCGCGATCGGTGGCATGTATCAGCAAGGGCAGCCGGGCGAGATGCCGGCGCAGCCCGCAATGTAGGGGGGCCTCACCCTCCCGACCCCCTCGCCTCCGCGGAGACGAGGGGGAGCTGCGGCGTCTCCTGGGGCGCGCAGTAGATGCTCACCGATGCGCGATCGGTGGATGGCCGCGGCGACTGACTGTGCGTTGCGAATCAGGAGCTCTTGGTGCGCTTGCCGCGCTTGGCGGCGCCACCCAGGCGTCCGATGCGGCTGTAGAAGTCGGACGGCTGCCGCTGCTTGGTGGTCGAGCCGCCCTTCTTGCCCATCGCCGCGAAGTGATCGGGGCCGTATTTCTCCACGTTGGCTCGTCCGCCCTTCTTGGCGATCCCCCGATAGTATTCCGCGCCGCGCTTGTTCTTGAGCGCCGTGCCGCCGAGCTTGCCAATGCGGCGATAGTAATCTTCGCCGTACTTGTCGCGCACGGCCGTACCGCCGCGGCGGCCGGCTTCGGTGGTGGTCATGGCGCCCGCTTTGGGTGAGCGCTCGGCCTTGGTCGTCGTGGATGTGGCCGTCGTCGCAGTCGCCGTGGTGGCCGTCTTGGCCGCGGTTTTGGTAGCCATCTGGTGGAGCGCTCTCCCCTCTAGGAATCCCGAAAGATGCCGTCTGCTCGTCTGCGACGAGTATAGCGTGCGCCCGCTAAGTATGTCAACTGGGCGCAGTAGTCGGCGGGGACGATGCGCTACAATGAGGATCGCCCAAGCTCATGCGCCGGGAGATTCAGTAAAGGGACCGAGAACGGGAGAGGAAACCGCCGTGGACGTGATGCGCCTTACCGTGGTGGACGGCAGCGGCTCGGTCAGCTTCGTGGCGCACACCTCGGCCGCCATCGCGCTGACGGCCGCCTGCGCGGGCAGTCCGCAATCCCTGCACGAGCTACTGCATGCCTCGCGGACCTACGACCGTGGGCTGCGCGACCTCGTGCTCAACGGGCTGGCCGTCTTCGACGAGCATAACGTCCCCGGCAACCTTGCCGCGATCCACGAGCAGCTCCGCACGCGCCCCCCGCGCGAGCTGCCGGTCTTTCGTGTGCTGGACGACACCACCCGTGAGGCGAGCCTTCAGCCGGTGCGCGCGGGCGTGATTCTGTTCAATCTGCTGGCCAAGCGCATCGTGCAGATCGCCAACACCGATGAGACCCTCGACCGTGTCGGCACGGTCAACTACCACAACGGGCGCTTCCTGAGCATCCGCGAGTTCGCGTACGAGCTGCCCGCCGACTGGACGATCGTGCCGTAAGGAAATCAGATCGCATCCGATCGCACATGAAAGCGTGAATCGGAGGACATCGGAGGTCCACGGCGGGCAAAACGTGAGGCAGGAGCGGAATATCGCCCCTGCCTCACGTACCTCGGTCGAAATAGGGGGCCGGCGGTCGAAACCACACCTGCGGGCGTTCCGCCGCAAAGCCTGCCTGCGCGGGCTGGAGGCACTCCATAACGAATAAATGACTTTGGAGAGACTCCCGCCCGCCTCATTGAAAAATAAGTCCGCTAGCTCAGGGCTGGCTCCGCGTCGCGCGCGGAGGACTTGCCCACGCGCAGCTCGATGATCGCCGGGTCGGCTGCCGCCATCGCGTCGCGCGCCTCGGCACGCTGGCGTGCCGCAAGCTGCTTGCGCGCCCGCACGACCTTGACGCCGGCCTCCGCCAGCACACGCACCAAACGCTCGTGCTCGTCGAGCGCGGCGTCCTCATCGGGGCTGCGCACTTCGTAGAGTGGCTGCCGCATCATCACCAGATAGCCGCGCACCACAGGATACGCACCCGTCACGAACGGCAGCGAGCCGAGCCGCCCCTCGCCCACCGTCGCCACCACGTAGTCGCAGCCGTCGCTCGTAATGACGCGATGTCGCGCTAACTCGCCACGGTAGAGCGCGCACGCGCGCACGCTCCCACGGGGCGGCTGCAGCGCCTGGCTCGTGCGCACGACAGGTGCATCCTGCGTGCGCGGGGATTTCGCCATCGGATCGTGCCTCGCCTTTCTCGCCTCTGAAGACGCGCCCGTTCGCCATCGGTCGCGCCACACGACACCGCCGCGGAGCCAGCCCCCGCCGCTTGCACGTTCGCTTCTCGCTGCCACGGGTGCGCCCGCATGCGACGTGCCAGCCCCATCGCTTGCTTGCGTCAAGACCGCCGTCCTGGCGAACGCACCCTACCCCATCCTGCCAACCTCACCGCCCTGATTGGTTCAGCGGATGGGGCAGCCCATTCGTCGCGCGCACAGGACCTTTGGCTTGCGCGGGACAGCGATTCGGCGGCATCTACAGGACGGCCAGCGAGCGGTGGAATGAGGATACGTGCGCCTGAGAGTGGCTGAGAATGCGCTGAGAATCCGCGGAGCGGGCCATCCGCCTGGCCGCTATCGTCTTGTGAGTGCCCTGCGCCAGGCATATAATGGCGCCAGACCCGCGGCGGGGACGGGCGCACGCCATGCGCCCCTGCGCTCGTGGGGGCGGGAGGAGCGCGTGGATTCGCACGTGACGACGCCGGGTGGGCAGGGCAAACCGCCGGACGAGAGCCGGCCGTGCCTGCTCGTGGTTGACGACGAGCAGAACATCGTGGATTTCATCCGGCTGGGCATGCGCTACGAGGGCTTTCGGGTCGAGGATGCCGGCGACGGCGTCAGCGGCTTCGACGCCGCCCAGCGGCTGCGCCCCAGCCTGATCATCCTCGACGTGATGCTGCCCGGCATGGACGGCATCGAGGTCTGCCGCCGCCTGCGCGAGAACGAGGCCACCAGCGACATCCCAATCCTGATGCTGACCGCCAAAGACGAGGTGCGCGACCGCGTGGAAGGGCTGGAGAGTGGCGCCGACGACTACCTGACCAAACCGTTCAGCTTTGAGGAGCTGCTGGCGCGGGTGCGCGCACTGCTGCGGCGCCAGCAGCGCATCGTCGCCGCCGGCGGGCCGGGCGGGCGCGTGCTCAAGATCGCCGATCTCACGCTGGACGAGGCGGCACACGAGGTACATCGCGGCGAGCGGCTGGTGGAGCTGACCGCCACCGAATACAACCTGCTGCACCTCTTCATGACCCATCCGCGCCAGGTGCTCGACCGGCAGACGATCCTCAATCGGGTGTGGGGCTATGACTTCATGGGCGAGACGAACATCATCGAGGTGTACGTGCGCTACCTGCGTGAGAAGATCGAGGATGAGCCGAGCGCACCGCGCTTCATTCAGACGGTGCGCGGCGTCGGCTACGTGCTGAAGGGCTGAGTGAGCACACCATGTCCCGCGCCCCAGTGCCCCCCGATCCCATATCCGCGCCACAGCCCTCACAGCCGCGGCCGCGGCCGCGCAGCCAGCCGCCCGACCCGCGCGCTCTCTCGGCGGTGCCCATGGCGCGCCCGGTCGAGGAGATGCCGACGCTCATGCTGGCCGGCCACGGGGAGCCAGGTGGACGCGGCGCGAACCGATCGGGCGGTGGCCACGACAGTGGATCGGGCGGCGCGCGGCGGCCGCTGCGCACGCTGCGCTGGCGGCTGGCGCTGATCTATGCCGGCGTGCTGGCGCTGGTGCTGCTGGTGCTGGGCCTGGTGCTCAACACCGCCATCAGTCGCGTGCTGTACCTCGAAGATTCCGCGCGCCTGGTGGACGAGGCCACCGCCGCCGTCACCATCGGCCAGCGCGCCTACGAGCGCGCGCTCGACGGGCGCGGCACGACCTGCGCGGGCGCGGTGAGCTATCAGCAGGCGTTCGACCAGTCGTTCGCCACGCAGCTCAAGGGCCACCCGGCGATCTCCGCGGTCTACCTGCTCGACCGCAACGGCAGCGTGCTGGCCCCGGAGGACGGCGCGGTCGCCGCGACCAGTCCCGCACCCTACGTGCGCGCTGGCCAGATCCTGACGATGGACGCCCTGATCGCACGGCATCCCCAGGCGGCGCTGGGTCCGGTCCCTGATGCGGTGATGCACTACGACACCCAGGACGGCAACGGCAGCCGCATCGGCGTGATCCTGATCGGCGAGCGATTCCGCACCGTCCCGACCTGCTCCGGCCCAAGCGCTGCCGCAACCGCGACCGGGATCGTGGAGGTGGTGACGACCTACGCCACCACCCGCGCGGCGCTCGCGCGCATCCAATTGCTACTGCTGATCGTGCTGCTGGCGGCGCTGCTGGTGGGGATCGCGGTAGGTGCGCCGTTGATCGCCGGGGCGCTGCGGCCGCTGGGGCGTGTGACGGCGGCGGCGCGGCGCATCGCGCGCGGCGACCTGACTCAGCGCGTGCGCCTGCCCCACGGCGGCGACGAGATCGGCGAGCTGGCCGAAGCGTTTGATGAGATGGCAGCGCGCATCGAGTACGCCTTTGCCGCGCAGCACGCCTCGGAGGAGCGCATGCGCCAGTTCATCGCCGACGCCTCGCACGAGCTGCGCACGCCGCTGACTTCGATCCGCGGCTACACCGATGTATTGCTGCGCGGCGCGGCCCAGGACCCGGCGACCGCCGCGCAAGTGCTGGGCCAGGTGCGGCGCGAGGCGGAGCGCATGTCGCGGTTGGTGAACGATCTGCTGACCCTGGCGCGGCTGGACGACGGGCGGCCGCTAGAGCTGCAACCGGTGGACCTGGCGGCGCTGGCCGGCGAGGCGGTGGACCAGGCACGCATCTCGGCCGGCGAGCGCGAGGTGGCGCTGCGCAACGAGGCGGGCTACGTCCGGGTGCTGGCCGATCCCGACCGGCTCAAGCAGGTGCTGCTGATCCTGCTGGACAACGCGCTCAAGTACGGGCGCCAGGATGCCGGCGGCTGGGTGCGCATGCGCATCGGCCGCGCAGAGCGTGGTGTGTTCGTGAGCGTGAGCGACAACGGTCCCGGCATCGCCGCCGAGGACCTGCCACACATCTTCGATCGCTTCTATCGCGCTCAGCGTGCCGCCCTGCGCCGCATGACCGGCGCCTTCGCCGCGGCGCGCACGACTGGCGAGGCGGCCGATTCGCGAGCGGTGACTGTCGTGCCGCCGTCTGAGGGCCGCGGACCGGAGGGATCGGGCCTGGGACTGCCGATCGCGCTCGCCCTGGCCCGCGCGCACGGCGGCACGCTCACCGCCGAGAGCCAGCCCAGCGCGGGCACGACCTTCCGCCTGGAGGTGCCGCTGCCGCCAGACGAGTAGGGCGCGTGGGCATCGTACAGGTCGGCGGGCGAGCGCTATGGATGGAGGGAGACCACGCGGATTGATGTGACGCGCAAGAGCGGTGATGTTGTCCGCTCAGTAGTGACGAGCTCATCCGCCCCGGCAATTTCGGCCGCCGCGATGTGGAGGGCATCCATCCCATTCAGACCGAACTCAGAACACCGGAATCCACGTACGTGAGGGCCATTCGTGTCCCTGCTACTCCGCTCCACCGCCGCGCTGCTCCGCCATCTCCGCATCAAGCTCGTCCCACGTCAGCATAGGAATGCCAGACGCGATGATCTTAGCGCGCTGGTCGATCAGGCGCCGGCCGAGCGGCGAAAGCGCCGCGGGATCGAGTCCAAGTCGGCGTGCTTCCTCTTCGCCCGCAGGCGTAAGTCTATCGTCCGGCTGGCTGGCCGAATTGCCATGACCTGGGCTGACAACGGGTTCCGCTGTCTTGCGTGCCGCGTACTCCAGGGCTGCCTTTACGTCGTCGGTGGTCACTCGGTGCTCGCGAGCGACATCGCCGAGGCTCTTGCCAGCGGCAACCTGGGCGATGAGGACGCTCACAGGTACGTGCGTGCCCTCAACGACGGGCTGTCCTGAAAGGATGGACGCGTCAGCCGTGATGCGGGGATAGAGCTGCATGGATACCTGGGCCTCCATCACGCTGAGCGGCGAGCGCCCTCGCCCGATACTGCAACAGCAGTCTATCACAGCGCAGCTGCGGTATCAGAGGCGCCAGCGGCGGCGCGTCCATGCACCTTCAGTTTACCCACTCGTCGGAGCCAGAACCGGAGCGGGCATCGCGCAGGCGCACGGTGGCGTTGGCGGGGCGGGCCGCGCGTTGAGCCATCGTCACCCGCGGCTTCTGGCCCTCGGCCTCAGGCGCGGCGTTGCGCTCGAAGGTGCTGGGTAGGAAGAGTACAAAGAAGATGAACACACCAGCGCCGATGAGCACATACTCTCGCTCGAGGACGAGGAAGGGATGGAGGCCCATGGCCTTGCCTACGAGGATGCCCGCCACGGCGACGAAGCTGACGATCGCGGCGCCCACGCGGATGAGAGCCAGCATTGGCGTCTTGCGGCGGGCGTAGGCGATGCCCAAATTGATGAGACCCACGACGATGCCGACGGCTACGATCAAATACCAGAACGAAGTCACCGCTCGCCCCTTTCATCGGCGCCCGCACGCGACCGTACACCGCACCCGCGCATGCTGTCTGCGGACGCAAGCCACAGGCCCCTCCACGTAAACGCGCCCTGGCGCGCCGCCGGCGTCGTCCCTGGCATGGTACGCGCCGCCCCCTGTTGCCCCACGAGTCTACCATACGCGCGCCGCGAAACCGGGCCTCAGGGCGCAAAGATAGGACTTCTTGCTGATGCGCGGTACGCGGCTGTGGCTGGCGCCCGACGATTGAAATCGCGCCTGGAGGGCCTGCGGGCGTCCACCGGACGCCCCTACGCGGCCGCCAAACCCGCCTACGCGGGTTGGAGAGCGCGCGGAGCGGCCCGTGGACGAACGACCACAACGATGCGGCTGTTTCGGGGTCCCACCAAACTTGCCATGCGCCGCAGGGTGGGCCTACAATGCGCCTGCGACCGGGGAACGCCTGGCCGAGGGTGTTGCGCGCGCCGCGTGTGCGTGTGATTCTGGCGGGCACGATGTCTGCCCAGGGGAGCGTGACGGCGGTGGTGATCCTGGCGCTGGACGTAGGTGCGGCGCGGATTGGCGTCGCCGCCAGCGATGAGTCGGAGCTGCTGGCCTCGCCGCGCGCGGTGATCCGCCGCCGCTCGGATGCCGCGGCCGTCGAGGCGATCCTGCGGGCGGTGGCGGAGGCGGGCGCGGGGCAGGTGGTCGTGGGGCTGCCGGTCAGCTTCGATGGGCAGTTGCACGCCCAAGCCCAGGCGGTGCGGCGATTCGCCGAGAAGCTGCGCGCGCGGCTTACGGTGCCACTGGTCTACGCTGACGAGACGCTTTCGACGGTGCGCGCCGAGGAGCAGCTCCGTGCGAGCGGCCTGCGCGGCGACAAGATTCGCGAGCGGATCGACGCGGCGGCGGCGGCGGTGATCCTGCAAGAGTATCTCGACACGCGGCGCGAAGCGGTCCTTCCGCCACCGGATGCCGCGGACGATAGGGATGAATCCTCGCGGCCATGAATGGCCGGCGCAAGGGGTGACGGCGTAAACGCCTCCTTCTTGCGCCCGCGACGATACATCCGCATCCAAACGATCCGACACGCTATGAGAGAGGGGCGCACGGCAGTGAAGAAAGCTGGCATCGCCGTCACCGTCATCTTCGCGCTGCTGGCCTTTGTCTGCGGCTTCGGCGGCACGGCCGGCGCGCTGATCATGACGCAGCCGGCCGGCAGCTCCAGCGCGGTCGTGGATTTCACGGTCAAGGCGGGCGACACCACCAATTCCGTCGCCCAGCGGCTGCAAGACGAGGGCCTGATCCGCAACGCGCTGGCCTTCCGGCTCTACGCGCGACTCAAGAAGCTCGACCGGGGCATCGAGCCGGGGGTCTACAAGCTCTCGCCCAGCATGCAGATGTCGGCGATCATCGGCAAGCTGCAGGTCGGCCAGCCCGACGAGATCATCGTCACGGTGCCCGACTCGCTGCGCGTGACCCAATACGCCGATAACATCACCGGCCTGAAGAACTTCAACGCCACCAACTTCCTGTCGATCGTCAAGAGCGGCAAGTGGATGGACGGCACACAGGTGTCGGCGACCTACTGGTTCGTGCTGCCGCAGCAGAAGAACGCGGCCTACGCGCTCGAAGGCTACCTCTACCCCGACACCTACTACTTCGACACGAGCGCCGACGAGACGGCGGTCATCAAGCGCATGATCGGCACGCTCGGCGAGCACCTCTGCCCCGGCCCGACCGGCAATCCCGACGCCCAGGGCGAGTACTACCTCGACCACACGCAGTGCCGCGCGCATGCGGCCACCGTCAACGTGGGCAATACGCCGACGAACATCTTCGACGCGATGGACAAGGCGTACTTCATCGGCAAGACCGACGCCACCAGCGACGCGACGGCGCTCTACGACACGCTGATCATCGCCTCGCTCACCACGCGCGAGATCAACAGTTACAGTGACGCGCCTGGCGTGTCGGCGGTCTACTACAACCGCTATCTCGCCTTCCTGCACAAAGTCACGAGCGACACCGCCGGTTACATGGGCTCCGATCCTTCGGCGGAGTATGCCCGCGACACCGACTCGCCGCCGAAAGATGGCAAGTGGTGGACAGAGCTTGCCGACTCCGGCTACAAGATCGATCCCGGTAGCCCATACAACACCGAGTCGGGCGCCAACCATCCCGGCTTGCCGCCTGGCCCCATCGCGGCAGCCAACTGGAAGGTCGTTCTTGCTGCCGCCAGCCCAGAGAAGTCACAGTACTTCTACTTCGTGAGCGACAAGTGTGGCAAGATCTACTACGGCACGGACCTGAACGATTTCAATCAGAACGTCGTGCCGAAGCAGAACACGGGCAACTGCTAGCGCCGCCGCAAGCTATCGACGTCAACCCACGCGCAGGATCTCCTCCGGGTTGCGCTGGGTGAGCAGCTCGATGCCGTCGGGCGTGGGGGTGACGAGCGCCATATCTTC
>DASVAA010000158.1:0-37898 GCA_036376595.1 Ktedonobacterales bacterium | reverse complement strand
AGCCCGGCCTTGTAGACCAGGTCGAGATACCAGCGTGAGAAGTCATCATCCTTCTCGGCCACATCCTCGACAAGCTTCTCTTCTTTGTCGGTTGCCATCTCTCGTTCGTCCTCCTCGTGGCGCCCGCGGCTCGACGACGGACCAACAAAAAGCCCGCCCTCCGTTACGAGGGCGGGCCGGATGATTCGGTCCCGCGGTGCCACCTCGGTTGGGACGCGCCGCGCGTGACGTCTGCCATGCGGCGCATCCCGCTCTGTCCGCGCGGCGACGATCTCGCGACGCGGCTTCCCACGGTAACGGGGGGACCTCCGGCGACCTTGCGCCCACGTAGGGGGTTTGCGGTCGCGGCTCATGGGCCGGTTCCGCGGGGCGCCTCTGCCGGCTTGCACCATCCCGGCTCGCTGCATGGAGTCGCGCCGCCCGCGTACTGTTCCCGATCCGCCAATTGGCGTGTTCGTTTCGCCGGATACAGTGTACCCTTGAGAAGCGGCGAACGTCAAGGACAGCCAGCGGGTACGTGCGCCATTGGGGCGGCGACTATGCCGCCGGCGAGGAGAACATGGTCCCACGCAGCGAGTGTGCCGGAAGTCTCGCCCTGGATGACGGCGGCAACCATATGGCATACCATGATCCAATCAACAACTGTCGCATAACAGAAATCGCGCAGCCCGCGGAGGGACGCCACATGGACCTGACCAACGAAAGTTACACCGTCATCTTCCACATCGCGGGGCGCAGTGCAATAGAACGCTACTTCCGCGACCCACGCAGACGGGACGATCCCCGTCCATGGGTTAAAGTGAGCACACGCGGCAACGAGTTTCGGGCCACCGCAGAGCAGGTCCTCAACCACCTTCTCCCGGCCCTCGCCGGGGTACAGCCGCGTATCACCGTTGAGATACAGCACACCACCCGAAGTATTAGCCGCTTGCCTCCCGACTGACAACTTCGCCGTCCTGGCCGCCTCATCGGACGACCTGCTTGGGAGGGAGGTGAGGACGAAGTTCCTGGACCTCAGCGGATGCACCACGTAGCGCATTGGGAGAGGAGTGCGCCCATGAGCGAGGAGCGAGAGAGCGCAGTCTTCTGGCGCGACCGCGAGCTGCGCGGACTGGAGCTGCTGCGGGCGCGCTTCGTGACACACAGCTACGCGCTGCACACGCACGAGGGCTTCGCGCTCGGGGTGATCGAGACGGGAGCCGAGACCTTCCGCTATCGCCATACCACGCATGTCGCCCCGGCCGGCGCGGTGGTCGCGATCAATCCCGGCGAGGTCCACACCGGTTCCGCGGCGCTGCCCGAGGGCTGGCGCTATCGCATGCTCTATCCTGATGCGGCCATCTTACAGAGCGTCGCCAGCGAGTTGTCGGGGCGACCGCGGCCGGTGCCCTACTTTCCCGATCCGGTGCTCGACGATCTGGCGCTGGCGCGCGAGCTCCTGCGGCTGCACGCCGCGCTGGAGGCACAGACCGAGCCTCTGGAACGCTCGTCGCGGCTGGCAGCGGCGTTCGCCCGGCTGATCGCGCGCCACGCCGACACCCTCCACCTGGAGCCACCTGTGATCGCCGAGCCGGCGCTGGTGCGGCGCCTGCGGTCCTATCTAGACGAGCGCACGAGCACACCGGTGCGGCTCGAAGAGCTGGCGGAGCTGGCCGGGATGAGTGCGTTTCGCACGCTGCGGGTCTTCGAGCAGAGCACGGGCATGCCGCCGCACGCCTATCTGACGCAGATGCGCGTCGCCCGTGCCCGGCGGCTGCTCGCCCAGCGCATCCCACCCGCGCAGGTGGCCGCGCTGGTCGGCTTCTACGACCAGAGCCACCTCACGCGCCACTTCAAGCGCATCGTCGGCGTCACGCCAGGCCAGTACGCCGCGGGCACCTAAACGCCGCTGGCCGCAAGAACGTACAAGACGCGGGGCCGCGCCACACGGTACCGTGAAGGCATGAAGACCTCTCGCCTCTCGGCCGCGATGCGCGGCGCGCGCGGCACGCTTCCGCTGCTGCCGGGCACCATTCCCTTCGGCCTGATCTACGCCGTCGCCGCCGTCAGCGCGGGGATTCCCGCCTGGCTGGCGCAGGCCATGTCGGTGGTGATCTTCGCCGGCTCGGCGCAGTTCGCTGTCGTGCAGCTCGTCGGCGCGGGCGCTCCGGCGGTGATTCTGGTGCTCACCGGCACGATCCTCAATCTGCGCCACCTGCTCTACAGCGCCTCGCTGGCGCCGGAGCTGCGCCCCGCCCGCCCGCGCTGGAAGGCACTGCTCGCCTACCTGCTGACCGACGAGATGTATGGCGTCGTCAGCGCGCGGCTGCGGCAGCGGGCCGTTCTCGCATCCGGCGAGACGCGCTGGTATGCGCTCGGTTCCGGGCTAACGCTATGGGTAGCGTGGCAGCTCAGCACGCTCGCCGGCCTGTTGCTCGGTGCGCAGATCCCCGCCGCGTGGTCGCTCGACTTTGCCGCCACACTGACCTTCATCGCGCTGGTGGTGCCGCTGCTGCGCGACCGGCCGAGCGGGCTGGCGGCGGCGGTGGCCGCGCTGGCGGCGGCGCTGCTGATCCACGCGCCGCTCAAGCTGGGACTGGTGGCCGCGATCGTGGCCGGCGTGCTGGCGGGGCTGGCCGCCGAGCGCGGAGCTGGCGGCGCGGCGACGGCGCGCGCCAAGCGGCAGCGGCTCGGCAAATCGAGCACGCCTGTCGCGCAGGAAGAAGGAATGTGAGCACGATATGCCACTCGCGCTGACGCTTGCCGTCGTCTGCATCGGCGCCGCCACCTACGCGCTGCGCCTCTCACTGATCGGCCTTGCCGGCCGCATGAGCTTGCCGCCGCTGGTCGAGCGCGCGCTGCGCTACGTGCCGGTGGCGGCACTGACCGCGCTGGTGGTGCCCGATCTGGTCGGTGGTTCCTCCGGCTCCGCGGCAGGTTGGGCGCTGTTGACGCAGAATCCGCGGCTATGGGCGGGGATCGTCGCGGCGCTGGTCGCCTGGCGCACGCGCAACGTGCTGCTCACCGTCGCGGCGGGCATGGTGGTGCTGTGGCTGCTGCTGCGCGTGATGTGATGTGAGTAGACGCCGCCCGCATAATCTCATGCGGGGGCGCCCGAATCGCACAATGATGGGATTTACGGTCGCGCGGCGGCGGGGGCACCCGCGCTCGCACCGTCAACCGCGCTGGCTGGCGCGCCGGCGAGCTGCGCCTGGGCCGCTTGCGCTGCCTCACTCGTGTGTTCGATCAGCGGCCGCAGCAGGTTGGTGAACTCCGTGGGCACCACCAGCTTGGTGGCGGGCGACGCGCCGAGCGCCTTGAGCATATCGAGGTATTGCAGGCTCATCGTCTTGCTGTCAATGTGCTCGGCCACGTTGGAGATCGCCGCCAGCGCCTGCGCGTAGCCCTCGGCGCGCAGGATCGCCGCCTGCCGTGCGCCCTCTGCCTCCAGGATCGTCGCCTGCCGTGCGCCCTCGGCGACCCGCACGGCAGCGTCGCGCTTGCCGTCCGCATCGAGGATGATCGCGCGGCGGCTGCGCTCGGCGGACATCTGGCGCGTCATTGCCTCCTGGATCTCGCGCGGCGGCGTGATCTCGCGGATCTCGACCGCCGTCACCTTGACGCCCCAGCGCTCAGTGACTTCGTCAAGCTTGCCGCGCAGGGTGCTGTTGATGGCCTCGCGGCGCGAGAGCACCTCGTCGAGTAGCATATCGCCGACCACAGCACGCAGCGTGGTGATGGCGATGCCGCGCGAGGCATTCTCGTATTGCTGCACGTTGATGACGCTGGATGCGGGATCCACGATCTTGGAGTAGATCAGGAAGTCGATCGCGACGGTGGCGTTGTCCTGGGTGATGCAGGCCTGCGGTGTGACGTCGAAGACGCGCTCGCGCAGGTCGGTGCGGATGCCACGGTCAATGAACGGGATCAGCAGCACCAGGCCGGGGCCGCGCACGCCCACCAGCCGGCCCAGCCGCAGCACGACGAGCCGCTGATACTCCGGCACGATGCGGATCGCCATCCCCACCAGAATGAGGGCCAGGATGATGACGAGGACGACAATCACGAATGTCAGCAGCATGGCGGAACCTCCTGTTGGCCTACGCGACGCTCATCTATTGCGACGTCGTCTCATTGGGAGTCGTCAGGTATGGCAGCCCCCACTCGTGGGGGCGATGCACGCGCAGGGTCACGCCCTCCACGGCAAGCACCTCTACCGTCTCACCGGGCTGGACTGGAGGGAACTCGGCGATCGCGGTCCAATCCTCGCCGGCCACGCGCACCGTTCCGCGGGGGTCGAGGATCGACGTAGCGACGCCCTCGCGCCCGTAGAGCGTCTCAGCGCCCGTCGCCGGGCGCAGGCGCCGGATGTTGCGCACGGCGCGCGCGACCACCAGGATGTAGCCGCCCATCGCCAGCGCGCCCAGCACGATGAGCCACAGGCTGACCCCGCCCGCGGTAGACCGCGCGCCGGTGCCTGGGAGCGGGGCGAAGAGCAGCCACGCGCCGGCGACGAACGCTACGAGGCCGGCCAGTGCGAGCAGACCGAAGCCAGGGGTGTGCGCCTCGGCCACGAATAGCCCCGCGGCGACGGCGATCAGCACGACACCCAGCCAGTTCACGCCGAGCGCGCCGAAGCCGATCAGCGCCAGCACGAGTGCGATGGCGCCAACGATGCCTGGCACGAAGGTGCCAGGATGATGAAACTCGCCGATCAGGCCGACAAGTCCAATCACGAACAGGATGAATGCCACATCGGGGTTGGCGAGCAGTGACAGAGGCGGCGCCATCACGTACCTCGCAATCCTGTGCTCCGGCTGGGCTATGGGCTATGAGCGTCCCGCGGACGCTCCCTATCACGATTACCGATCACTTTACATAGTTTATACGATCCTCATGTACACTGGTTGCGTACGTGGCTTCCTCGCAAGGGAGCATTCCGCGGGCTGGCGAGTCCGTGAGGATACGCCACAGGACGCACAATACCAGTTGCGACGCCGCGCAAACGCATCTTGAGCAAGCGATCGATAGCAGAGGCTGATGAGAAGTAGGCGGATCGTGATCTCAGTTGCCGAGCGGGTGATGTACGGTGTTACATCCCGCTCGCCGCCACCTCGGACTCGCTGACGCCCTGCGCGCGCCCGAGTCGCTGGAAGGCGAGGTCGAAGAACTTGCGCGCCCCGCTGCGCAGCAGGCCCGGATTGCGCCGCAGCACGCCCAGGAACAGCCCCACGCTATAGTCGCCGCGCAGCAGCTCGGCGGCCTGCTGCGGGGTGAGGCGGCGCAGCATTTCCACGCCCTCGTCCCACTTGGCGTCGCTCCAGGCGGCGATGCGCTGGTTGACGATATACGAGATCTCCATGTCGCGGCCGAAGCGCGCCCGCCACGCCCGCTCGTAGCGCCCCAGGAACTGTGCCGAGGCGTCGCCTGCCGCCACCGCCTCGCTCGCCACCGCGCCCGCCATCTGCCCGCTATAAATCGCGAAGCGAATACCCTCGCCCACCAGCGTCGAGCCGTGGCCGGCGGCGTCGCCGGTCGCCAGTAGCCCGTCACTCACGAAGCGCGGCACCACGCCCTCCGAGGGGAAGAGGCCGGTGTGGTACTCGATGGGGCTGGCCTCCGCGAAGACCGGGGCGAGCGCGGGCAGGCGCTGCGCGAAGCTGTCGAGGTACTCGCGGGCGTCCTCGTCCACGTCGGGGCGGATCACGCCGACGCCCAGCCGCACGCGCCCTTTGCCGCGCGGGAAGGCCCAGGCGTAGCCCGAGGGCGCGACCTGGCTGCCCATGATCAGGTACAGCTCGTCGGGATTGTAGTTGGGCGCGTACAGGTCGTACTCCGCGCCGTAGCCGTAGCGGTGATAGCCCTCGTGCAGACCGGTGCGGGTCGAGAGCGTGCAGGAAAAGCCACTGGCGTCGATCACCACTGGCGCGCGCCACTCGCCTCGGCGGTTGCGGTGATCCTTGGCCACCACCCCGACCACGCGGCCCTCCTCCACGATGGGCTGCTCGACCGGCGAGTTGGGGTGCAGCTCGGCGCCCGCGGCGACGGCGCGCCCGGCGAGGTGCTGGTAGACACCGCGCACGTCGAGCACACAGCAGACCGGCTCGGCGTACTCGAAGCGCGCCGAGGTGCGCGGCGCGAGGAACGTGACCGCGCGGATCGGGTGGTACAGGTCGGACGGGATGCCCAGCGCCTGCATGTCGCCGATCCAGCTCCCGCCGCTAGTGTGGACCGGATAGCCGATCTCCTTCTGACGCTCCAGCAGCGCCACGCGCGCGCCGCTCCTGGCCGCCGCCTCGGCCGCCGCCAACCCCGACGGTCCGCCGCCCACCACCAGCACATCGTAGTGGCGCGGCTCCGCGCGCCCGACCGCCTGTCCGTCCTCGCCTGCCATCTGCTCGATCCTCACTTGACGGGTTTCTGAATCACCCATGCGATGCCGTGATACGACAATCTGATGGTGCGCTCTCCAGCGGCGAGGCCCGCCTCGCCCGCGGCCAATCGCCGCCACTATAGCACACGCGAGGCTCCAAACGCCTGCCCCATAGCCCGCGTGTCAAGCTCATGCCGTGGTGGCGAGGCTGTTCATCTGCACCTTCACGTGCGCCGTGAGACCACCGCCGTAGGTCGTCAGCCAGACGGACATCACCGAGAGGCGCGCGCCACCCCACGAGACGCCCTGTGGCGTCGCGTTGGGTGGGATTGAGTAGTGCGCCTGGGTCCACACCTGGGCCGTGGGATGCCAGACCCAGAGGTGGTACTGCGGCACGATGATGTACGGCGTGGTGTTGGTAACAGGCTGGAGGTAGAGGAACGTGCCGTCCGGGCCTTGGGCGGCATCGCCGAGCGTCGCGCCAAAGGGACGGCCGCTCAGCGCATCCGAGACCGGCGGCGGCGGTAGCGAAACCCAGCGCAGCGGCGGCGTTAGCGCACCCGGCAACGTCAGCAGCGGTGCGGCGGGCACCTGCGCCGCGGCGAAATAGAGCACGCCCGACGGACCGTACGGGCCGAGTGGCGATCGGGAGGTGAGGTAGAGTGGCCCCCAGCCGTTGGCCGTCTGTAAGGGGTTGCTCGAAGCGTAAACGCGTGGCGCCGTGCCCGGCAGACGCCCAAGATACTGCCACGAGGCCCCGCCGTCGCCTGTCTGCCAGAGGGAATCGCTGGTCGTGGGGAGCTGCTGCTCGCCCTGCGCCAGGATGTGCCCGCCGGGACGGAACGCGACCACGTCGATCGCCGTCAATCCGGCCAGGCCGGTATCCGCCGCGTGCCAGGTGCGCCCCAGATCGGCGGTGACGACGATCGTCCCGGCGGTGCGCGGCGGCAAGATGGCCGGCGCGAGCAAAGGCTCGGACGAGAAGACGTACAGATGGCCCGCGACCAGCCGGAAGGTGAGGTCGCAATTGGGGACCGCATCCGGCGACCACGGAACGCGCGCCCAGCTCGCCCCGCTGTCGCGCGTGGCATAGAGATCGGGCAGCGCACAGGTAGTATCGTTCACCGAGGTGTCCCACACTATCAGTAGCGCGGCCTGCGGATTGGTGGCATCGGCGACGAGATCGCACCGTATGGCGACGACAGCGGGCGGCGCCAGGGCATGCCACTGCTGCTGTGCCACGTCAAAGCTCGCCAGGCCGAGCGCCCCCGGCACGAGGTCGAGCTGCTGGCGTGGCACGTCCACCCAGCAGGCGTAGGCCATCTGCGTAGGCCCGCTCACCGGGGTGATCCGCACGCGTGGATTGTCGCCCGCCGCGGCGGGCGCGTCGGCGCTGCTCCAGGCTTGGCTGCGATCGAGAATCCGCGGCAGCGCGCGCGCCTGCGCCGACCCAGGCAGCGGATTTAGCAGCGCGGCGGTAGGCCCCGGCCCGCCGAGCAGAATCACGGCGGCGATGACTACCACCGCGACGGCGAGCGTGCTACGGCGCAGCTTCTGGCGCGCGGACAGGCCTGGCCCCCGCGCGCGTGCCTGCACTTCGAGCACCGTCCCGTCGTCTTCGAGGATGAAGTCTGGCTCGTCGTCGTCGAGCAGGAACGCGCCATCGCGGTCGTCCGCGTCGGGGAGCAGGCTTGGCCACGGCTGCGAGGCAAAGGGCGGGCGAGCGCCAGGATAGGAGCCGAAGCGCGGATGGGAACGGGGTGAAGCCGGGTGCATCATCGCGCCCTCCTGCTGAGAACTCCCGCCGCGCGTGCGCCGAGGTCGTCCGCGAGAAGCGTACCAGGGTCGTGTCCGCCGCGCAACGGCCGTGCGGCTTTCGCGTTGTCGCGGCGCAGGCCCATAGCGGGCACGCCATCGTTTGACTCTCTTGTTATACGCCGGCACGTTGCGCACGGACGAGGAAAGGCCCCCTGTAAGCAGTCGAAGGGCAGCCGAGAACTGCGCCGTCTTCCCCATCCATCGTGCGGTTTGAGGTGCCTGCCCGCGGTTGAGCTTGACTGTCAGGCTGAGTCTGCGATACCATACCACGGTAGCATTGACGTATACGTGAAGGTTCGGTGGTGGGACGTGTCGTGGCGAGACCGAGCGGATTAGGGCGTGCGCGGGCGGAGGGCGGAGGGCGGAGGGCGGAGCGTCGCCGCGAGGCTAATTTCATCCATGTTTGTAGTGGCGAGGCCCGCCTGGTCCATCGCGCGGTCGTGGCGAGGCAGGCGTCGCCCGGAGGAGAGCGAGAGAGATGGCGCGGGAGACGGTGGTAGGCGTTCGGGCGCGGGCGGCGGTGGGGGCACGGACGCGGGCGGCGCGGCAGCCGGAGGGTGGCGCGTACAAGTGGATGGCGCTCTCCTGCACGAGCCTGGGAACGCTGCTCGCCACGCTCAACAGCGGCACGCTGATCATCGCGCTGCCGGTGCTGCTGCGCGAGCTGCACACCGACCTGATTACGCTGGTGTGGGTGCTGCTTTCGTACATGCTGGTGCAGACGGTGCTGGTGCTCACCGCTGGGCGCCTCTCCGATATGTTCGGGCGCAAGAACCTCTTCGTGCTTGGCTCGGCGGTCTTTGGCATCGCCTCGCTGCTAGCGGGCTTCGTCGCGACCGGCGGCGAGCTGGTGGCTGTGCGCCTGCTGCAAGGGGCAGCCGGCGCCTTCATGATGGCGACCTCCTCAGCCATCGTGACTGACGCCTTCCCCAAGCGGCAGCTCGGCTTCGCGCTCGGCACCAACATGATCGTCGCCGCGGTGGGCACCATTCTGGGCACGATTCTCGGCGGCTGGCTGGCGATCTTCGGCTGGCAGTGGGTCTTCTGGTTCAACGTGCCGTTCTCGCTGGTCGGCACCATCTGGGCGTGGCTCAATCTGCGCGAGCAGAGCCAGCTCGACCGCAACCAGCACTTCGACATCCCCGGCACACTCACCTATCTCGTCTCGATCACCGGGCTGCTGCTGGCACTGACCATCGGCGGCATCGAGGGCTGGACGACACCACTGGTGATCGGCGGCTTCATCGCGGCGGCCATCTTCCTGCCGCTGTTCTTCGTCGCCGAGCGCCGCGCGCGCCAGCCGCTGCTCGACCTCACGCTCTTCCGCGACCGGCTTTTCGCGATGGGCAACATCAGTGCTTTCCTCAACTCGCTGGCGCGGCTGGCGCTTGACAGAGAAGGGCTTTAGCCCGCCGCAAGCCGCCGCCTCTTTAGGACGCGCGGTTAGGCGCTTCCAGCTTTAGCCATTCTTCTCATCGCTTGCATGATCGTCCATTCTGTCGTATTATTACGACATGAGCACGCCGCCAGACTATCAGACCATTCGTATCTGGACCCGCACGCTCCGCTCCCTGCGCCTCCTTGCGGCCCTTACGGGCGAACGCATGGTGCAGGTCATGGATCGCCTCATAGTTGAGGAATTGCGGCGTGTCCAGGAGCGAGAGAAAAGCTAGCCATGCCAGACACCGTGCGCAAGACGTTCAAAGAGAAGCTGCGCCCCACGCCCGCCCAAGAGCGGGAGTTGGACACTATGCTCTGGCGCTGCCGCACGCTCTACAACACGGCCCTGGAACAGCGCATCTTCCTCTACCGCCAGCGCGGCGTGTCCCTCTCGCGCTACAAGCAGGAAGCGGAGTTGAAGGACCTGCGTGCGACGTTGCCGGAGTATGCCGCCATCCATAGCCACGTGCTGCAAGACGTGCTCGCGCGGCTCGACAAGACCTATCAGGCGTTCTTCCGCCGCGTGGCGAGTGGCGAGAAACCTGGCTTTCCCCGCTTTCAAGGCAGAAACCGCTACCACTGCTTCACCTTCAAGGAGTACGGCAACGGCGCGCGACTCGATAATGGCGTGCTGGTGCTCACCAAGATCGGGCGGCTCGCCGTCCACTGGTCCCGTCCCATCGCGGGCACGCCCAAGACGGTCACGGTGTCGCGGGAAGCGGACGGCTGGTATGTCGCCATCTGCTGTGCCGACGTGCCAGTAGAGCCGTTGCCGCTCACGGGCCAAGAGACGGGCATAGACGTCGGCTTGAAGGTGTTCCTCATCCCGGCGGATGGGCAGGCAGTGGAGAATCCGCGCCACTATCGGAAGGCCGAACGTGAGTTGAAGAAGGCCCAGCGCCGCGTCTCGCGTCGCAAGAAGGGCAGCCATCGGCGCCGCAAGGCCGTGGATCAGTGCGCCAAGCAGCATCAGCACGTGCGGCGGCAACGGTGCGACTTCCACCACAAGACCGCGCTCGCTCTGGTTCGCCAGTACGACACGATCTATGTTGAGGCCATTCAACCGGGCAACTTGAGCCGCCGTCCTGAGCCGAAGCCAGATGGCACGGGCGACTACGAGCACAACGGGGCCCGCCGCAAGGCCGGCCTCAACAAATCCATTCAAGACGCCGGGTGGCACCAATTCCTGAGTATCCTCGCTTTCAAGGCAGCATGCGCCGGGAAGCGAGTGGAAGCGGTGAACCCAGCGTACACGTCGCAGGATTGCAGCGGGTGTGGGGCGCGGATACAAAAGAGTCTGTCCGTGCGTACCCATGTCTGTACGCACTGCGGCTTGGTGCTGGACCGCGACGAGAACGCGGCCAAGAACATTCTCTGGCGCGGGCAGCGCCTTCGGGGACTCGTGGCGTAGGCTGCGGGGATGAACCGAGAACCCGTGGGGCTTTAGCCCCCGCGGAGTGTCAGGAGACTATGACGCGCGATCGGTGCGCCGGCTGGGTGGGTCGAACCGAACGGAGGACCGCATGAATCCTGACAACATCGGCGCGATGAGGACATTTGGGATCGCTCCGACCTGGCTCGACCTCTACGACTACCGCGAGCGCGTGGCGCGGATGTACCGCGAGCGCGACGCGGCGCTGCGGGCCGGCGAGGCGCCGGCCGAGGTATGGACGCGCTTCCGCACGGCGAAAGACGCGCTCTTCCGCGACCATCCGCAGTCGGCGCTGCCGCCCGACGAGCGCGCGCGCTTCGTGGGGCTGCGCTACTTCCCCTACGCGCCGGAGCTGCGCCTGGAGGCGGAGCTGGCGCCGCTGCCGCCGGATGACCAGGGGCAGGCTGAGGTACAGGCGCCGACCAGCGGCCCACATGCGATGCCGCTGCGCCGTGCCGCGCGCCTCACCTTCACCCTGGCGGGCGCGCCGCACACGCTCACCGTCTTCTGGATAGACGTGTACGGCGGCGGCCTCTTCCTGCCGTTCCGCGATGCAACGTGCGGCCACGAAACTTACGGCGCGGGGCGCTACCTCTTCGATACCGTCAAGGGCAGCACGTTCCTCCGGCTCGACGGCACGAGCGATGAGGACGGCAAGCCGATGGGCTACGGCGGCGGGCGCGTGCTGCTCGACTTCAACTACGCCTACAACCCCTCCTGCGCCTATGATCCACGCTGGCTTTGTCCCCTGGCCCCACGCGAGAACTGGCTCGATGTGCCGGTGCGCGCCGGCGAGCTGACCTACGACGCGGTTGACCATTCTCCGGGGTAGAGCGCGAGATGTGGCGCCGATGCTGCGTGCAGTCTTTTCGTGCGCGCCCCAGCTGGCTTCTCCGCCGGGCGTGCGACGAAATGGGTGCGAAGTCACGCGCGAGGAAGGAGTCCCGCGTGCTGGCGTTGCTGCTGGCGCTCGATGCGGTCGTCATTCTGCTGCTGCTCTACCAGGTATTCGTGCGCTTGCGCGTCGCGGGCAAGGTCGGCGCGCTGGCGCGAGCCGCCAGCGGGCTGCACAGCGTGCTCTTCCTGCTCGAAGTCGCGCCCGTGGTGAGCGTCTCGTGCTGGTGGCCGTCTTTGCCGCGCACGGCGACGCCCTCTCGCGCGCCTCGCACGCCGCCACATTGTGGAGTCTGTGGCTCGCGGTCTCGCTCGGCGCGTTCCTCTGCATCCTGGCTGTGCTCGCCCGCCTGCGGCTGCTCTTGCTAGGGATTCCGGCCATCGTGCTGGCGCTAATCCCGATCGTCAGGCTGACCCCGCTGCCAGACTTCATTGCCTCCACGACGACCGCCAGCCGCATCGCGCTGCTGCCGATTGGCCTGCTGCTCGCCGCGCTCTGCTACCTGTTGCTGATTGCTGATCCGCACCGGGCGCCTGCTCGCCGCCGACCGGGCATGACACCACTTCATCGTGGCGCATCGGTGCGCAGGAACGTCCGTCTATTGGTTGACAACCAGGCACCTCACCTCTAGAGTAGATCGTATCCTCGTCGGAGACCACGACACACGTGATGGAATTGATCGCACCCCTCGTCGGGCACGTGGGAGGCGCAATCCTGGGGTGGATGGCAGGGCCTATGGGGGGGAACGAGCAGCCATGGATGAACGCACCAGGCTGGAGATTGAAGCTGCCATCGAACAGGCCCTTGGTGCCCAAGTTGAGATCGTGCGCATGTATACCGGGGGGCTGTCGGGTGCGCCGGTCATCCTTGCCTACTTCACCGCGACGTCAGCGTGCAGCCTGGCCGGTTTTCACGTCGTCAAGTTCGGGAAAAAGGGCTGGGCGACTAAGGAAAGGCGATTCTACGAGGCTCATCAAGACGGGCCGCTGTCTTCGCTGTTGCGCTCGCGCTACGCACTCCACACGGAGCGTGTCCGCGGGCTGACATGGCCCAGCGCCGTCGTCTATACCACGGCGTTCGAGAAGGTCATACAGACCGACACGCTGGCCGACATGGTGCGAGAAGCCCTGAGCCTGCAATCCGAGGGAGTGCCGGATGCAGCAGTGCGCCAGATAGAGCGGGTGGTGCGAGTGCTGCTGCGGTGGAACGCTCTCGACCAACCGGATAGCATGCGCGACCACAAGGGCGCCGATCCATGGTCGTTGCTGACGATGATGCTCACGCCCAAGCGCACCAATCTGCTGGAACGCCTCCGCCAGCACCTTCCGCAATGGCCTGAGCGTGACAGCGTAATCGGCATCTACGAACAGGCCCAGCGGCAGGCACATCTGTTGCCAAATGCACTCGCCTACTTTACGGAGAGCGCGTGGGCAGATACGCAGGTGCGACCGCTCTACGCGCCGGGGCGAGCACACGGCGATCTGCACGCGGGCAATGTGCTCGTGCATGCTGATGCCGACCTCGATCCCGCGCTGATCGATTGGGGGGACTACAACGCCACAAGTCTCCCCTTCTATGATCTGGCGTATCTCGAATACGATCTGGCGCAGCGTGCATTGCCACCCACGACGCCGGAGTATCGTGAGCAGTGGTGGGAGCTGGTCAGCGCGCTGATGCGCGACCCAGGGCAGGTGAATCCGCAACTCGACATTGCCGGTGGGCGCTTAGGCAAGGCATGGGCACTGGTGCAGCCCATCCGCCGTCTGGCAAAGATGGCCTGCCAGGTGGATGGCACGAGTTGGGACGATTTCTACACAGCGACGTGGTGGCTGGCGGTCGTTGCGGTGGGATTGAATTTTGCGCGGAAGGGACACGACGGTCGTGAGCCCCTCGAACGCGCGGCAGCCCTGCTCTATGCCGGTCGCGGCCTGGAATGCGTCATCCAGTCGTTGGGAATGCCCGCGCCCCAACCGCGCCGTCAGCTCCTGTTCGACTGGAAGAGCGGGAGCCTACCGGAAGCTGGCGACAAGCGGTCTGACGATCGGCGCGGGATCATTGGGCGCGAAGACGAGATCAACCGGGCAGCCGAGATGCTCAATCGCCGCTCGCCCGTAACTGTCATCGAAGGCCCGTCCGGTATCGGAAAGGGGGAGCTGGCCAGAGTCCTGGCGCGACAGTGCCGCGAGCGGACGCTCGACGGGCTGCGGACGCCGTTTGACTTTGTAGTGGAGGCGGATCCGAGTCTGAGCTTTCTGCCAGAGCAAACGTGGAAGGCCTTCGTGACGTATGTGGTCCGTGAACTGGGCCTGAGGCCAGGCTCAACCGTGAAGAGCAACCTGGGCCGCATCGCTACCCGGCTGCGCTCGCGCCGGGCGCTCTTTGTCGTCGATAACTCAGTGGCGCTCCACAACGAAGAAGTGCTGGACTGGCTCTGCCATCCACCGGAGGAGTGCGAGGTGATCCTCGTCACATCGAGGCGGCGACAAGTTCCCGAATCCGAAAACGTAGATCCGCGACGCATCACCCTTGGCGGACTGGACCACACGCATGTCGCCGAGCTTGCGCAGGCGTACGCGCGGGGACTGGGCGACGTTCATGGTCGTCCGCTGGAAGCTGGCGAGATAGCTCGGCTCGCGATGGTGACGGACGGCAATCCAAGGGCGATCAAGCGCATCGTGAAGCTGGCATACGAGCCTGGGATGAGCTTGCGCACGGCCCTCGACTACTTCGACAGGGATGCTCCCGCTCAGGGCGCCGGTATGCGATTCGACGACAACGGCACGGCGGTGCTCAGAGACCTCTTCGAGACACCTTGGCGGACGCTGTCGCCCACCGCCCAGTACACGCTGCTCGCGCTGTCGCTGTTTCGCTACCCCGCAGCGCGAGAGGCGATCCGGGCGGTATCTGGAGGTGGTGATCGCGCGCTTGGCGCGGCGCTGACCGAGCTTATCAACGCCTGGCTGGTTGAGACCTTGCCAGGCCAACGTGGCGAGCCGCCGCGATACGCCTCCGCACCACTGGTCCGCGCGTTTGCCTCCTGGAAGGAGGCCGAGCTCACAGAATGGCAGGCCAACGACGCGCGATCCCGCTGGCGCGACTACTACGACGACCTGCTCGCTGGCAAGGCGACGTCTGCTCATGCGAAAGCGCCCACGAGTACGCTGACGGCCGTGCAACTGCGGCAAGAACGCCACAACCGACTGATCCAGGAGGCAGGCAATATCTCTAGCCTGGCCGATTGGCTGTTGAGCCAGCGCGAGATGGCTGATCTGGCGATCCTCTTGCGCAGGGCACAGAACGTCCTCTTCACCGAGGGCCACTGGGACCATCTGGTTGTGTGTGCCCAATCCGTGGCGCAGTGGGCAGATAGACAGCACAATGCAACAATCTTCCGTCATGTGCTGCAGGTGGCGATCGAGGTCTATGCGCACCGTGGTGACTATCCGCAGGGCACGCGGCTCTTGAGGCTGTTCGATGCGGTGGTGAAGTCCCACGACAATGCGGAGCTGCACGCCGATCGCTGGCTCGCCAGTGGCCGACTGTACAGTCGTCGCTCCTTGCAGTACGAGCACCCGGACTCAGCAGCCACGGCAGCGACGAAGCAGGCTGCCAATGAAATAGCCGCCGCCGCTCAGCAGTATCACAATCTGGAACGCTGGGAACGCGAGGCAGAGGCGTACTGGGCGCTCGGCAATTATTATCTCGATACTGGGAACGCCAGCGACGCGGGCACGACATTTAGCAACATTAGCGCGCTGCTGCGCCAGTATCCCAAACGTTTCGACGGAGCATTTTGGGACCCGCTGCTCCAGCTCGGACTCTCCCGCTCCCAGCTTCTCGGCCCGAAGGACGACGGCGAGCTTCGCGATGCCTACACGCTGCTGAAGACGATCGCGGGCGAACCGCTGGGGAGCTACCATCGGCTGGCCGCCCACCTGGCACTAGCCCTCTGCGACCTGCGGACGGGAGATGAAGCATCGGCGCGCAAGCTGCTGGAGGAGGCCAGTGCGTGGAAGCAACGCCTTCACATGACAGGCTACCTCTTCCACGAGGAGCGGCTGCTGGAAGCCCACCTGATAGGCGAGCGAGCATCGAGCGAGCGCATCCGTGGTCCGGCCGCCGGCAACTGAGATGGCGCCAACGCCCGAGCTGCCGCGCGTGGAAACCAGACAGGGCCAGCCGCTGGCACGCATGCGCAACGATCGCTGCTGGCAGGGTCAGCGCGCGGAGCATTCGCGCGAGAAACCGATGCGCTGCCATGTTGACGTCGCCTGGCCGTTCTTGTAAAGTGGTATCAGTTGGGATGGCACCCTTGCAAACTGACAGCAAGCGTCGGTCACCGACGCACAGAGCGCGCCCAGGCCGCGCTGTTGCCCTTCGGCCAGTCCAGGCGTCTGCCCATAAGGAGGCATCTCCCCATGGCGATCTTCACGTCTGACCAGTTGCTCGATGTGTTTCCCAACAGCCGGAAAGTGGGCATCGTGCGCACCCTCAGCGCCGGTGCGGTCGAAGCGGCCACACACGTGGTGTGCTTCCAGCCCTCCGACGCCGAAGCGTCGGGTCTTGACGGCATCTTCCTGGTCAAAACGGGGTCTAATGAGTGGGCAACCGCGCAGGAAGACCGCGCTCATCTGCTCGCGGAGGGCGACCTGCCCCCGACATGGCCGCGCTTCCAGATGCGCTCGCGCCCACTCAATGGGCAGGCCGCGGTGGCATACACCATCGATCCAGCCGCGATTATGAGGGTCCAGACACTCGGTGAGCTGCTGCGCCACGACGATCACACGTTCACCACCGTTCGCGCGCACCTCCGCCGGCTGCTGCATTCCTGGACGGACTGGCAGAGCCAGGATCGGGTCGCCCCTGCCGCTACCTCGCTGACGGCCCTACTTGACAGCACCACGCACCACGGTCAGCCCCGCCATACGCTTCAGCGTTTGGCGCTTCTGTTGCCTTTCTGGGATCACGGGCCGCCGGCGATTGGCGTGAGAGGGCATGATGGCGTCCTGGTGTTACCGAACCCACTTCCCTATCTGGGCGGGAAGTCTTTCGAGCGCGATGTCACAGTGGCGCGCCCGGTGGGGCATTTGCATGGAAGCCTGTATGCTGAGAATGTCCTCTGCTACCCCGGCAGCGAGCGTCCACCGCTCCTGCTGGACTTCAGTGCCTACGAGGGGCATGGGAATCCTCTGTTCGATCTGGCGAGCCTGGAGCTCGACCTCTTGCTGCGTGTCCTCCCGATCGAAACGCCGAAGCAGCGAGAGCAGTGGCTGACGATGCTCGAGTTTCTGATGGCGGGCGTTGCCCGAAAGTCCGAGCCTGCCGGCTACTACCCAGCGAAAGCATGGCTGGTGCTGCGCGAGATACGCTCGCATGTCAAGAAGCTCCTCACCCTCCTCTTGGCTGCTAGCGCTCGTGGCGATCGCGATGCCAGCCGAGACGTCGAGACGGTGTGGTGGGCATCCGTTGTTGCGGCGGGATTGATGGCCGTGCGCAGGAGGAGCATATCAGGTTCACCGTTAGAGAGTGCGGCGGCGTTGCTCTACACGGCATTCGGTCTCAAGCGCGTGCGTGAGGCGACAGCCGACGTTGCGGTTGAACCTGGCGACTTGGCCCACGTGCAGTGGGTCGCCGGAGACCTGCGCGCGCAGCAGAGCACGGGGCTGGTGGCCAATCGCCATCACACGCCGGAGCAGATACCGGGGTATGTGGTGCGTGTGCCCCGCGTTGACGAAGCCCTGCATGGGCTGCAATCTCGCTGGCCGGTCGTGGAGGTCATCGGCTCGCCCGGCACTGGCAAGACGACCCTGGCAAGTTATGTGGCCAATGAATGCCTTCACATGCCCCGAGGCTTCGAGGCGAGCGTGTGGATCTCGACGGCGGAGCAACTGCCCCACGCGGGACAATTCCCCGCGCTGCTTGATAGCATCGCCCGTCAGTTGGACTACCCATACGTGACGACGATGGATCCGGCCTCCAAGCGTGAGGCGATAAACCAGCTCCTGTGCAAGCGCCGCACGCTGATTGTCATCGACGACCTCGATACCGCTGACGAGGGTGAACTTGATGAGTGGCTTGATACCATCCCCTATCCGAGCAAAGCTCTGGTGACGGCGCGCGCCGAGGGGCGCACCAGGATGGCGCTGCGTGTCGCGCTGGATGGGCTGGACACCTCGCAGGCTCGTGCCCTCATCGAGGGCTATTGCGACAAGTACCATCTGCCCTCAGCGCGGAAGGCCCTCATAGGTGACCTGAGTCATCTCATGGACCTGACGCGTGGCAACCCCCAGGTGCTGACGATGACCCTCGGCTACATCGAGAGTCATCCGAAGACGTGGCGGCAGGAGCTCGCCGCCGCGGCCACGGCGGAGCATGGCGATCACCCCACTCCGGAGGCACTCTTTGAGCTGATCTGGCGCGACCTCGACCCGACCTCGCGCAACGTCTTGCTGGTGCTGTCGTTCTTCGCCGAAGGCGGCCGTCGAAGCACGATCTCGCAGATTATGGCCCAGTTATCGGTCGAGTCGCATGCCACCGAGGTTGCCCTGACGATCCTGGAAAAATGCTCGCTGCTCGATGTTTCAGCCACGGGCGCGGCAGCAGAGGCGCGCATTGCGCTACAACCGCTCATCCGCGCATGCACGACAACGAAGCTTCAGTCGTTGCGGTTCTGGGAGCGTGAGGCGCGCGAGGCATGGGTCAACTGGTACCAAGCGTTCACCGACCGCTACGGTGGTCTGGATTGGCAGAACTGGGCAGAGCAGTTCGATAGGCTGGAGGATGAGTGGGCCAACCTGTTGGCCCTCTTCGATTGGTGCGCGCAGGACAAGTCGGACGATGGCTACCAGGCGCTGAAAGTATTCTGGCTAACACGAGTCCACCGGTTCGCCGACATCTATGGCTACTGGTCGGACCGTCGGCACTGGTTGAGCTGGCTGCGGCAGGCGGCGGAGGCGCGCGGGGATCACGCGACCGAGGTGCATGCGACGATGTGCCTGGTGTGGACGTTGCTTCAGTCCGGCCAGGATGGGGAGCTTGGCGCGGTGCAGGCCCTCAACGATTTCGCCTGGGACCGCCGTCACGATGCGCCGGCCTTCGTCCAAAGCGAGCTGGTCAATAACTACATCCTGTACTCGATTCGCTGCGGCCAACTCGACCAGGCGCGTGCCTGGATCGAGACGATGGACGACATCGTCCGCCGCGGTGCGCTCGAAGAGCGGATAGCCGCGCGTCAGGGCATCTGGATTCCGTTCTACCGGGCGTTGGTCTGCTCGCGAGAGGGTCGGGTGGACCTCGCGGAGGAGTATTGTGCCCAGGTATTGGCCCAGGCCCGGGAGATTGGCTGGGAGCGGCAGATTGTGTGGGCGCTGCATCTGATGGGGAGTATTGCGCTCGCCCACCAGCAATACGAAGTCGCCGGGCGATATTTGCGCGACGGGCTCGAACACGCCAGACGCAACAACGATCGGCGCCCGGTGGCGCTGTTTCGGCGCTTGCTCGCGCGCATGGAGCTGACGCTGCAGCATTGGGACGCGGCGCGCCAACATGCCACCGAGGCTCTTGACCTCTTCGAGCGGCTTGGAATGTCCCAACAGGCTGAGACGGTGGCGCAATACTTAGCTGCCTCCTATCACCATGAGGATCGGGTGATGTTCGTCTTGCCGGCGGTGCCACTGGATACGCACGTGCCAGGTTGGCTGACGTGATCGAAGGGCGCACATCCCCGATGCCGCGGACCTGCCTCGCCAACCGTTCGTGTCCCATCGCTGATGGCGGCGGTCGTGATGTTCCAACCTCGACAGGTGTCACGCGGCGCCCGTGCATAACACCCATGCGAGCAGCCGCGTGAGACGCTCGTGCCCCTCGTGACTTTGGTCATGCCCTGCTCGTGACCAATCGGCCTTTTCGTGTACCCGCGCCGAGTGGTATCTTCCATGCCGGGCGCCGTGTGGAGGCGCTGGTAGCCGTGGGAGAAGCCACATGGGGAGCATGGGGAGCATGGGGAGCATGGGGGACATCGGCCCGACGAGCGACGTGATCGCCGTCGAGAACTTGAAGAAGTACTACGGCAAGACGAAGGCGGTGGACGGCATCAGCTTTGGCGTGCGGGCCGGCGAGGTCTTCGGCATGCTCGGCCCCAACGGCGCCGGCAAGTCCACCACCATCGAGATGGTCGAGGGGCTGCGCGTGCCGGATTCGGGCAGCGTCGTAGTGCTGGGGATGCGGCAGCCCAGGCAGGCGCGCAGTATCAAGCGCCGCATCGGCATCCAGCTCCAGACCACCTCGCTCTACCCGCGGCTGACTGTGACCGAGATCCTCGACCTGTTCCGCACCTTCTACGATGGGCAGACGACCGTCCCCACGGCCGAGCTGGTGCGCATGGTGGACCTGGGCGAGAAGATCGACACGCGCAGCAAGCAGCTTTCCGGCGGCCAAAAGCAGCGCCTGAGCGTCGCCCTGGCGCTGGTCAACGACCCAGAGATTCTCTTCCTCGACGAGCCGACCACCGGCATGGACCCCCAGGCGCGACGCCAGCTCTGGGACGTGATCGAGCAGCTCAAGGCGCGCGGCAAGACGATTCTGCTGACGACGCACTACATGGAGGAGGCCGAACAGATCTGCGACCGGGTCGCCATCGTGGACCACGGCCACATCATCGAGCTGGGCGCGCCGGCCGCGCTGGTGAGCCGCTATTTCAAGGAGATCGCGATCCAGTTCCAGGCCAGCGGCAGCCTCGACGACTACGCCACACTGCCCGGCGTGACCCATGCCAGCGCTGAGGACGGCACCGTCACGGTCTACAGCGCCGACGTGCCGCGCACGATGGCCGCGCTGCTCGAACGCGAATCCGACGGCGAGCGGCTCAAGAACCTCAACGTCCACTCCGCCACGCTCGAAGACGTCTTCCTCAAGCTCACTGGCCGCGCGCTGCGCGACTAGCGGCCGCAGGGCGCCAATCGGCCGGCGGATCAATCCGCGCCTGGAGGGCCTGCGGGCGTCCACCGGACGCCCCTACGCGGCCGCGAAGTCCGCCGGCGCGGACGAGAACGTTAGACGAACGAGGAATCGATCCATGACCAGCATCATCAGTCTCTACCGCGCGGCGATGAAAGAGTTCTTCCGCGACCGTGCCGCGCTCTTTTGGACGCTCGCCTTCCCGATCCTGTTCATCGTACTCTTCGGCGCGATCTTCTCCGGCAACGGCGGCGCCAACTACACCGTCGGCCTGGTCAATGAGGACAGCGGTCCGGTGGGCAGTCAGCTTACGTCCACCTTCAAGGGCATCACGGCGTTTACCATCAAGACCGGCACCTACGACAACGAGATCAGCAACCTCAAGCAGGGCAATCTTGATATGCTGCTGGTCATTCCGTCAGGGATGAGTGAAGCCGTCGCCTCGGGCCACACCGAGGCGGTGCAAATGTACTACGATCCCTCGAAGAACCAGACCAACGCGCAGATCATGCTCAACATCGTGCAGCAGGTGATCGACCATATCAACAAAGGCTACGTGACGCAGAAGCCACCGCTGGCGCTGCAAGCCAACTCGATCGTCGCGCACAACGCCACCTACATAGACTTCCTGATGCCGGGCATCCTGGCGATGTCGCTGATGCAGCTTGGTCTGTTCGGCACCGCGCAGCCGCTCGTCTCGCTGCGTGAGGAAGGCGTGTTGCGGCGCCTGGGCGCCACTCCGCTGCCGCGCTGGCATCTGCTCACCAGCCAGATTCTGATGCGCGTGACCATCGGCTTGCTCCAGACGGCGCTGATCATCGGCCTGAGTGTCGAGTTCTTCCACGTGCAGATCATGGGCAACTGGGCGGCGCTAGTGGGACTGGTGGTGCTGGGCGCGATCACCTTCGTCGGACTGGGCTACCTGATCGCCGCGGTCTCGCGCTCGGTGGAGGCGGCGGCCGGCGTCTCGTCGGCGGTGAACTTCCCGATGCTGTTCCTCAGTGGTGTGTTCTTCCCGCTGGCCGCCCTGCCAGCCTTCCTGACGCCGATCGTGCGCGCGATGCCGCTGACCTACCTCGCCGACGCCTTCCGCCAGGTCTCGGTGGGCAGCGTGCCCGACTTCCCGATCTGGGTGGATGTCGCGGTGCTGGTGGCGTGGACGCTGGTCTGCGCGCTGCTCGCCTCGCGGCTCTTCAAATGGGAATGAGGAGCCGAACACCCGGATCGATGGCGGCCCCTCGTCTGCACGCACTTTGATGTAGACCACGCCGACTGCCAAAGAGCGGTCCTGTGGCGCTGGCGGGCGACTCGGTGGCCCCGGGCCGCCTGTTCACGCCAGAGCGCACCGCCTGGCCGCTGGATGACGACCAGGCACAATTGCGCGCCAGCGCGCGCAAGCTCCTCGATCTGGTGGCTCGCGAGGGCATCGAGCTGGTGGTCTTCGGCCACGATGGCGACCAGTGACCGGCACTCAAGGTCGCGCCGGACTATTACGACCGATCGCGCCCCGGCTTCAGCACGTTATCGGTGTCACCGCTATCGCGCCCTTGGTGTAACCCTCCGGCGGCGCAAAGGTGCTCGCCGGCACTGCGCTCAGCGCCACGTACTGGATGGAGGCGTAGCTGGGGCAGGAGTTGGCCGGTGTCAGCTTAGATGACGCGTGCGCACCACCGGGATGCTGCGAGCTCTGATAGTCCACTTGCGCGCCGAGAAGCTGCTTGGTGGTGAGGTCCACGTAGATGGTGGTCGGATAGGGCGCATCCACCTGCACCAGCTTGTAGGCCCGCCCCGCGCTCGTCAAGCCCTTCGGTACGTCGGTGAGGCCCATGTTCCACAGCTCGCCGCTGCCCAGCAGGGTATTCGCCGTGGTGAAGAACGTCGCCACGCTGGTGGTGAGCCGTGCCGGCTCGCCGGCTGCCGCGGAGGCAGGGAGCGCCTGGTAATGCCCGGTTTGCGGATCAATTCGCGTCACGCCACCATCGGCGCCGATCAGGTCGGTATAGAGCCTGGTGCCATGTTGATCGAGGGCCGTGATGCTGACACGCTGGTGTGCGGGATCGGCGTAGACATCCCAGGATGCACCGTTCGGCACTGTCTTGTAGGCGGTGAAGTGCAGCACCTTCTGGGCGCTGTCGGGCGCGAGGACGGTGAGCGGTGAGTAGGGCGCGTCGAGCGAGAGCGATGCCAGCCGCAGCACGTTGATCGCGGCGAAGTTGCTGGTGTCGCACGTGGCGCCAACGCTTGCGGTTGCCACGTCGGCGGCGATGCTCAGGCCGGGACGCGACTCGCCAACCGCACAGCGGCCCGGCGCACCCTTTACCAGCCCCCGCACCCACTGATATGGTCCCAGATTCCAGGCCAGCTCGGCCATCCCGGGGTCATTGCGCGCTCCCGGCGAGAAGTCGTCGCGCTTGTCGAGCGGCAGTGCCGACTCGCGGATGTGCAGGGTGGTCAGTGGGAAGGCCAGCGCCCAGCTCATATCGAGGTAGCGCAGCGCACCATCTGACGGCTCATTGCCGACGGTGACGTGCTGTAAGGTGGTATTTGGTGGTAAGTACGTCGGCACGATCGGCGTGAAGCCGAGCGCCGACCGCTTCGCGCTAACCTGGCGCTGGGTCTCGGCCAGCACGCTCGCCACCGACTGCGGCGTCGCCACCGGGCGGTTGCCACGCAGACGGTCGGCCAGCGGAAAGCGGCTGAAGGCAAAGACCGACAGGGCGATCAGCAGCGCAGCGGCCAGCACCGGAATGGCACGCGCCGCGATACTCGGCGGGCGCACGCGCCCGGAGCGCGCGATCGGCCGCACCACCGCGGGCGAGTTGCCATGCATGCGCAGCAGCGGCGGCAGGCTGCGCGGTGCGAGCAGCTTCGGCCTGCGCAAGAGCGACTCGCGCGTCACCGGCCCGGGCGCCCGGCGCGCCGCCAACACGCGGTCGAGCACCTCCGGTGAGGGGGTGGAGTGTGGCAGCGTGCCGATGAGATCGTCGATCGCGGCGTAGCGCCGCACCTCGGCCTCACACTGCGCGCAACCCTCGATATGTGCCGCCACGCGCACGCGCAGCGACTCCTCCAGCTCGCCATCGCTATACGCCGAGAGGTAGGGCGCGGCATCGCCGCAGCGCATCGGATGATCGCTCACCGGCGCGCCTCCTCTCGTAGGTCTTCGTAGTGCCGGCCGAACATGTCGCGCGCGCGGGCCAGGCGCACCGCGGCGGCACCGGGTGTGATGCCGAGCGCCTCCGCAATCTCACGATAGCTGAGTCCCTGGGCGCTATGCAACACCAGGCAGGTCGAATACTTGGGCGGCATGCGGCGCAGCGCGCGAGAGATGTGGTCGCGCTCGGCCACGCCGTCCATCGCCTGGCTGCTCAATGGATGCGCCACCTCGTGGGGACTGGTGTCGTCGGCGTCGTCGCCGCCGTCGAGCGAGACGGCGATGCCGAAGATGCGCCGCGTGCGCGAGCGGCGCCGCAGTTGATCCATACACAGGTTGGTGGCGATGCGATAGAGCCACGGGCGCAGCCGGCCAGGATCGCGCAGTTGCTCCAGCCGGCCGTGAACGCGGATGAAGACCTCTTGCGTTACGTCGTCGGCGTCTTCCTGATTGCCGAGCAGGCGGTACGCATAGCTGTGGATCGCGCTCGCGTGCTGCGTGTAGACCGCGGTGATCAGCGCCTCGGTCTGCGCCTCGGTCTCGGCGCGTGCCTGCGCCTGCGCGCGACCTGTTTCTTCGCGCGCGTCGGTTGTGACGCCCTCGCCGGCGTCTCGCGCCCAGTTGCCGGGGCCGCTCATTGGCGGCCCGCCGGGCAGCGGGATCGCCACCGCGGAGAGTGTGGCATTGGCATCCAGCCTCATCACCAGCGGCCACCTCTCTCGCCTGTGCCCGGCAGGGCAGCGTGCCATCGAGCGGCGCTTCCCGCTCTGAAGCACAGACGAGTAGGATGGCCGGATTTTACGGTCTAACCCACTTTGATGTACGCGAGCGCAGCCGGACCTCTCACCGCGCAGGCGGCTCGCCATGGACCGCGCCGCGCGACTGGCGCCGCTGATTCCGCCGCCGCTCGGCAGCGGATTGGCCGCCAGAGCCGGCCTCTGGAGGAGGCATGGGGGAACCAGGGGTCGGCGGCAGCGCGCCCGGCGCCCCATCGAATTCCCCTTCGCGTTCGTCGCGGTTCTTCGCGGCCTTCGCGTTCTCCATCCCCCTCTCCGCGTCTCCGCGTCCTCCGCGAGCCTCCGCGCCCTCCGCGTTCTCCGCAGCCCCCTCCTCGCTCTGCGCCACGAATGCGCGCGCCAGCTCGGCCGCGCGCTTGCGATCCTCGGCGGCGAGCAGGCCGTCGATCACCAGCCCCAGCAGGTAATCCTTGACGGGGCGCAGCCAGGGACCGGGGCCGCGGCCGAAAAGCGTCATCAGGTCGTTGCCATCCAGCGGACTCTTGATTGGCACGCGCTCGGCCTCGGCGCGCAGCCACACGATGCGCTCCTCCAGGTCGTTGATGCGCGCCGCCGCGCGAGCCTGCTTTTCAGGGCGATAGCTGGTGATGTCGGCGCGCGAGAGGTCGAGCAGATCGACCAGCGTGTCGCCGGCATCGAGCATCAGCCGCCGCACGGCGCCATCGGTCCACTCAGCGGTGTAGGCGTTGGCGCGCATGTGCAGCTTGACCAGCCGCGAGACATGCTCGATGAAGGGCCGGTCGAACTTGAGCCGCCGCAGGATGTCGCGCGCCATCACCGCGCCCACGTCCTCGTGGCCGAAGAAATGGATCTGGCCGCCCTCCATACTGCGCGTACGCGGCTTGGCGATATCGTGCAACAGGCCAGCCCAGCGCGCGGCAGGGCGCAGCGGTGTGCGCTCGACCACGCGCAGCACGTGCTCGTACACGTCCTTCGAGCGGCCGGCGAGCGCCTGATTGACGCCGCGCAGCACCTGCACCTCCGGCACGATGTAAGGCATCAGGCCGAGATCCACCAGCAGCCGGATGCCAGCCGCGGGGTTGGGCGTCAGCAGCAGCTTGGTGAACTCGTCGCGGATGCGCTCGCGGCTGATCTTCTCCAGCGTCGCGGCCTGGCGCGCGATCGCCGCCGCCGTGCGTTCCTCGATGGCGAAGCCGAGCTGCGCCGCGAAGCGCGCCGCACGCAGCATGCGCAGCGGGTCCTCATCAAAGCGCTGCTCCGGCTGGTCGCCCACCGCGCGGATCAGCCCGCGCTCCAGGTCCTCTCGCCCACCGTAGAGGTCCACGATCTCGCCGGTCAGCGGGTCGCGCGCCATGGCGTTGATCGTGAAGTCACGGCGCAACAGGTCCTCGGCCAGCGTCTCGCCGAAGGTGACTTCGGGCTTGCGCGACTCAGGGCTGTACACGTCGCTGCGATAGGTGGTGATCTCGATCACGTCAACGTCGGGCGGATGGGCGACCAGCTCCGTCGGGCGCAGGCCATCCGGCTCGGCATTGGGCGCAGTGACATCACCCTCCGGCCGGGCGTAGTGCAGGCGGATGGTGCCGAACTGCTCGCCCACCGAGACGACCGCGGCGGGGTTGGTCATATTGGCGAGGCGCTTGACCTCGGCAGGGCGCGCATTGGTCGCCAGGTCCACGTCGGGCGACGGGCGTACACCGTACGCCCCTACGTGGCGCGTCAGCAGGTCGCGCACGGTCCCGCCGACCATGTAGAGCTCGTAGCCCTCGGCCCGAAAGAGTCGCGCCAACTCCAGCAATTTCTCCAGCATGATCTCGTGTGTGAAGCTCTCTCACTAGCGCCGGGGCCCCGCCCATCTCTGGTCCCAGTCCGCGCAGGCGGACTTCGTGGCCGCAAGGCCCCAGAGGCGCGGTTTCAACCGCTGGCAGCTCTAGCGCAAAGACAGGTTGACCATCCTCACCGTATCATGCTTGGTGCTGCACTATCCAGTCCGCGAGATCGTTGTCGAGGGCAGAGCGGTCCGGCTCGAACTCGAAATCGTGCGCGTAGCCAGGGTAGGCCTTCCAGGTCTTGTCGGTGCTGCCGAGTGCAGCAAAGAGCTTGCGCGAGTGGCGCTGCGAGACCGAGCGGTCGGCCTCGGACTGGATCGCCAGCGCGGGCGCGCGCACTTCCCGCGCCTGCTTGAGGATGCCATTGCGCAGGCCCAGCAACTGGACGAGGAACGCCTTGCTCTGCTGGCTGACCCAGTAGCGGTCGTCGTTGAGCAGGGCCACGGCTTCGGGGTTGGTCGTCATCACGGCGGGGTTGGGCGGCAGCGGGAAGGGCGCCGCCGAGCCGAGCAGCCCGGCGGGGAAGCCGGCGAGCAGGGTGCCAAACGGCACTTTGATGATCTCCTTGACCCACGGGTTGAGCAGCACCAGACCGCGGATACGGTTGCGGCCGGCACGAGCGTCGGCCGCGGCGAGGTAGGTGGCGAAGATGCCGCCCATGCTGTGCCCGGCCAGGAAGAGGGGCGCCTGCGGCTGCCGGCGTTGGACCTCGTCGAGGAAGGCGCCGAGGTCGTCGAGGTAGACGTTGCCGCGTCGCACGTGGCCGCGCGGGCCGCCAGAGCGTCCAAAGCCGCGGTGATCGTCCATCGCCACGCTGAGACCGCGGGAGCTCAGCGCGTTGCCCATGTCAATGAACCAGCCGGTGTGCGCGCCCAGACCGTGGAGGAAGACGAGCACCGGCGCTGCCGCGTCGGCTGCCCGCCACGCGCGGAAGAAGAGATCGGTGCCATCGGGCAGGCGCACTGTCTCGGCCGCGTAGTCCCCACCCGCAGGAGCTGCCGGTGTGCCCCAGTCGCCGATGTGCTCCGCCTGATAGAGTGCGTCACTCGCCATGTGCCATCGCCTCCCGCAGGCGCTTGCCAGGCGCCTCCCATCGGCGTCCGGGGATGCCCCAAGACGCGACTGCCACCGCGCCAGGTCCTCGATACATGCTGGGCCGGCTCCACTCTCCGTACGCCCGTGCGACTCGGGGCGCGGACAGCCTACAGTCTAGCATGAGAGGCGGGCGGCTTCAACGGTCATGAGGCTGCCCGATCTCGCGACGCCATTCGCGCCGGGGGCGTGCGGATGGAACATGCCGCTGCCCAGTAGGAAATACCAGATCTCCTCATAGAGTGGCTCTCCACTGAGCCACAAGATGAGGTGGTGGCTCACCCTCAAGCCTCACCCCGTGCGGGGGGCGCTGGGCAGCACGCGTCAATACAACTATCGTTGTCCCCGCAGGCGCAACCGGCGAGGAAGGCGACGGGGTGGGGCGACAGCGTGGTCGTGCCCACTCCTCGGCCTACGGTCGCCGCGCACCAGATATGCGCGGCCGAGGACGGGGACGTCGTCCCAGTCGGCAAGCATGGACTCCTCCATGCTGCGTGCCTGGTGACTGGGCGCCGTTTACGCCGTTAGAGTCCGTAGGCTATCACCGCCCCGTTCTCATCTGAGCAGTACAGGCGGCCATTCACGACAATCGGATTCTCCCAATGTGTGTAGCCGATGCTGCCACCATGCCGCTCGCTGCTCGTCCAGAGGACATGGCCGGTGTGGGGGTCGAGCGCGAGAATCTCTTTGCTCCCCGTCGTCGCGGCAAAGACCACACCACCTGCCACCATCGGCGACGTTGCTCCCAGGGGGACGGTCCATTGCGGTCGCAACAGGACGTGGTGATCCGCTGAAACGGTGACCTGATAGCCGCCGAGCGCACAGCCGCTCGACACGAATATCCAAATACCACGTGTCGCTGGATCGGTCCAGACGGCTGGTTGGCTCACCACCGGGCAGTGATTGGGCGCGTTGAGTGTTTGCAGCTCACCACCGACGTGGCCTGGGCCACCTCGGCCGCTCAGGTTCCGCAGATTGAGCAGCCGCAAGAGTCCCTCCTTGTCCGCCTGGACCGCCAAATGTGGCGTGCTGCTTGCCGGAATGGCCGGCAGCAAGGCAGGCGCGGAGCTGCCGAGATCGAGGTCCTGCATGTACAGACTGTTCGGTTTGCGCGGCGTGTACGCGTCGAGCAGCCGGCTGCCGTCCGGTGACAGAATGAGCATGCTGTCGCCCCAGTCGTGTCCGCCCGTGTCGGCGGTGTAGGGGCCGTTTCCTGTGGCGAAGACGACGTCGCCCGTTTGCGGGTCCACGACGACACCGGGTCTGGCCCAGATGCCCGCGCCGTTGTCACGGCACTCGCCCGGCGCGAGCAGGTGGGTGTGGTCGGAGCAGATCGTGTTGAATACGTGGGTCGCGCCCGTGGCGAGATTGATCGTGACCACGTGCCCCTGATAAGGAGGAGCATCGCCGCCGAAGCTCGCCATCGTCACATAGAGCAAGCCATTGGCGGCATTGAGGGCCGACGATTCCTTTTCTGACAGCCGCATCGTCGTGACGGTTTTGGGCCATCCGCCGTCGAACCTCTCCCTGCCGGTGATCGCGTCGTACTTGTGCACACGTCCGTCAAGGCCATAGCTGTACACCGTGCGCGACGAAGCATCGGCATACGGTGAGGAGGTCGTGATCTTGTTCGGGTCGTAGGTGGGATTGGACCGTCTCCAGAGCAGAGCGCCCGAATCCGCGTCCAGTGCTACTAGGCCGCCCGATTTGGTGGTCAGATAGAGCACATTGCGCACGGTGCCATCGGGGAAAGTCAGCCCGTGCAGATAGGCCGGCGTAGAGTCCGCGACGCCGGGCAGTTGAGATCGCCACATCACGTGTAGGCGCCTCACCGTGGTCGCGTTGATGTGGGCCTCAACCGAGTTGTTTCGCTTCCCGCTCGCATCAAAGCCGAACCGTGTCCAGTCCGCCGACGAGTGCGCCGCCGGCCGTCGGATGATTTCCGCAAGCGATTGTGCCTCCTGCGGATCCAGGAGCGCGGCGAGTGTCAATCCCACGGCAAGCAGCCCCGCGAGACACGACAGTACGACCAGGCACCCGCGATGAACCTTGGGACCAGCGGCGGCACGACGTCTCCCCGCCCAATCCATAGTGTGACCTCCTCTCGCGGAGGGTCGGTGGCAGCGGCAGGGGAGCTGAGCGCATCCCTCAAGCGATCGGGCGCCTCCAAGCCTGGCAATGTGGTCAAGGTGGCGCGACGCCGCGGACGACGGCGGATCGCTCTAGCTTCCTTGGTGCAGATCGATGGACCCGCCGGCAGTCTGGATGATCAGGTGTGCGCCAGTGCCGGCGCTGCCGCCGACGGTGCCGCGAGCCTGGCTAAAGCCGTTTTCATGGACGACCGCAATACCCCGAAAGTCTGAATTGATCGAGCCGCTGGCACTGCGGGCGTCTAACGCAAAGGCCGAGTTGGACGGCAGGGTGAGTCCCACCGCACCGTTGCCATTGCGAAACATATAGCTCCCGGTTTTGCTGAGTGCCCCGTGAAAATTGATCGTGCCACTTTCCGCCTGGATTGAAGAGTGCCCCTGGAGGTGCGTGGCGGTGGTCGTGACCGTGCCATTCTCCGTGTAGACCGCCACCGCTCCAGACACATGTGTGAGGTTGATCGAGCCGCTCTGCGTCTTCAAGCCAGTCGATCCCGTGAGGTTGGTGGCCCAGATCGCGCCATTGGTGTTGGTCAGCACAATGCGGCCGCTGAGATCGGTGGCTTCGAGGGTACCGGTTGCTATCGTCGTCGTGACACCGGCATGTGCAGGCACCCGCACGTCGAAATCCACCCAGGTGTCTTCCAGCAGGCCGCCGGGGATATCCACTGTGACCGTGACCGTGTCGCCACGCTGAGCATAGTGGATTTGGATCGCGTCGGTCTCGCCGTTCTCCTTCTGCTTGATGGTCACGCGACCGCCCGGCCCCGGCATGATGTTCACATTGCCGATGAAGTGTTCAAACACCAGCGTAGGGCGGTTTGCTATCGAGAACTGCCTCGTGTCTGGTGCCATTGGCAGTGGCGCACTGGGCGAGGGGGATGGGGAGCGCATCCCAATGATGAAGGCGGCCACGCACACGATGAAGGCACCCACTGCGAGCGTGCGCCACGTGGGCGGATGGAGGGCTACGATCTGCTGCCGCAGTGCCCAGAAGAGCCGCGACGGCAATCGCCTGTCGGCCATCGGCGGCTCTTCCAAAGGCTCAGGGCGCTCGCCCGCGGACGTGCGGCGAGCAGTTGAACCCGAGGCGGGGTCGCGCTCGGTGTCGGGGTGGGGTGCTGGCGATGGCTGTTGTTCCTTCATCTTGAGCTCTCCGGCACCGGCTCGCTCGACATGGTCACTGATCCCGCAACCACATGTGAGAAGCGTCAGGCCCGCCGTCCCGGTCCGCGGTACGCCGCCATCAACACTGGGCAGACGGCTATTTCAGCTGCATCTGCACGTCCGCGACGCACCCTGAATTCCCCGTGAGCACGCTGAAGGTCTGCTGCTGGGTGGCGCCGTTCGGCCAATGGGCGGTGACTCGATAGATGTGGACGACTCCGCCGCCTGATTGGGTACGAGTACCCATCGGTTCTATCGTCGGCCAGACACCCTGGCGTGCCGCCGCAGCATGCATTGTGTTCGCCTGTTGGACCAAGACATCCTCGGGCAACTGGGCCTGAATGTTGGGGCAGAGCTGGTGCCAGCCGAGTGCCCCGTCCCCCGTCACGATCGACTGGATGAACCAATCCGCCGGCTGCATCGGCGCGGAGGGCGCGTGGGTGCCGTACGCGGGCGTCCTTGCCGCCGCGGCTGATCCTTGCGTGTGGGCGTAGAGCATCGCGGAGCCCGCCACTACGAACAGCAATGGAATGCAGAGCCATAGGAGGATGCGGCGGCGATACCGGCGGTCGGTGGGACGAGAGCGATGGGACACCGGCTCGCTTCGGCGCAGGCTGTGTGTAAACATGGATGTCTCCCTCCCTTCGCGACGATCTGCCTGTCGGCTGCGGCGGCGCCTCGACGTCTCGGCGTCTTGATTCGACGTCTCGATGCCGACCTGGGACGCAGTAGCTACACAGCCTTCGGTGCCGGCGTGCTCCCCACCCTGCTGGCGAGTATCCTGGCTGCGCGTGCCACCCACCTGGCGGGAGCGCGTGCCCCGCTTGACCGCGACTGGTGGCATCGTACAAGGCAAGCCTTACAGGGGTGTGTCGAAACCTTACGCGAGTGTGCATGATGACTACACCGCCGAAACAGCGTGCCGTTTGGTTAGCGTTCCTACCGGATCGACGTTGACAGCCACCCGGCCGCGTCCCTGGCAGGATATGCGTTACGCAGCGCGGGAGACGGCTGGGCCAGCTCGTTGAAGAGCTTGAGGTAGCCGCGCAGGTTAGCCGTCGAAAGGAACTCGCGCTCCACCACAGTGTGCCCGCGATCACCCGCTGTACGCGCCTGCTTCGGATTCGCCAGCAGCTCCAGCACGCGGTCGCCGCACTGCTCGACCGAGTCCACCAGATACCCATTGACCCCGTCCTGGATCTGAAGCGGGATACCGCCAGCGTGCCCGCCGATCACGGGCTTGGCCTTCCATAGGCCCTCCGCGACCGGCAGCCCGAAGCCCTCGCGCAACGATTTCTGGAGGATGATGGTCGCCTGGCGCTGGAAGGCATTCACCTGGGCGGCGCCCACACCATCCAGATTGGTGAGCAGATGGATGTCCGGGTCGCCGTCGGCATACTCCTGGGCGAGACAGTAGTACTCCACGCCTTCCGGGTCGTCGTGGGCCAGCGAGCCGATCAGCACAAGCTGGAGGGTGGGGTGCTCACGCTTGACGTTGCGGTAGACATCGATCACGCCGAGCGGATCTTTCCAGGGGTCGAAGCGCGACACCTGAGTCAGCATCGGCCGCGCAGGCTCGACGCCGAACGCGGAGACGGTATTGGCTGCCTCGCGCTCACTCATCGGCCGATTCTTGGGACTGAGGGGATCGATGGCCGGCGGGATGATCGCGATGGTGTCGAGATGCAGGTCGCGCTCGACGGAGGTGGGCTGGGTGAAGATGGCGGCGTCGTACAACTGGATGAACGGGCGCAGAAATGACCACCAGCTAGGGTCCGCCGCGCTCAGGTCCGTGTGGCAGCACCAGGTCCATACGCCCCGATCGGACCAACGCAGGCTCCGTAGTGGCGCGGGTTGCGGGTCATGCACGACCACATAATCGAACGTATCCTCGATGGAGGCGGCATTGTCGGCGTTCGCCCGCAGATACGCGCTCTGCCTCTCAGGTGTTAGGTCCAGGTCCTCCATCCCCAGTAGCGCATGATGCATGGCCTTGGTGGCGGCGAAGAAGTCCTCGTCGCCGGCGATCACGCGCCACTGCGCGTCCAGCCCCACGCTGTTCATGAGCGGGACGAGAGTACGCAGCATCTCGGCCACTCCCCCGCCGTATGCCGTGGACGAGATGTGCAGCACACGCGCACCGCGGAGCGGGCGCGCGAGGCATTCAAGCTCGGCGATCGTGTCGTCGCCTGCCACCGCGGCATAGTCGGCAAGCCGTTTCTCCGCGAGCGGTACGCTATGCGTTGCGTGCGCTTCGGCTGCTGTTCGACGCCTCATGCGTTCATCTCCTTCAGGTCCATTTTGTGTGTCCTTTGTGTGTCCTTCATCGTCCATGTATGCACCGCCGGGGGAAGACCCATCGGCGCCACGATTCATGGCGCTGTGACGGTTGGGGATGGTTGAGCCGACGGCAGGACCGTGAACTCTGCCACGGTGGAGGCCTTGGACCACTGTCCGACAAAGGTAAGCACATTTTGGCCGCTCGCCACGGATGGCATCCAGGTATCCTGCTCGACAATCCGGCCTGACGAGTCAGCCGTCATGTGCAGCGCCGGGTTCCCAGTCGTCGCGTTCAGATAGACCAGCACCGGCTCGTTGGAGGCAAAGCCCTGTCCGATAAAGCCCAGACCCTGCCCCGACGTCAGGGCATAGCGATCCAGGACGACCCACGGGGCGAATCCCTGGATGCTGAAGCCAACAGAGATCGGTGTCTGGCTGAGGGTTCCAACAACAGTGAGCGTATATGTAGCGGCTACCAGCGCGGGCACCGTCAGGCGGCCGCCGATGGCGCCGGTGTCTGTCGCCCTCGCGTCGGCCAGCGGGGTAGTCGCCTTGCCAAGGTAAATGACGACCTCCTCTCCTGGAATGAACCCGCTTCCGCTGAAGCCAACCGTCTGCCCAGGCGTGCCGGTGTAGGCGTCGAACACAACGGTTGGCGGGATGACATGCATCTGAAACGTGACACTGGCCGCGCGATGGCTCGTACTGCCGACGACCAGCACTTCGTAGCTTCCCGAGGCCAGTTGTGGTGGCGCCGAGACTGAGGTTTCGCGCAGGCGGCCGTCATTGCCCGCCGTTAGCGTGACCTGCTCGTACGTATGTCCCTGGGGGTCTTCGACGCTGACGACCAAATGTTCCTTGGGCAAGAAACCCGAAGCGGTGAGACGGAGCTGAGTAGCGGGTGTCAGGTCCCGCGTCACGAGCTGCGCTGAAGCAGGGGAGGTGCCTTGTAGGGATTCGCTCGTCGCGGAGGGAGGCGCGGGGACACCACGCTGCGCCGCAGGTCGGGACGAGTCACGTGCCCCGCTCAATTGACTGAGCGGCCATACCGTGAGGTGAGCCATCGTCATCGGCACCGCCGCGGCCGCAAGGAACAGGATGACGACGCAAGCCACTATGGCTGCCGAGCGGCGCGAAATATGTTTTGCCATACGAGCATCCTTCCGGGGAGAGGTAATCCAAACGGAGCCGCTACGGCGTGAGGACACAAGGCGCTGGATGCGGAAGCCTGAACTGCGCTGGAATCGTCTGGCCGGTGGACCGGTGGCGAGCGATACCTTGGAGGCTCGCCATACGTCTTTCCCTTCTCCTGTCGTCATCCAGACGGGATGTTAAGGAGTGGTCCATGATGTGACTGACTGTGACGCCGCGCGAGCAGTAAGATCCCTGGCGGCGCTCAGCGGCCCAGGGGACTGATGACGGCGAACACCGTGACCAGCAGGAACACGAGCGGGGGCATCAGGAACATGAAGAGAACGAAAGCTGCCATCAGCCCGTCCATCTGCTGGTCGGACATCTCGTCCCAGAATGCGAAATCCCGGATCGTATGTCGGGACCGCGGCCTACGCTCGGCTGCCACAAGACCGACGGCGATGCGTATGCGCAGCGGCGAATGCACCGCGGAGTGCTCCAACTGGGCCATGATGGCTGCGGCGCAGCCCTGGCACAGAAGCCATGTCTGACACGGAACCGGCAACTCGACACACTCATGGAAGGCGAACATGCCCTCTGACGTGCGCCGCGAGCAGATCGCGCACTTCTCACCTGCCGTTGCGGCGTGTACTTCAAGACCAGGGATATTCCCGCGCGTCGTGAGGTCCATCTGACGCCCGATCCTCTCCGCAGCCAGCCGAGGTGACCGCCCAGGTCGGCCTGGGTCGTCTGCCGTGTTCGCGCTCCCACGCTTTGGCTCGACACCCCTGAAGAGGGATGATTGCAAGCGGGGGTGCTGACCGATGCCGTCCGAACGGAGCGCCCAGTCGGGGGTGCGGCCTGCGTGATGCGGCGCCCCCTGTCGCGTTCCTCTATCGTGATGCGTGACGGTTACGAATCGGATGGCGAATATTACGGATCTCATACAGGTTGAATTTCCGAAACGTCCTGAGCCTTCGCATGGGGTGGCGCGGCCCGGCGATCACGTGCGGGGCTATATCTTGTGGCTCGTTGAGCATGGCAAGTGGGACGCACGCGGTGCGAGTAAGCTGGACGGCGCGTGTGCGCTAATGCGGCGCGGGTAACACCCCAGTTGAGCCGCATGGCCGTAGGGGATGTGTCTTCGGTGGCGGGGAGCGCAGGATGAAACAAAGGAAGGAGTATTGTTTTGCCGAGTTGGCAAGCCCGGCGAACTGGGGGCCGAGCAGCGCATAGGCATCGTCTGTGTTGAGCGCCCAATAGGTCCAGTTGAGGGAGTGCAGGGGCAGCCCTGAATCGTTTCGCGCGGTGCGGGTGTAGCTGCTCTGGATGAAATTGATGAGATCGGTAAACCACTGGCCCTGAGAGCCGGGTGTTGGCGAGCTGAGATCACCCGCCCCATTGCCCGTGCCGAACTCGCCAATCCACACCGGCGCCTGCGTGTAGGGCACGGCCCCGGTGCTCTGCCAGGTCGCGGCGGACCAGAAGTGAGGCTGGATGCCGCCGGTGCAGTCACCATAGCGGCCGGGCGGCAGTTCAATGTACGCCCATCGCTGGCACCACAGGTCCACCAGCCCCGAGACGGAGCCTTTGGGCGCGCATCCCAGCCGATAGCACGTGGCGGAGGTAAACCAATCCGTGGCGCTAATGTCAGGGCCGTAGTCGCGCGTGACATAGACGAGCTGGTTGGCAACCGCGGGTCCAAGCCGCGACGCCGTGCCGCCCGTGTTCAACACGATGGGCGCGCCTGGGTTGTCGGCGTTGCCATTGACACCTTCGAGCTGGCCGCCCCACCGGTAAAGGTCATACGGGCCTTCGGGAGTATGAGGCGGCGCGGCGGGGTAGTTGCTGACACCCTGCACGAAGATCAGGGGAGCGGGCCAGCCGTGACGCCTGGCATCACCAAGGAGCGTATCGCCCGCTCGCTCGGCCGCCAAGCGCCAATCATGACATGTGGAGGTCGCCACGCAGACTGGCGCGAAGGGGTTGGGGTTCGGGTTCTTGTGCGGATTGATGCCGTCGCCGGTGCCCCAGGTAGCACCCGTCAGATACGGTTGTCCCGGTGGCGTGTGCGGCTCGTTCCGAAGATCGTACCCCAGCACCGTGGGGAAGCCGTCCGATGCGCGATTATACACGGCCACGCGGTCGGTCGCGCCGAGAGTCATGCGCTGTCCCTGCACCCATCGCTGAACGTCGACCCAGTCCCGCATCCAGTCCCGCTCGGTGTACCCAAGGGCGCCGTCGGTGTTGTACCAGAGGCCGTTCGGGGCAGTCGAGGAGCCGGCGTCAGACCGATGGTCGTCCAGGATCACGTGCAGGCCGATCGACCCCGCGTGATTGATGATCAGCGCCAGGATGTCGCGCGCGCGCAGGCCCTGACAGGCAGCGCAGGCACGGCTCAGTTGCGGGTTGGGACGCGGATCCTTCTCCCAGACCTCGTTCGAGAAGGGAATGCGAAGGGTGTTGAACTGATAGCTCTTCGTCTCGCTCAGAATGCTCGTGTAATTCTGGGCGTCTAATCCGTAGGGCACGAACTGCGGTGTTTCCAGGCCGTACCAGCTCACGCCGGCGATGACAAATGCCTTGCCGGCGGGCGTGATGATATTGGCTCCGCGCGTCGTCCAGCCGGCGCCCGATGGACTCGTGATGCTTGTGGCCGCCGGAAAATGCACCTGATCGGAGCCTAGCCCGACGATCACGATGCCTAACAGCACGGCGAGACTCGCCAGGTGCAACGCCTCACGACGCTTCCACATGAGTCGCTCCTTCTCCTCACGAGGATGATCCATACCAGCCAGCCTGTTCTGAATGGACCTGTGAGGCGCACGTCCATGACTTCCCGTGTGTCGGCCGCGCGCCCTCCCGGTGCGCCTTCCGCGTCGCCCTGCGCCGCCCTGGTCTCGGCCCTGAGTTACAGGCGGTCTGTGACAGAACGTTGATGGCACCGCACGCAACAAGACTGATGCCACAGAACCACCCGCGACTCGAAGACGGGGTGGGAGCCGCGCTGATCGCGGCCAGCGCTGTTCACGAGCTGGTGAGGGCTATGTAAGGGTAAGCCACTGCGCCGTAACAGTTGGCGCCTACGCTGCGCTCGCAGCGTTCGCAACTTCCCGACGCCGGCGCGCGGTTGGAGACGCGCGCGGCGCGGACTCATCTCACCATGATGAGGCCCGGTGAGAAGGCCGAGTGTAGCCATGGCCGGTACCACGCACCTGTACCTGTCTGTTCATGGGCACTTCTACCAGCCGCCACGCGAGGACCCCTTTACGGGCCGCATCCCCCACGAGCCTGGCGCGACTCCGTATGACAACTTCAACGAGAAGATCACCGCCGAGTGCTACCGCCCCAACGCCGTGGTGGGCAATTTTGACTCCATCAGCTTCGATGTCGGCCCCACGCTTGCCACATGGCTCCAGCACGAGCATCCCGACGTCTATCGGCGGAT
>DASVAA010000157.1:0-9015 GCA_036376595.1 Ktedonobacterales bacterium | reverse complement strand
CGAGTGCCGCCAGGTATGCCGCGCGGGCGAAGGGTCGGTAGCCGGCGGCGTGCGCCAGCGCGAGCGAGGCAGCGTTCTCGGCCATCGCACTATAGAGTGGCACCAGCCCTTGATTTGTGACGCCTGCCGTCCATAGGGTCGCCACCGCCAGGCCACAGCCGCGGCGCCGCGCCCACGCGGCCGTGTCTACGCCCAGCTCGCAGGCTTCCGCAGTCCGGCGCGAGCTATGGGCGATCGCCGCGAGCCGCCCGTCGAGGAACGCTCCAATCACCGGGCTCCGCCGCGGCGTATCCAGATAGTAGGGACTCTCGCCCAGCTCGAACTCCTCGACGGCAGCGCGATCTCGCTCGCCAAGCGGGCGTGCCAGCGTGCGAGCGGCCGCCGCATCCAGCCTCGATGGCGCGGCCAAATGCAGCGCCACCTCGCACGTGGCGCCCGGCGAGGGGGAGCCGGCGTCCAGGGCAGCCTCGGCAGCCTGCCAAAGCAGCGCGAGCATGTCTAATGTGGCACCGGCATCGCGGTGGATGCGCACGCGCCCCGTGCCACCCTCCGGCGGGCGTTCGCTCAACGCCCCGACATCCACCACGTAGACCGCCCACTCCGGCACAGCGCCGCCGGGCAGGCAGGCGTGCTCACACCCAGCGACGAGCGGCGGCAGCCGCACGCCCCAGCCGGCCTCGACGTGCAGGCGCAGCAGGTCGAGCGCGGCGGGGGTAGGAAGTCTGTTTACCACGGCGGATGCCCCAGGTAGCGATAGATCTCGCGATAGCGGCGGTCGCGGCGATTACGGATGCTCCGCACGATGCCAATGGGGATGATGATTGGGAGGGCAAGCACAACTCCGGCGATCACCATGAGCATGGGGCCGGCACCGATCGCGATGCCGACACAGATCAATGCTGCCACGACCTCTGCAATTGTCGTCCCTCTTACCGATGGGAACACAAAGACCAGCGGCACAAGCTCGGCGAGCGGTGCTGCCAGCGCGAGGCCCCAGCGCACCGGAAATAAGCAGGCGCGCATGATGCGCTTCAGCCATAGCGGCATAGGCTCCGGCACGATAGACGACAGATGTAGCGCCCTGACAAGCGCTGCGGCGGCGAACCACAGACTGAGTGCTACCATACCGATCTTCGCCGGCAGCAGGATGGCACCGTTGATCGGGATTCGCATCACAGTATCGAGGAGCACGACAACGAAGCACAGGGCATAGATCAGGCGCACCGGCCAGCGCAGGCCGAGCGCCAACCACCGCTGCCACAGGGGCCACACCGCTGCCTCACGCTCCAGGGCCTCGCGCGCGCGCCCTCATGTCCATCGCCGCCCTTCACGCCCGCCTGCCGCTGTGTGCCTCCCACTGTAGCATGCGCCCACAAGCCATGCACCGGCTGATTGTGCGCGGTAGTATCACGACGTGACAGTGGCGCGGTCGCTGTCAGGCGCGAGGGGGCGAGACGTGTCTCGGCCCTACAGTAGGCTACAGGAGGCATCGATGCATCTACCGGCGCCGCATGCCCGGCGGACGCGGCTCCCGCACGGAGCTCACGATCCGCTATAATCCAAAGTGAGCGCGGATGAGGATCGCGCCGGAGCCATCAGGCAGGAGAGACGCCGCATGCCACGCATTCGCCCCGTCGAGCCGGAGGACACCAGCCCCGAGGCCCACGCGATGCTGGAGCGCCTCCAGGCCGAGCGCGGCAACATGCCCAACATGTTCCGCACGATGGCGCTGCGCCCCGACATCGCCGTCACCGCCGAGGCGCACCTGCGTGCGGTCTTCGAGACAGGTACGGTGCCGCGGCGGCTCAAAGAGATGCTGGCAGTGCGCGTCTCGCAGATCAACCACTGCTACTACTGAATGGCCTCGCATACTGCTTTGGCAAAGCAGCTGGGCGCTTCGGAAGAGCTGCTGGACGCGATGTACAACATTGACCAGCACGAGGACATGTTCACGCCCGCCGAGCGCGCCGCGCTGACGCTGGCCGAGCGTATGACCACCGACCCGCACGGCGTGGACGAGGAGGTGTGGGCCGAGCTGCGAGCGCTCTACGACGAGGGGCAGATCGTCGAGCTGGCGGCGGTGATCGGCCTGTTCAACTATTTCAACCGTTTCAACGATGCGCTGCACGTCGAGATCACCCCTCCCGGCTCGCAGCCGTCCTAGCCGCCGCGAGTGTAGACCCGCGGCCGCACGCCACAAGGGGGCACGGCCCCATGCCAAAGAACGCTCACCCAGCCGGTGATACCGCGTCGCGCGCCGACGCAGCCGCAACCCTCGCGTCGCTGCTACACGACCTCGAGGAGCTGCGCGCCTACCTCGACGAACGCGGCCACCACACCTACGAGCTGGCGCAGCGCTTCATGCAGAACGCGCAGCGCAACCCCGGCTCGCGCGCCTACGACGAGCGCCAGGCGACGATGCTCGAATACCAGCACTACATCTGGCACGAGATCGCCGGCCTGGTCAACAAGCTGCTCGTCACCTACGGTGAGGCGCCGCCCGAAGAGAAGCCATCGGGCGAGACCACATCGCACGCGGGGAGCCGCTAGCCATGCCCTCGCGCCCACCCTCGCGCTCACCTTCGCCCGCCGCGCCGCGGAAAGATGCACCCGGCGGCCGAACACCGCAGCGCCGCGCGCAGACCACCCTCGCGGCGCTGCGCACCGGCGTGACTGCCTTCGCCGTGCTGGCGGGCCTGGCGTGCTACTTCTTCCTGACGCAGGTCGGCGTCACGGGCGTGCTCGCGGTGGTGGCCGGCCTGGTCTTCGCGCTGCTCGTGCGGGTGGCGGCGATGTCGCTGCTGCGCGAGTGGCTGCTTGCCGCTGCGCACCGCCGTGCGTCATCGCCGCCAGAAGCGCCTTCGCCGCCGCCCCCTCCTGCTGCGCCCCGTGCACCGCGGCGCTGAGCTTGTGGCCGTCGCCTTTCTCTTTCTCCTCCCTCCGTTCCCTCCGTTTCCTCTGTGGTGAATCACTCTGCCGGCCCCTTAGATGTCCGGCGCCGCCAAGCCGTGCATGCCCAGCGAATAGCCGATCTCGCCGCCGTGATGCAGGTCGTGCTCGATGAGATGCCAGATCACCTCCGGCCGCGTGAATGTCTCGGTTTCGCCGTCCTCCTCCTCCGTGATGGTCTCGTCGAGCTGCTCTGGCGTCCAGCGGGCGATTGCCTCGGTCATCTGGCGCCACGTCGCCTCCAGGCCGGCGAGCAGCTCGCTCGCACTGCGCGCCGGCTCTCCCGGACGGTCCCAGGCGCCGATGGCGGCAAGCTCGTCGCCACCTTCGCTCAGGGCAAGGTGGAACCAGCGCGCTCGAACGGCGATCAGGTGCGTCGCCAGCTCGCGGATCGAGCGCAGGTTCGGCGTCGCGCGCAGATCGAGCTGCTCGTCGCTGAGCGGCGCGAGCGCGCCGGCCAGCAAACCGTTGTAGCGCTCCCAGCCCTGATAGATGCCGGCGAGCATAGGATGTTGGGATGCCATGGATCTGTACCTCCTGCGGTTGGCTTGTCGCCCGTCGGATGGCGAGCGGAAGCCCATCACTCAGTCGTCCGCGTCTTCACGCAGGCGACGGTAGCTCGCGTAGCGCTCGGCATCAATCGCACCAGCCGCTACCCCCGCCCGCACGACGCAGCCTGGCTCGTCAAGGTGCGCACAGGCCGGCTGCTCGCAGGCGTCCAGATAGGGCCGGAACTCGACGAAGCACCAGTCGAGCGCGGCTTCGGCCTCGCGCTCCAGCCCCAGCGCGCGGATGCCGGCGGTATCGGCGAGGTAGCCGCCCTGTGGCCCGCCGAGCGCGAAGAGCCGCGTGGACGTGGTGGTGTGGCGGCCCTTGCCGGTGGTGCCGCTCACCGCGCCGGTTGCCTGGGCTGCAGCGGGCAGCAGCGCGTTGAGCAGGCTCGACTTGCCAACGCCCGACTTGCCCACCAGCGCCGAGACCCTGCCCGCCAGTCGCTCGCGTAGCGTGTCGATCCCCTCGCCGGTGGCCGTGCTCGTCAGCACGATCAGATAGCCGAGGCGCCGGTAGACGTCAAGCCGCGCGGCCAGCTCGGCGCTCAGGCCCAGGTCGAGCTTGGTGACGCAGATTAGCGCGCCGATGCGCTGCGCCTCAGCGACCACCAGCATGCGGTCGAGCAGCCCCAGGTGCGGCTCCGGTTCGCGCGTGGCGAAGACCGGCACGATCTGGTCGAGGCCGGCCACCGTGCGCAGGCTGCCCTGCTTGGGATCGGGATCGCGCCGCGTGAAAGCGCCGCCCGCACGGGCGATCACCTGCTCGATCACGCCCTGCTGCGGCGCGATGGGCAGCAGGTACACGCGGTCGCCCACGGCGACGGGATCATGCGGCTTGACGGCGACCGAGCGCACGCTCCCGCGGCGCACGCCACGATTCTCGGCGTAGGTCAACTCTTTGCGCAGCCTGCCGCGGATGGTGCAGGTGAACGGGCCATGCGGCGTCTCGACACGGTAGAGGCCGCGGCTGCCGTCAACAATCAGACCTTCGAGCAGTGACTCCGATGCGCCGCCGGCCGGCTCAGTCTGGCTGGCGGCGCTGGAACGATGTTTGGTGCTCAGCGGATGGCTCCTTTGATGCTGTGCTGTTGTGCCGGCTCATGGTGGTGAATGCGGACGACAAAAGAAAACCGGCGAGCAAACGCCCGCCGGTCACATCTCGTCTCGCGGTCACGTCACCAGGCCGCACGCGCGGCCACAAGGCAGCCCTCCGCTCGCGAAAGCTGGCGCTGGTGCGATGATGGGAGGAGCTGGGAGGAGTGACGCCGGGAAACGAGCAGACGTGCGGACGTGCTCATCTCGTCACCCTCCCTTCGTCGCGAGCCGGCAGGAGGCGCCGGCTCAATACGTGGATACTGAGGGCAGTATACCCGTCCGCTACGCGCCAGGGCAAGAGGCGATCCCAGCTCCTACAGGTCTGTGCTGTTCTCCCCGCCGCTCCCTCGGCCCTGGTCGTCTGCGTGCGCTTGTGCCCGTGCGAGGATCCCCTCGACCACCGTCGTCTTGGCGTCGGCGTAGTTTTGGGTGTACTTCCATGTCCGGCTGGCCAGGTCGCGCTTGGTGCGCTCGTAGAGCCGGCGATCGGCTTCGTTGGTGCGCAGCCAGTCGCGGAAGAGCAGCATGCGCCCGATCTCAGGTCTCCCACTGCCCGCCGAGAAGACATGCAGATTGACGTCGGTATCCGGACCCTTGAAGACGCGGTGCTGATACCAGTCTGGCTCGCGGATGCGCAGTACGTAGCCGGCAGCCTCCAGCGCGGGCACGTAGGATGGCTCATCGGCGGAATCCGCCACGACCAGCAGCAGGTCGATCCTGGGCTTGGCGGCCAGACCGGGGACCGAGGTCGAGCCGACGTGCTCGATCATCACGACCCGGTCGCCGAGCGCCGCGCGGATCCGGTCGCGCTCGCGCTCGAAGAGCCGCGGCCACGCTGGATCGTAGTCGGCGATGATGATCGGCCCATTCAGCGGCACTTGCCCGCCAATGTGCGCGGCGAGGATCTGCTCCTCGGTCGCCGGATCGCGCGTGGGCGCCGCATCATGTGACGAGGGCGATTCGTCGTGCGCTGTGGGTGCATCCCTGATATTCCGGTCGTTCGCGGGCATGGGCACTTCCGAATCACCTCCTCTCGCTTACGCTTGGGCTGCGCACACCATACACGCTCTATTCTACGCCGACACAGCCTGGCACGGGCTATCGGCTATACATGCTTGCCGGCGATCTCACGAACGTTCCGCGCGCAAAGCTCCGGCCGGCCCGAGATGGGCCGGCCGGAAGAGAGAAGGAACGACGATTTTCGCTAGAGCAGCCTAACTTTGCTGCGCCAGGACGGCCTGCGGCAGCGGGCACGGTGGCGTCTGGCTTGGCAGGCAGGCGAAGTTATTCGGGTCATTGGAGGTGGACAGCGTGTCATCGGTGTAGATGATCGCCGCCTTGCCATTCTGTGGGTCAATCGCCACCTGGAAGAGATCGAGCAGATTGCGCGTGCCCGGCCCGCAGCCGGTGCCGCCAGTGCAGATCACGCCGTGGTGGTTGGGGCTGCTGTTCACCTGCGCCTGCGTGAAGCCGCCGCCGGTGCTCTGCGCAAAGTAGACGTGCCAGTCGGCACTGGGATCCAGGTCGGAGGAGGCCGTCGTGCCGTAATACACCACGTCTACGGTGCCGTGATAGGCGGCGACCCAGGGGAGCACTGCTGTGGTGGCCGGGGCGCCGCTGACGGTCACGGCCGACGACCAGTGGTTGCCCTGGTCGGTCGAGCTGGCGAGCGAGACGGTCTTGCCGTCGGACCAGACGGCGTAGAGATTGCCGTTGGTCGGATCGACGGCCAGCGCCGGGAAGATGTTGCCCAGGCTCGTGCCGGCAGGCGCCGTAAAGGCGGTCGTTGCCGTCCAGCTCTGGCCCATGTCGCTGCTGCGCGAGACGATGATGTGGTTGGGCGTGAAGGTGCGCCCCTTCAGCACGCCCGTCTCCCCGGCGGCGTAGATGTCGTACACGTTGTGCGTGTGGGGATCGGCGACCAGCTTGCCCTGGATGTTGTTGAAGGTGGCGTCGGCGGTGGTGCCGTCCTGACCAACGACCGGGTCGGCCACCTGCTTGAAGGTGGCGCCGTCGTCATCCGAGCGCTGCACATGAATCAGCGACGAATTGCCCGCGTCGTGGTACGAGATGTAGACGTGCTGCCCGTCGGAGCTGACCCAGGACCGATCGGCACCGGCGGTATCAATGATCTGTGCGCTGCACTGACTGATCGAGAAGCCGCTGGCCGTGGGGCTGGGGCAGGAGATCGCCGACACGCCCAGTTGAGATTTCTTCCCCGTGGGGTTTTGGAGGAAGATCAGCGTGGTGATATGCAATCTGCCCGTCGAGCCGATGTCCACGTCGGCATCGCCGGCGCCGAAGATCGTCTTGCCAGGATGCTGCAGCGCGCTGTCCACGACACCCCGGAGCGTGGGCGTCGAGCCGAACGGCCCAGTCCAGAGCTGGGTGCCAAATTCGGCGGGATCGAAGAGCCATTGGAGCGAGACGATCCCCATTGTGCCGTTGCTGCCAATAGAGATCTCCGGCTCGCTAGAGCCATCGGTCAGCAGAAGGGGTGCGGTGGTGAAGGTGAGCGACGGACTGGCTGTGGCCGTGCGGGCCGTAGAGAGGACGACGATTGCCGCCGCCAACCCGATCAGGGCGACGGTGCCGAGCGCGATGCGGAGACGTGTGCGCATGCCAACCTCACTTTCATAGACTCCCATCCGGCGGGTAGTACGACCTGGCGATACAGAAGGAAGCCCGCGATGCTGTAGCGCGACTGGCACAGTGTGATATGCGCATCTCCCTTTGTTCCCCTAGTGGCGGCACACGTGGTGCCCCGCACGCTCCTCGACGCTTGACACTCGGCTGTCCGATAGAGCATCGTACAAACCAGTTCAAAACGTCTACAATGCGCTCCAGCAGTGCCTGTTGATCATCTGCCATTGCCATCTGCTGCTGGCTCTCTCCTCAGAGCGAAGGGCCAAGGAGCGCACGCGAAGGATGCCTACCATTCGCCTCGACACGTGGATTGCTGCTACGCCAGAGCGGTGTTTCGATCTCTCGCTCAGCGTGGACCTCCATCGCCACTCGGTAGCGCATACCCACGAGCGGCCGATTGCTGGAGTGACGAGCGGCGTCATGCACCTGGGGGATACTGTGACGTGGGAAGCGGTCCATTTTGGCATCACGCAGCATCTCACCACCCAAATCACGGCGTATGCGCGCCCGCAGTACTTTGTTGATGAGATGATCCGGGGCATTTTCCAGGAGCTGAAGCATCACCATGCCTTCGTCCCCCACCCATCGGGAACGCTCATGATTGATACGTTCACGTTCCGCGCCCCGTGGGGGATTCTGGGGCGGGGGATGGAAGCGCTGATCCTCACGCGCTACCTGCGCGGACTCCTGCTCACCCGGAATCGGTATTTGAAGCAGGTGGCAGAAGCCGATACCGATACCGATACCGTTCAAACGGTCCTCTGACCCCATCGGTCGAGTTGGCGACTGGTGGACCTCCAGGCTCTGCTCGGTTTGCCGGTTGATGTCGTCACGGAGAAAGGGCTGCGCGCACGAATCCGCGATGAAGTCTTGCGCGAGGCGATCCCTGTATGAGAGCGGCAAATCGCTGATGGCGCGCTTGACGCCGCCCGCCCACTGCGCGTACGATGCCACGGATGGGAAGCATTTCCCGCCATTGCCATCTCCTCCGGCCACGTTCCGCTGAAGGGTACTCGCACCATGCTCACCGACGGCGTCCGACGCATTGACCACGTCGCCATCGTCGTGCGCGACCTCGACGCCGCGCTGCGCTTCTACCGCGATACGCTGGGCATCGCCCCGTCGCGGGTGATCGACTTCCCCGGCGAGGGCGTCAAGATCGCCTTCTTGCCGCTGGGCGGGCCGGGCGGCAGCGAGATCGAGCTGCTGGAGCCGACGGACCCCGACTCCGGCGTCGCGCGGTTCCTGGAGAAGCGCGGCGCAGGGCTGCACCACATCTGCCTCGAAGTCCCCGACATCGAGCGCGCGCTGGCCGAGCTGCAAGCCGCCGGCACGCCAGTGCTCGACGCCTCCCCGCGGCCGACCGCCGAGGGGCGCGGCATCTTCATCCATCCCAAGGGCACCGGCGGCGTGCTGCTGGAGCTGGTGCAGCGCGAGCAGGGGGATGACTCGTGAACGCGGAGGCGCGCGGAGAACGCGGAGGGGAAGAGCAGGGGAACGGAGAACGCGAAGATCGCGAAGCAGGCATGATGTATCGCGGGCGCACGTTGCAAGTCGCCAGCCCATAGAAGGCGTATACCGTCAGCTAGAGGGCGCACGCGAACCGCGCCTCTACGAACGAGGTAAACCGTCATTGACAACTCCCCACGCCTAAAGGCAGGGGATTCCTGCTTCACTGAGGCGTGCCGCGTCGGGGCGAACCCTTCCCGGTCTGACCGCCTCTCCACAGGCTGATACCGCCCGTCCGGCGGCCAACACATTCTGGGCAGCGTTC
>DASVAA010000156.1:0-2005 GCA_036376595.1 Ktedonobacterales bacterium | reverse complement strand
CGCGCCAAGGCGTCGAAGGGTCACACTGGGGGCAGCAGCAGGCATGATTCGTCCAGTGCTGTATGTTGATTTACCTCGCTTCGTCCACGCGCTCGATCAGCGCGCCCGGGCGCGGCAGGGTGAATTCGCCAATTTTGTGGCCGCCCCTGAGATCGAAGAGGCCCGCAGCAGCCTATCCGCCCTCCTTGGCTCCATCCTGCCCATCACCCCCAGCGCCTCCACCTGGATCTGCGAAGACCACTGGCGGCTGCTCGGCCTGGCCCAGGCGCGCAAGCGGCCCGGCGCACAGGCATGGGACCTCGCCTATCTCGCCGCGCTGACCAACCCTGGTGGCCAGCCTTCCGCCGTCTCGCAGTACGAAGTGCTCTTCGAGCTGTTGCAGTACGCGCTCAACGCCGCCATCCTCAAAGGGGTGCATCGCTTCTTCGCGCGCATCGAAGATACCCGGCCCGAGATCGAGCTCTTCGGCAAGCTGGGCTTCCAGCGCTACGCCCGCGAGCTGACCTACTGGCTGGAATCGCCCGCCGAGGGGGTCGAGCGGCTAGCCGAGTCGACCCATCGCGCGACCCTGCACACATCTGAGCGGCCCATGCGCCTGCTCACGCGCTTCCAGCCCGCACCACCTCCAGAAGAAGGACCTGATGAGATACGCCCGGACGTGGCGCTCCGGCGCTGGCAGCATCACGACGCCTGGGGGCTGCTCCGCCTCTACGACGCCTGCACGCCGCGACGGGTGCAACTCGCCGAGGGATTAACCAGTGAAGAGTTGGTGCATACACGCGCCGCGGGCGGACGCACCTGGTTCGTGCCGCTGCTAGAGCCGACCTCGGCGGCGTTCGTGCATGACCGTGGCGTGCGCCTGGGTGGGTGGCTGCGGCTGCGCTTTGGGCGCGGCTCCCAGCCCCACATGATCTCTGTGCTTGCGCATCCTGACGATGCCGATGTTTCGCCCGCGTTGCTCCGCTTTGGCCTGCGCGTGCTGGCTCTGGAGGATCAGCGCCCGGTGGTCTGTCAGGTGCGCGAGTATGAATCAGCGGTGGTCGACGCATTGCGCGCCGCCGGATTCGAGCACTGGGGGTCGCATGCGCTGCTCGTTCGCCATCTCACGGCGCGCGGGCTACGCGAGCAGATGGCTCCGGCATTGGAGTCGCGGGTTGTCTATGGCGTCAAGGGGTTTGGGACGACCCCCTCACGCATGAGCGAAGGTGAAACAACGTACTATGCCAGAGAACACGATTGACGATCTCAACACGCTGTTCGCCGTACTGCCATCCAACCTCCGCAAGACGCTGGCAGAGATGAAGGACCGGGAGCAGATTCTCGAGATTGTCATGGACCTCGGGCGGCTGCCCGAGGCACGATTCCCGGCGCGTGAGGTGGTGCTGAGCAACGATCCAGTCACGGCAGAGGATCTGGCTTATGTCGTCGAACATATTGGACAGTTTGGAGGAGACAACCGGGCGGGGATCGAGCGGACGCTGCACCGGATCAGCGCCATCCGCAACCGGCGGGGCGAGGTGGTGGGGCTGACCTGCCGGGTGGGCCGGGCGGTGCGCGGCACCGTCGCCCTCATTCGCGATGTCATCGAGCAGGGCCAATCGCTGCTCATCCTGGGACGCCCAGGTGTGGGCAAGACGACGCTCCTGCGCGAGGCGGCGCGGGTCTTAGCCGATGAGTTGGGCAAACGGGTGGTGGTGGTCGATACCTCCAACGAGATCGCGGGCGACGGCGACATTCCCCATCCAGGCATTGGCCGCGCGCGGCGGATGCAGGTGACGCGGCCCGCCGAGCAGCATCAGGTGATGATCGAGGCGGTGGAGAACCACATGCCCGAGGTGATCATCATCGATGAGATCGGGACCGAGTTGGAGGCGGCGGCCGCCCGCACGATTGCCGAGCGGGGGGTGCAGTTGGTGGGGACGGCGCATGGGCGGACGTTGGACAACCTGGTGGTGAACCCGACGCTGTCCGATCTGGTGGGGGGGACGCAGACGGTGACGCTGGG
>DASVAA010000155.1:0-17269 GCA_036376595.1 Ktedonobacterales bacterium | reverse complement strand
TTTTCGCGCTCTTTAATGTGGTCTTGATGCGCCGCCCACCGCCGCACGCCACGGGCGCCGAGCAGAACGCGGCGCGGCTGGCGCGGCGCACGCTGCTGCGCCAGGGGGCGATCGCGGTGGCAGTGCTGGCGGGCGGCGTCGCGCTGTGGGAGGTCGTCTCTGGCGCGGTGGGCAATCTGGTTGGCCTCTCGTCGGCCTCCGGCATGCGCATCAATCCGGCCAACGTGCCGTCGAAGATCGTGCCGCCGCCGGTGCCGCGCTACGGCCCCTACACGCCGGTCAGCGGCCAGTCGCCGGAGGTGACCAGTCCGGCGGACTTCTACTACGTCTCGAAGAATCTGGCCGGCGACCCAACCGTGAACGCGGCGACGTGGCGGCTCCAGATCGGCGGGCAGGTAGCCGCGCCCTACAGCCTCAGCTACGACGAGCTGCGCGCGCTGCCGGCGGTCGAGCAGTATCACACGCTGGAGTGCATCAGCAACGAGGTCGGCGGCAACCTGATGAGCAACGGCATCTTCACCGGCGTCTCGCTGGCCGATGTGCTCAGCCGCGCCGGCATCCAGCGCGGCGCCGTCGAGGTGGTGTTCGCCGCCGCCGACGGCTACAGCGACTTCCTGCATCTGAGCCAGGCGCTCGACCCGCGCTCGCTGATCGTCTACCTGCTGGACGGCCAGCCGCTGCCGCAGGCGCACGGCTTCCCGGCGCGGCTGCTGATCCCTGGCCTCTACGGGATGAAGAACGGCAAGTGGCTGACCTCGCTGAAAGTGGATGCGGGCAGCTATACCGGCTATTGGGAGCAGCAGGGCTGGACGCGCGAGGCGCACGTCAAGCTGACCTCGCGCATAGACGTGCCGCACGACGGTGACCTGCTCCTGGCGCGGCCAACCCCCATCGCTGGCGTGGCCTACAGTGGCGCCAACGGCATCGCCGAGGTGGATGTGAGCCTGGATGGCGGCCAGACGTGGCAGCAAGCGGCACTCAAGCGTCCGCTCGGCGCGCTCACCTGGACGCTGTGGGAGTACGTCTGGACGCCCACTAGCGGCAGCCACATCCTGGCCGTGCGGGCGATCGACCTCGACGGCAACGTGCAGACGCCGACGTACGCGCCCACCCTGCCCGACGGCGCCTCCGGCTACCACGCGATCAGCGTGACCGTGCGGTAGCCAGACATGCTCATGGAGTCGCCACATCGCGCGAGATAGTGATGGGGCGAGAACGTGGGCTGAAGGACCCACGGGTAATCCCGTGGTGTGCCGCCACCGCGCATCGCGACGGCGGCGGTCTTCGGTAGTTGTAGGCGGGATTACGCTGTCGCAGGATACTGCGGCGCGGGGGCCGGCGTCGGCAGCGGGTGCAGCCCGGCCTCGATCCGCGCGCGCTGCGGCTCCAGGAACGGCGGCAGTGCGAGCCGCTCGCCCAGGTGCGCCGCGTCCTCGTCGGTCGCGAAGCCGGGTCCGTCGGTCGCCAGCTCGAAGAGGATGCCGTTCGGCTCGCGGAAGTAGATCGACTTGAAGTAAAAGCGATCCACCAGCCCGGAGGTGCGCATGCCGGCCGTTTCCAGCCGGTCGAGCCAGGCGAGATGCTGCTCCGGCGTCGGCACGCGGAAGGCGACGTGATGCACCCCGCCGCGCCCCAACCGCTCGCGCGGCAAATCCGCACGCGCGTCCACATGCACCTCGGCCCCCGGACCACCGACGCCCGTGCCAAAGACCACGATCTCGCGCGCCGGGCCTTCGCCCTCCGCGACCGTGTACCGTCCGTGCGGCGAGAAGCCCATCAGTTCGGTCAGCACGCGCGCGGTCGGCTCGATGTCGCGCACGGTGAGCGTCACCGCGCTCAGCCCACGGATGCCGTGCGGCTGGGGCGTCGTGCTCTGCTCCCAGGGCGTGCCACCGGTCAGCGGAGCGCCCGTGTCATCCACCAGCGCCAGCCGCTGCCCCTCCGGATCGCGGAAGGCGAGCACCGCGCGGCCAGCCTCAGTGGTGAGCGGATCGTGCTCGATGCCCAGCGCTTCGAAGTGCCGCTGCCACCAGGCCAACGACTCAGATCCCGTCACCCGCAGGGCGATGCGCGAGATGCTGCCTACGCCAGCGTGCGTCGGCGCGGCGTAGGGGATGTCGAAGAACGTGACCTCAGTGCCCGGATTGCCGCGCTCGTCGCCGTAGAAGAGGTGGTAGGACGACACGTCGTCCTGGTTGACGGTCTTCTTGACCAGCCGCAGGCCCAGCGCCCGCGTGTAGAAGTCGAGGTTGTTGGCGGCCTGCGCCGTCAGGGCCGAGACGTGATGCAGCCCAGTCAGTGTCATCTGCTCCATGTGAGAGCCTCCGTTTCGTGGCGGACCATAGGGATATGCTACCGCGGCGATCCATCGCGTACAGCACGCGGCGTTCCGCACCACGTGCCGCTACTCGCGCGCCGGTGGGTGAACGTGGCGTGGATCGCGACATCTGGACGTGTCAGAGTCCCAGCGATTTAGTTTATCACTAAACTAACTTCGGATCAAGTTCGGTCGGAGATGCAAACTAGCGACGGCCGGTCTCATCCTGCTCGATGGCCTGTTTCAGATATGCCATATCCCGGCGGAATGCCCCCTTGTATGAGAGAAGGAGAACGGGCAGAAGAAAGCCGTATTGGAGCCGCACCGAAAGATCTACCTGACACGTAATCCGAACGCCTTCCGGAACGTCGTCCGTTGTCATGGTCCACATCGCGTTTTTGAACATCGGGGAGTGGGTGAGCAGGATCGTCACCTGATGATTCGGCACATACTCCGTCACGCGGTAGGACATGCGCAGGCCTTCTTTACCGGTGCGACCTTTGCGCGTCGGCGCAATCGTCTCAAAGGTGCTTCCCACGCCGAATGGGCCAGACGAGGTGGCAATGACCCGATCGACACTGCGATCCCACTTGACAAGATTTGACAGCTGGCTGAAAAAGCGCCACACCTGATCGCTTGTCTGATTGACGACCATTGCGCCTTGCAGATGCATCGTAGTAGCTCCTCCCTCTGTCTCGACGACCTGAGCCACCTGTCTCCAGCCTGGAAGGCGGTGCTCTCCTGGCTGGTTGTACTCCATCCCTGGCCTGTGACATGATCCCTTAGCAATGCTAATGCTAACTTAGCAATGCTAAAGTGTCAAGGGGAGTCGGGACAGAAGGAGGCAGAGGCATGGCACTTCAACGCTACGCGGTGGTACGCGCCGCGCTGGCCTTGCTCGATGAGGTCGGGTTAGATGGCTTGACTGTTCGACGGCTCGCGGAGCGCCTGGGCGTCCAAAACCCCGCCTTGTACTGGCATTTCAAGAACAAGCAGGAATTACTTGATGCGATGGCGAGAACAATGCTTGCCGATGCGTTCGCTGGGATCGAACCGCCGGCATCGCGTGACATGTGGGCGGACTGGCTGGCAGACGTAGCGCAACGATTTCGTCGCGCGCTCTTGACCCACCGCGATGGCGCGCGGGTCATTGCGACCGCGGACCTATCGGGAAGTGAACTGCTTGCCGTCCAGGAGATGGCGATGGGTGTGCTCACGTCCGCGGGATTCGATCGCCGCACAGCATTGGTGAGCGTCGTCGCCACTTTTGACTACACCCTGGGTGCGGCGTTCGAGGAGCAAGCCGAACCCAATCACCCGGCGTGGGGTCCCTCAACTGTATTGGGGCCACGCCGCCCCTCGCTCGATCCTTCACGCGTGCCGCTGCTGGCAGCGGCTTCCGACAAGCTCGCCACGACTGCATCATCAGATGATCCCGACGCGGGATTCAAGGGAGGCATTGAGCTGATCTTGACCGGCATGGCCGCCAAAAGAGACGCCGGGCGGCACACTCGACTATGAAACATCCACACCGGGTTATTGCGCCGCGCCCTGCTCGCGCAGCGCCGCGATGGCCTCGTCGTCGTAGCCCAGCTCGCGCAGCACCTCATCCGTGTGCTCGCCCAGTGACGGCGGATGGCGCCGCAGCGTGGCGGGTGTCTCGCTGAGCTTGAGCGGCGTATCCACCACGCGAATCTCTCCCGCGCGCGGATGCCGCATCGTCTGGGCCAGCCCCATGTACTGCGCCTGAGGACTCTCGAAGACTGCCCGCATGTCGCGCACCGGACCCGCCGGCACCGCCGCCCCCGTCAGCCGTGCCAGCAGCGCCTCGGTTGGCTCCTGGCTGGTGCGTGCCTCGATGGCCGCCAGCAGCGCCGCGCGCTCTGCCACGCGCCCTGCGTTGGTCGCGAAGCGCGGGTCATGCGCCAGCTCTGGCAGCTTCAGCGCGTCGCAGAGACGGCGGAAGATGTCGTCGTTGCCGCCGGCGATGTAGATGTAGCCGTCGGCGGTGCGGATCAGATCGTAGGGCGCGATCTGGGGATGGCTGTTGCCGACCTGCTCCGGCGCGCGGTCCGAGAGCAGGTAGCTGGTGGCGTAGTTGCCCAGCGCCGCCACCGTCGCGCCCAGCAGCGTCGCCTCCACGCGCTGGCCCCGGCCGTTGCGCTCGCGGGCGTAGAGCGCGGCGAGGATCGACTGCATCGCCGTCATGCCGGAGAGGATATCGCAGACCGGCAGACCGGAGCGCATCGGCGGGCCGGCGGGGTCGCCGGTCACGCTGCACACGCCGCTCATGCCCTGCAAGATGATGTCGTAGCCCGGCACCTGGGCTTCCGGCCCCTCCTGGCCGAGCGCCGAGATGGAGCAGTAGACCAGCCGCGGATTGCGCGCATGCACCGGCTCGTAGCCGAAACCGAGCCGCTCCATGAGGCCGGGGCGAAAGTTCTCGATCAGCACGTCGGCGCCCGCGATCAGCCGCCACAGCGCCTCGCGTCCGGCATCGGTCTTGAGGTTCAGCGCCACGCCGCGCTTGTTGCGGTTGCAGCTCAGGAAGTACGCGCTCTCGTCGCCCTGGAACGGTGGACCCCAGTGGCGGCTGTCGTCGCCGACGCCTGGCTCCTCGACTTTGATCACGTCCGCGCCCAGGTCGCCAAGCAACATCGCGCAGTACGGACCCGCCAGCGCGCGTGAGAGGTCCACGACGCGCACGCCCTCCAGTGGCTGCATTTGGTGGCCTATCCGTTCCCTTCCAGTCTGTCGCCGTTGCCTCCATTGTAGCGTGGCGACGGGACGGTGCATCCGGTGCGATGCGCGCTGGCGCTCTAGCCCACCCTACCCCCCCACATTAGGCCCGTTGAGTTTCGCTCGCGGCGCCGATGCGGTAAGCTAGAGGCTGCTACGGCCGTCGTTGTGGGCAGATGAGGATGCAGCATGCGGAAGTACCGCTTTCTCCAGTACGACGTGTTTACGTCGGTGCCGTTCGGGGGCAATCAGCTCGCCGTCTTCCCCGAGGCGGGGGGTCTGAGCGCCGATGAGATGCAGGCCATCGCGCGCGAGATGAACTATTCGGAGTCCACGTTCGTCCTGCCCGCCAGCGACCCCAAGGCGCTGCGGCGCGTGCGCATCTTCACGACGACCGCCGAGCTGCCCTTCGCCGGCCATCCGGTCGTGGGCACCACCTTCGCGCTCGCCGCTGAGGGGATGATCCCGGACGCCGAGCCGTCGCCCATCCACTTGCAGCTCGGCGTCGGCACGCTGCCAGTGGACCTGCTCTTCGAGGGCGAGCGCGTCTGTTTCGTCTGGATGCACCAGCCGGTGCCGGAGTTCGGGCCGTGGCAGGGTGATGCCGCCCAGCTCGCCGCGGCGCTGGGCCTAGCACCTGATGACCTGGCATCGGACCTGCCCATCGAGCGCGGCTCGGCGGGTGTGCCGTTTCTCTACATTCCCGTCCGCTCGCTCGACGCGCTGGCCCAGGCCGAACCAGAACCAGCGCTTGCCGCGCTGCTCGAAGGGCCGGAGCGCCACCTCGGCGCGTATCTCTTCACGCGAGACGGACTGCCGGCGGGCGTCACCGCGCGCTGCCGCATGTTCGTGCCGGAGGTGGGCATCGCCGAAGATGCCGCCACCGGCTCCGCCGCCGGTCCATTCGGTGTCTACCTGCTGCGTCACGGCCGCCTCACACCTGACGAACACGACGAGACGCGGCTGCGCATCGAGCAGGGGGTCGAGATGGGCCGCCCCAGCGCACTGCACGTCGCCACGAACGGACCAGCCACTGGGGTACGCGACGTGCGAGTTGGCGGAGAAGCCGTGCTGATGGCACGCGGCGAGCTGCTGCTGCCGGAGCGCCGGTGAGCGCGGCGGGCCGGTCCTTCGCGATCTCCGAGCGAGATTGCGGTGGGTTCGGCCGTAATCGTGCGGGGAGTGGCCGGTGGATCGGCTCCCGCCCGATGGATGGGCCGCCGTTACCCGATGGGCGGCGTGGCGTTCTAGCAGATAACATCGGCGTCGCGGCAGGATGCCAGGCGCTGTCTCAGCGAGTGGATGTGGCACGATGACACCAATACTGCTCGGCGCGCTGGTAGTGGCCTTCGTGGTCAGCATAGTCGGCTGCGCCCTGGGCCTGGCGATCTTCCCCTGGTTCCGCAGCGGCGAGCGCAAAGAGGGCCACTTCCGCCCCGATCAATCCACCGGCAGCTACCGGGTCGAGCTGCGCAAGGGGCCGAACGGCGAGAAGGAGATCAAGTCCATCCGCCCTGCCTCGCCGACCGAGCTGCCAATTGTGGGCGGCGTGGCGATGTTGTTGGCCGTCAGCTCCGCGGCGATCACTGCCGGCATCCTGCTGCAGCTCGATTTCATGAGCTGGGAGCTGCTCGGCATCCTGCTGCTGGCGCTGCTGGGCTTCGGTATCGTCGGCTTCGTGGACGACTGGCGCAAGGTCTACAAAGGCGTTGGCATCACCGAGGTGCAGAAGTTCGCTGGCGTGCTGCTCGTCTCGCTGGCGGCGGCCGTCGCGCTCAACCGGCTGATCACCTCACCGCATCTCTCGGCGCGGCTCGCCTACCCGCCCTATAGCGACTTCCCCGGCCTGGGTCATCTGTTGGTCAACGCCAAATTCGCCTGGATCGTCTTTTTCCTGCTGATGACGGCCACCGTCGCCACCACGACGGCCCTGGCGGTGGACTTCAGCGACGGCATGGACGGCCTGGCGGGCGGGCTGCTAGTCAGCGCCGGCCTCTCATTTGCCGCCATTATCCTGGGCGAGGGCACCACAGCGCTCTGGCCGGCGGCGATCTGCGTGCTGGCGATTGCCGGCGCCGCCATCGGCTACCTGCCGTTCAACTGGCCGTCTTCGTGGAAGGCGAAAAGCCCGACCTTCGGCAAGCGCCGCGCCAAGATCATCATGGGCGACACCGGCTCGCTGGCGCTGGGCGGCCTGCTGGCGCTGGTGGCGGTGATCAGCCGCGACGAGTTCGTGCTGATCTTCATCGGCGGCGTCTTCGTGCTCGAAGGCCTCTCGGCGCTGATCTCGGCGCGCATCCTCGTGCGCTTCTACCGCCATTTCATGGTGCTCGAACGCTACAACACCGGCCGCGGCTTCGCGCATACCGAGTTCCCGCTGCCCTTCCTGGCGACGCCGATGCACCACCACTTCGATCTGCTCAACTGGGATCGGCGGCGGCTCGTGTACGGTGCGTGGCTGCTGGGTGCGGGGCTGGGTGTGCTGGGCGTCGCCAGCACCATCGGCACTTTCACCTGGGAGCGGTATCTGGCCCGCTTCGCCGCGCTGCTGCTGATGGTCGTCATCTGGCAGACAGCCCCCTGGACACGCAGCTTCTTCGTCGGCCTCGCGCGGCGCAAAGGCGCGCCGGAGGGCGAACCCCAGCGCCTGGCGCTCTACTATGGCTTCCCTTTCAAGCTCTTTGGCCGCAAGCTGCACGGCCGCATTGACATCACCTCAATCACCGAGGCCGACCTGACCACCCCCGCCGAGCGGCTATTGCTGTGGCAGCGCATGCCGGTCTTCGACGCGCGCTCGGTGCTGGGCTACTGGTGCTACCGCGCCGGAGCGCTCGAAGACGCGCGCCGCATCTGGTCGCGCCTGCCGAGCAAGAACCTCGAATATCGGCCGGAGATCCAGCAGATGCTGGGCGAGGTGAAGCATCGGCTCGCGCTCCAGGCCGACGGCATGCCCGACGAGACCGACCTACTCACCGGCGACGGTGGCGACCCGGCGCGCGCCGCGGACCCTGACGCCGCCGCCCCAGACGAGGTCACCGGCGCCAATTTCGGCCACCCTGAGGTGGCCGCACATGCCGGCATATGGCCGCTGCCTCCGCAGCAGCGGCTCGGGCGCGTCGCGGCCTTCGAGGACGCCCCACCCACTGCCGACGAGACCCGCCTGCCTGATGCTGGCAGCCTCGCGGAGACTATCGAGCCGCCCGCGTCTCTGCCCCCGCCGCCACTCGACGCGCGCCCGCGCGACGCGAGCGCCTCCGCCCCGCTGTGGTCCGCGAGCGCCTGGACCTCGGCGACCTCCGCCCAGACCAGCCCGCTGCCCAAGCCAGCGCCAGGCGACGTGGGCCGGTGAGATACGGCACAAAGCGCCCCCTTCCCACACAGGAAGGGGGCTGAGTGACGAGATCCGCCGTGATCGTTACACGCCGGTGCCCGCCGGCTGGCGCGGGGCCGCTGTGCCGCCGCTCGGACCCAGGATGTGGACCTCCTCCTCCGAGAGCATCGCGTTGGGGATCGAGATGCGGCCGGTGGGGGTATCCACTACCGTCGTGCTCAGGTCATGGCGCACCACGGTGCCGCTTTGCCCGTGGATCTCGACCCGCTGGCCCGGCTGCAGCATGCGTCCCATCGTCCAGCCCGAGAGCAGGCCGCGCGCGGTGTTCACGCCGCCCAGGCCGAGCGCCAGGCCGCCGGCCAGCGCCAGCATGCCAACCATCGCCGCGAACAGGATGAAGATCATGTTCTCGGCCACGCGAAGCTGTGTCAGTGCCGCCAGGAAGGCGAAGACCAGCACCGCCCAACGCGCCACGTTCGCCAGCAACGTCGAGGTGGTCAGACCGGCCTCGGCCGTCGCGCCCCGGATCGCTCCCGCCAGCACGTTTGCCAGCAGCGAGCCAACGATCAGGATCAGGATGGCGACGAAGACGTTGGGGATGTAGCCCAGCACCGCGTTGATGAAGGCGCTGATGTCTACCAAGCCCAGCGCATTGACGGCCATCTCGATGAAGACCAGGAAGATCCACCAGAAGGCCACATCCGCCAGCACCGCCGCCGCGTCCAACCGGGTGCCCGCCAGCTCCAGTGCGCGGGTCACGCCCGCGCGATCGGCGATCTGGTCGAAGTGCGCGAAGCGCAGCAGGCGGACCAGTGCCGCGCGCACCAGCCGCGCGATGATGTACCCCACGATCAGGATGATCGCGAAGTTCAGGATGCGCGGCAGGAACAACAAGAACTCGTTGAACAGGCTCAGTAGGGCCTGCCCAACATTCTGCACCGGGGCCAATGTCATGTGACATTCCTCCTTGGCTTTAGACCGAGGCGGGACCTCATGCGGCTTCTACCCTCCTCGGTGGCGTTGAGGACGCCCGACCGCCTATGGTGTGGCGCCCTCTCCTCCCTCGATTGCGATGCCACGCTCGCGCTCGGTGCGGCGCCCCGGGCATCTCTATGGCGACAGGGCGGCGATCTCCATGATGATCGCCTCCTCCCCGTAGCCGCCGCGCTTACTGCCGGTATGCCTCTGGCCCCTCGTGGCCCGCCGCAAACCGGTCGTAGGTTATCGTGTCCTCGTCGCTGATGTCGCGCTCGCGGTCGTCAGTACCCACGGTTCTAGCACGTGCGCCGCCATCGCCAGGGGCAATCTCGCGCCCGCCGGTGTCTTCGACCCATACACGCTCCTTGCGCACCTCGCCGGTGTAGGTCTTCTGCTCCGTCACGCGCTGCTTCCGCAGCACCACCTCTTCGGTCACGCGCGTGCGCTTCTCCAGCATCACCTGCTCGCCCATCAGCGGCACGTCAATGTCCTTCTCGGTGAAGGCATCCGGTCCCAGCGCGCGGGCCGTCGCGTCGTCCGTCACGGGGACGCGCTCGACGCGCAGTTCGTCGTGTGTCACGGGCACCTCCACCGATCGTGGCTCGCTGCGGACGACCTTGCGCACGTGCGCGGTGCTCGCTTCGCCGTGCGTCCGCGCCGCAAGGTGCTCCTTGGCGAGCGGCACGGCGATGGTCGTCTCACCACGCGTGTCGTCGCCGCTTGGACCCGATGCATCAGGCGCGAGGGCCGACGGCAACGTGTCTGTGTGCTCGCGCGCGGGCGCGCCGGGTGCCTGATCCGGCGGCGGAAGTGGCTGCACGCCGGCTTGCTCGTCGCGCTCTAACACGCGCGCGCGGTCGCCCGGTGGCGCGGGACGCTCGCCCTGTCCGTAGCCAGTCTCGATCCACGGCGAGGGCGAGTAGGGCGTGTCGAGGTCTACCCCGTTGGTTGGCGGCAGATACCAGTCGAGCCTGTCGAGGTCGCCCTTCGCCACCTTGAGGTGAATGCCGCGGCCATCCACCCGCACTGTGGCGTCGAGCGGGATGTAGAGCGTGCGGCTGAAGAGCCCTCCGGTCTTCACCTCGAAATATCCCTTGTCTGCCTCCGCACGCTCGACGCGGCCAAGCCGTTCGCCATGCGCATCGTAGACCGCCATGCCGGCGCCTATGTGGTCGTCTTGCGCCGGATCCCCGGAGTCCGCGGCATCGTTAGTCGTGTTGGTATCGGCGTCGGTCCTATCGGCCATGGTCATACCCGTCCTTTCCGCCGCAGCTCTGCCGCTACGCGGTTGCGCCGCGCGTCGTATCGGGTGGGGTGCGATATTCGCCGCGCTCACCGGGCTGCACGTCGCGCACACTGCTACCGCCGTAGCGCATGAGGATGTCTTTGGCCTCCGTCTCGCGGCCGTCGGCACGCACCGTGAGGGTCGTGGGGCCTTGCCGAATCGCCTGCCGGAGGTACTCGCCGCGCACGAGCGGCTTGCCAGAGCCAACGAGGCCGCCGACGACGAATCCGATCCCCGTGCCGACCAGCGCGAGCCACAAGACGGTGATGCCTATGGTCTGGTGGGCGATGGCAACCGAGATGACCGCGGCAATGACGGCGGCCACCACGGCCCCGATGATCGCGCCGATGATCGCGCCGATGATCGCGCGCGCCCACGATTCCGCTGGCGGCGGTCCGAGGTTCACTCGCGCCTCAGGGACCAACCCGATATTCTGTCGGCTGAAGCCGGCCGCCCGCAGTGCGGCGGTGGCGCGGTTCGCGCCGCGGCGGTCGGTGAAGCGCCCTGCGACGATGCCTGCCATGACTGCTCGATCCTTTCTAGCCGCTTCACGCTACAATGGCGGGCGCTGCGGCTGGCCGGCATGGCCGGTGTCCTCGGCGATGATGTCCTTATCCAGCATCGGATGGTCAGGAGCGTCGAATCCGCCCTCCTCCACCTCGCGGACGCGCTCCGGCGGCACGTGCGCCGACTGCGGCGAGTCCACGGTGATCGATTCATCGGGCGGTAGCGGCTGTGGTTGGGCATTTGGCTGCCCATCTGGTGGGAGCGGGCCGGGCTGATAGCTTGATTGCCCGTCCGGTGGGAGCGGCGCAGCCGGATTGGCCGTGGGCGCACCGCCGCCTGTCTCAGGGACGCCCCGCGGCTGGTTCTGTGGCGCGTTCACCTGCTGCTGATAGCCATGCTCCGAGGTCAGCGACGAGACGGCGTTGCCCTGCTCGTCTACGGTTTGCTGCCGGTTGTCAGGCGGGACGATGGTGCCGTCTACCTCGGCGTTGGGTGGCTCGGTGTAGGGGCGTCCGGTGGACGCTCGCTCTGGGGCTGCCTCGTCGTTGGGATAGCCGCCGAAGCCCTTCTCGCGCAGGTCCTCGGCGCCGTCCTGGCGCATGATCTCCCACGCCTCGCGGCCGCGGTATGGCGTGGCGACGGTCAACAGCACGCTGCCGCCCTCTACCCGCTGCTGGTAGTACTTCGCCTCTTGCTCGGGGACGCCCAGCCCGACGAGGCCGCCGATCAGCCGGCCGGCGGCGCCGCCGACCAGCGCACCCGCCAGTATGCCTCCCGCGAGGAACGGCCCAATGCCCGGCACGACCAGCGCACCGGCGGCCGCCAGCAGCGCGCCCGCGGTCCCGCCAACCAGCCCGCCAGTGACCGCTCCAGCCGTCGAGCTGATGCCCTCCGCCTCGGCGACATCCTTCGCTGCGCGGCGGTCGCGCATCGCGATGCCCATGTGCGTGGGGTCGAAGCCCGCGGACTCGAGGTCGCTTATCGCGCGCTCCGCCTGCTCCTGATTGGCGAATAGACCGACGACGCTGCGTGTCATGCCGCGCTCCTCTCCTTCCCTTTCCCTCTCACGTCCGCACTATTATCCGGCTTCGCGGTCGCGCCGGGCGTCCGGCGCAACCCGCAGATTCTCTCGCGGCAACCCTGCGCAGGATGTATACCAGCGGGCGGTACGACATAGCGACAGATGACTCGGCGCCTGCTTTCTGGCCACCACGGTCGGCGAGGCGGTGTTATTCATGGAGTCGGCACGCAGGGAGAGAGAGCCGAGAGCGTAGGAGGGCGAGAACATGGGCTGACGTCCCACGGCTAAGCCCCTCATGGGTCGCCGCGGAAACGTCGCCAGTTCGGCATAGGTGAGTACGTCTGGCGGCCAGCGCCGACTGCCTTGCGACGGTGGCCCTCTGATCCGCGGCGCTTACCCGGCGGACGGCGTGCTATCGGTCTCCGTTCCCTGCGCCGGCGGCTCCCCATTGTCCGGCTGATCGTCCGCTGGCTCGTCGTGCGGCGCCACCACCCAGGGGTCGCGCGGCGCGGCGGCGGTGCGGCTGTCGAAGATCGTCGTGGGGGTCTGGCCCTCGCGGCCATCTTCGGTGATCGTGACGTACTCGCGGCGCACCTCGCTCACCACCTGGCGCGGCTCGGCGACCAGCGCCTTGCGTACGCGGATGTACTCGGTCACGATCTGCTCGCGGCGCACCACCAGCCGCTCCTCGGTGACGGGGATGATCACTTCGTTGGGGTTGGTGGCCGCGTGCGGGTCGAGCTGGTCCGCCGGAATGCGCTCGATCACGGCCTCTTCGTGGTAGACCGGCACCTCCTTCTGCGCCTCAGCCGTCTCGACGCCCTTGTGGACGTGCGCCATCCCCAGCGGCACCGGCTGCTTGCGCGCCACCAGCTCCTCTTCGGCCACCGGCACGCGCAACACCTCCGGCTCCTCTGGCTCCTCTGGCTCTGCCGCCTCCGACTCCTCACGCGGCCCACTCTGGATCCGCGGCCGCGCCTGTGCCCCCTGAGTAGGCAGGTGCTCCAGAGGCACCTCCTCCGCGACGTAGTGGATCAGGTCGTCCGCGCCCAGCCCGACGACGACGATCGGATAGAGCGCCCCCTGCGACACGCTGCTGACAAACATCACAGGAATGCTGTAGCGCCAGCGACCGTCGTCGGAGCGCACGATCATGCGGTCGGGGCGTTCGTCAGACGCGGCCCAATGGTGTTCGAGCCGCTCCACCGTGCCAATGAAGCCGTCCTCGCCGCGCACGCGCGCGCCCGGCAAAACGCCGGCGAAGCTGTTGCTCATGGACATCTGCCTTCCCTGGTCGCGCCGGCTCCTCCCGCCGCCGGTCGCGCGGAGCGATCATCGCCGCCCCGCCGTTGCTTCGCCGTCGGTGCAAAAGACATGCCAGCGGTTCGGGGTCCTCACCCCCCGACCCCTCGCCTCGCAGGGAGAGGGGAAGGCACAGAGGCAGAGGCGAGACAGGTCTCGCCACTACAGCCGGGGCGAAGGGTGGCCTCACTATCTTGCTTGGCGGCGATCTCAGTACTCCACCATGACCTTGACGTCGCCCTCGCGCCGCAGCACCGCCACCAGCGTCACGTCGCCGTCGCGCTGGTAGCGCAGGTCCACGCGCGCTCCGCCGATGCGCAGCCCGCGCACCGTCACGTGCGTGAGCCATGCCGGCAGCCACGGCCGGCGGATGTACAGCTCGCGGCGTAGCGCGTGGGGCACCAGGCCCAGCGCCGTCTGGAGCATCAGCGGCAGCGCGCCCGCGGCCCATGCCTGCGGGCTGCACGCGACGGGGTAGTTCACCGGGCGCTCGTAGCGGCTCTGGCTGAAGCCGTCGAAGACCTCGGGCAGGCGGAAGTGGTTGAACCACGCCGCGGCCTGGAAGATGCCCGTGAAGATGCGCTCCATCGCCAGGTTGTGCCCCCACATCGCGCAGCCCAGCGCGATCAGCGCGTTATCGTGCGGCCAGACCGAGCCGACCTGATAGTCCAGCGGATTGTAGGCCACCTCGGTGGCGGCCAGCGTGCGCACGCCCCAGCCGCAGAACAGGTCTTCTTTCATCAGCCGCGTGACGATTGCATCCGCGCGCTGCTGCTCCACGATGCCGGTGAAGAGCAATTGCCCGGGATTCGAGGCGATCGCCTGTGCGGGACGATAGTCGCGCTGCAGCGCCAGTGCGTAGTAATCCTGGTCGGGCATCCAGAAGTGCTGGTCGAACCGGTCTTTGAGCGCCGCGGCTTTCTGCTCCTGCTCGCGCGCGCGCCGCTCGTCGCCCACGGCCCGGAAGATGGCGGCCATATCGAGCCGCGTGCGATAGGCGTAGCCCTGCACCTCGACCATCGCCACCGGCGGCAGCACGAGCGAGCCATCGCTGTTGACGATCGCGTTGTCGGAGTCCTTCCAGCCCTGATTGATCAGGCCCTTCTGCGATCGCGTGCCGTAGCTCAGGAAGCCCTGCAGCTCGCCCGCCTCATTGGCATCCATCCAGCCCAGCGCGCGCAGCACATTGTCTCGCAGCGCCGAGAGGGTGTTGAGATCGCCGGTCCAGCGGACGTATTCGGCGAGCAGCATCAGGAACCACGGCGTCGAGTCTACGCTGCCGAAGTAGGGCGTCATGGGGATCTCGTGCAGGTTAGCGGTCTCGCCGACGCGCAGCTCGTGCAGAATCTTACCCGGCTCCTCGTCGCGATAGTCGTCCATGCGGGCGCCCTGGTACTGCGCCAGCACCCGCAGCGTGCTGCGCGCCAGCTCAGGCTGATAGGCCAGTGTCTCGAAAGCGGTGACGGCGCTGTCGCGGCCGAAGAGCGCTACGTACCAGGGGACGCCAGCACCGATGTACATGTTGGCGTGGTCGGCGGAGGCGAGCATGCGCAGGTCGTTGAACGAGCGTGCCAGCGCGCGGTCGAAGAGCGCGTTCGACGTCTCGATGGCCGGCAGCTGCGCAAGCACGGCGTCGAAAGCGTCGAGCCTAGCGGCGCCAGAGGCCAGCGTGTGGACGGTACCAACCTCTACGTCGTCGTCGGGACCGCGGTCTTCAAGCGAGATGGTCATGTTGATCGAGAGCGTCGCGCCGGGCTGCAGGTCCACCTCGTAGAGCGCGGTAGCGCCTTCGAGCTGTGCGGGCGCCGGTGAGAGCTTGATCGTCGTGCTGCGGTGGTGGCGGTCAGCGCCATCGTAGGCCAGGATGATGGTGTCGCGGGTGAGCTTGGGCGCGTGCAGCGTGCCGCGTTTGCCCGGCCCCTTGAGGAAGCCGCGGATCACCATCATGTCGTCAAAATGGCTGTCGAAGATCAGGCTCAGGTGGAAGGCGACCCGCACGCGGTCGAGGTTGTGAATCTCGATGCACTCGACCAGCTTCTCATGCAGGTCGTAGTTGCGGCGGATGCTGAGGTGCTCTTTGGGCAGCACGTAGCTATTGGGCAGCAACATGTGGGGGTTGGCCAGCTCGAAGATGCTCTGATTGCCCTGGCTGGCATCCGCCAGCAGCGAGATCGCGCGCTGGCCGCCGAGCAGCATCTCCATGTGATCCAGGTAGCGCATGTCGCGGAAGTAGATACCCTGGCCGTTCTCCGGCGAGACGATGTCGCCGGTGGTGTCGGTGAGCATGAAGACCTGATTGTCTTTGGTAGTGACGGCGTTGGAGATGTCGGTGATGTGCGGGGTGCCACCGCCGCGAAAGCCTGGCTCCTGGCCGATGAGCTGCCCCGGCGCCAGCGCGCCGCTGCGCCGCACCGGATCCCGCGGTGGGCGCGGTACCCCATGGTCGCGCGCTGCGTCGCCGGCCGGCACCTCGCTATCCTTGGCCGAGGTGTCGCGCGTGTGCTTGTCTGTAGTCATGGTCCTCACCCCCTGCTGTCTACACGACCGCGCTGCGTTCCTTCACCACCAGATATTCCAGGTCGCGCGGGATGGCGCGTGAGAGCAGCTCGTTGCCCTCCGCCAGCACCAGCACGTCGTCGTTGAGGCGCATGCCTCCGTGGCCCTCGATGTAGACCGCCGGCTCCATATTGCACACCATCCCCGCGGCCAGCACCGACCGCGACGCTGGATGCAGGATCGGCTGCGCGGCGTGATTGATCGCCTGGAAGCCGAAGCCGTGCCCCAGGCCGTGCTTGAAGTACTGGCCCAATCCTCGCTCAGTCAGCACATCGCGCGCCGCCGCGTCGGCTGCCTTGCCGGTGGCGCCGGCGCGGATTACCCGCAGCGCAGCATCCTGGGCGTGCAGACAGGCGGCATGCGCCGTGCGCCAGGTGTCGCCGATCACGTCGCTGAAGAACGGGCGCGTCAGCTCGGCCCAGTAGCCATCGATCGCGATCTCGAGCTGCACCGAGACGGGGTCGCCGCGCTGGAGGGCGTAGTTGGAGGTCAGGTTGAAGGCCTTGTACGCCCATGCCGAGCGCACCCCGGCCATCACGTGGACGTGCGGTGTGATGTGGTGCGCGCCGGGCAGCGCGTAGCCGGCGGCGAGCATCGCCTGCGTGACGGCGGCCGCCACCTCGGCCTCGGTGACGCCGATCTGGATCGTCGCCCGCGCGGCGTCGAAGCCGATCCGCGCCAGCTCTTCGGCCTCGCGGATGCGCGCCAGCTCGCCATCCGTCTTGGTCGCCGCAAGCTCTTCGAGCAGATCGGTCGCGTCGTGCAGGTGGGCACCGGGCAGCAGGTCGCGCAGCAGGGCAACCGTCGTCTCGCCAGGCAGGCCGATCTGCGTGTAGTACGCCGCGACCGGCAGATTGCCGCCCTCGTAGCCGACCAGCGCGCCGTTGGCGACGCCCGCCGCGCGCAGCATCTCGTCCAGCGGCGCGCGCACGCTGGGGATCGTCGTGCTGATGGAGTCCAGCGTCTCTTCACTGAAGGTGCGCATCTCGACCGCCGTCCCCGCCGGCACCAGATCGGCCTCATCCTCTGGCACCACGAGCCGTACGGTGCGCAGCGCGCCGTCGCCTTCGACCGTGACCACGGCGAACGAATTGCCCAGGATCGGCTGATAGCCGGTGAGCAGCACAAGGTTCTGCGGCAGGCGGCAGACCAGTGCGCTGTAGCCGGCCTGGCGCATTGCCTCGCCCACCCAGCGGGCACGTTGCTCATCCATTGGTAGATCTCCTGTTTGCC
>DASVAA010000154.1:0-15552 GCA_036376595.1 Ktedonobacterales bacterium | reverse complement strand
CCCAATGGACTGGGCCAATGCGGAAGACGACGAGACGCTCGCGTCGCTGCTGGCGCGCCATCAGGCGGGTTGGGAGCGGGCGCTGGCCCACCGGCCCGACCTACTCGACGCCGTGCGTCGCGCGGCCACCAAGGCAGTATCACCGTCCGGCATCACCCTCTAGAGGAGAGAGACCAATGACAGCGCAGAGCTTCCAGAATCAGGGCGTAACGAACAAAACACCAAGACCATTGCGTTTGTGCTGTACCCAGGACTGACGGCGTTCGACCTCGCTGGGCCGCTCCAGGTGATCTCGCGGCTGGCGGAGACGCATCCCGAGATTGTGCCGGTAGTGGTGGGCGAGCGCATCGCCCCGATGGCCTCAGACGCCGATGTCGAGCTGGTCCCGAACAAGACCTTCGCCGACGTGCCATACCCCTACGCGCTGGTGGTGGCCGGCGGCACCAGCGCCACGCTGCGGGCGATGAGCGATCCCGCGATCCGCGCCTATGTGCGCGGGGCCGCCGAAACGGCGGAGGTCGTGGCGTCGGTGTGCAGCGGCGCGCTGATCGTGGCGTCTGTGGGGCTGCTGGAGGGCCGGCAGGCTACCACCCACTGGGCGGTCGAGGATATCCTCGAGCGCTACGGCGCGACCTACCAGCGCAAGCGCTGGGTCGAGGATGGCAAGTTCATCCTCTCGGCGGGCGTCTCGGCAGGCATTGATATGGGCCTGCAGCTCGCGGCGCGGCTGACCGACGAGGCCACCGCGCGCCAGGTGCAGCGCAGCCTGGATTACGACCCGCGGCCGCCGTTCGGCCGGCCCGACTACGACGATATGGGTCTGTACCTCTGGTCGCGGAAGGCTATGGCCGCGCTCGGCGCTCCATTCCTCACCGCGCGCCCCAAGCGGCTCACCGCGCGGAGCCTGTAGACCCATCTGTGCCATTCTGTGCGTCGCGCCGCTCGCAATACTCTCTGCAAACGGCGCGACTCCCTGAACCAGACGAGGAGCATGGTCATGAACAGCACAAACACAACAACCCGCTCATCGCTAAGCCTGTCCGCCACGCTGCTGCTCGTGGGACAACTTCTGTACATCGTGGTCACTTTGTTGCACACCGGCGGGAACGCGAATGACCACCCCGCCATCTTCGCCGCGTACGCCGCCAGCGGCGACTGGACGGCCGTGCATCTCGGCCAGTTCGCGGCTATGGCGATTGTGCTCGCCGGGCTGCTCGCCCTGTTCTACGCCCTGGACCTGCGGGCTGCAATGGCGAGATGGGCAGGTCGCTTCGGCGGTGGCCGCGCTGGCGCTCTACGGCGTCCTGCAGGCGGTGGACGGGATCGCCAACAAGCAGGCCGATGCCGCCTGGGTGAACGCTCCAGACGCCGAGAAGGCGGCGCGCTTCGCCAGCGCCGAGGCCATCCGCTGGATCGAGTGGGGGCTGAGGAGCTACCAAAACTACGCGCTGGGCCTGGCGGTGCTTCTGTTCGCGGTTGCGGTCCTGCGAACGGCTTGGGTCCCGCGGCCGATCGCCGTCCTGATGGGCCTCTCCGGACTCACCTACCTGGTGCAGGGATGGGTGGCCGGCATCGAAGGTTTCTCGCAAACGCTATCGAACGCTATCGTGCTGGCCTACGTCCTGGACGCGGTGTGGATGATCTGGCTGGTCATCGTCGCCTGGCGGCTGCGGCAGGATGCGGAGCTCCCATCGCGTCGCCTGGCCGATGAAGTCGGTGGCCGCCCCGACGCCATCGGCGCTATACACCCGTCAGCTCGTTGAGGCTCGTACATCTTGCACGAACCGCTTCACTCAGCCTGACGCCGGCTCGTTCTGGTATCACCCGCACGCCAACGAGACCGATTCTACTCGCCTGCGCCCAACCTCAACAAGCGCCGCGCCCGCAGCGGCGAGAGCATGCTCGCCTGGTCGCGCAGCCCTCTGTTCTGCGGTCCTGCCCGCGGGCCACTCAACCGTGTGAGTCGCGTGTGAGTGAGGTGTGCATTCTTCGTGGTCTGGCGCCGCCCACTCACGCACAATGAGGGCACGAGGTCCGGCGCTCGCGCCGGACAGGACAAGAAACAGGAGGAGAGGAGAGAAATGCCATGCAACTCACTCGTGAGGTAGACGTGCTGGTGGTCGGCGCGGGCCAGGCGGGACTGGCGATGGGCTACCACCTCAAGCACGCGATGGACGGCCGCTTCGCGATCGTGGAACGCGCGGCGCGTGTCGGCGAGAGCTGGCGCCAGCGCTACGACTCGCTAGCGCTGTTCACACCGCGCGCCTACAGCGCCTTGCCGGGGCTGGCGGTGCCGGGCGATCCGCAAGGCTATCCAACGAAGGATGAGATCGCGGACTACCTGGAGCAGTACGCCGTCACCTTTGATCTGCCGGTGATTCAGGAGACGGGCATCCGCAGCTTGACGCGCGTAGAGGGCGGCTTCCGCGCGCGGACCGAGGCCGGCGAGATCGTGGACGCGCGCGCCGTCGTGCTGGCGACGGGAGCCTTCCAGATTCCCGCCATCCCTGCCGTTGCGCGCGAGCTGGACGCCGAGGTAGCGCAGCTCACCGCCGCGACCTACAAGCGTCCGGGTCAGGTGCCATTCGGGCGCGTGCTGGTGGTCGGCGATGGGGCGACCGGCCGGCAGATCGCGCTGGAGCTGGCCGCGACGGGCGACCGTGAGGTATGGCTCGCGGCGGGCCGGCCGCGGCGCGTCAGCCCTGACCGTCTGCTGGGCCGCAGCATCTTCTGGTGGATGGACACGTTGGGCCTGCTGCGGGCCTCGCGCGAGAGCCGGGCCGGCCGCCATCTCATGGAGATGGATCCCTTCCCTGGCAAGCACCTGGCGCTCGACCGGCTGCGGCGACACGGCGTGCGGGTCGTCGGCCGACTGACCCGCGCGGAGGGGACGCGTGTCGCCTTCGCAACTGGCGAGACGACAGAGGTCGCCGCGGTCGTGTGGGCCGCCGGCTATCGCGATGATAGCCGCTGGGTGGCGATCCCTGAGGCCAAGGACGCGCAAGGAGCTTTCCGCCACGAGCGTGGCATCTCACCAGTACCCAGCCTCTATTTCGTCGGGCGCAGCTGGCAGTGGACCCGCGGCTCGGCGCTGCTGGCGGGTGTCGCGGACGACGCGCGCTATGTGCTCGGCCATCTCCTGCCCTATCTGGCGCGAGAGCAATCGGCCACAGCGGTGCGGGAGACGGCGCTCCAGCTTGGGTAGGGCCACGCGGCCCAATAGTGCCCGCGCGTGCCGCGGGCAGACACGTACTGAACGACTATGCGAGCAGACGGCGACAGCGCGCACGATGGGCGCAATCGGCTCACTTCCACGCGTCTCGCCAAGCCACCAGACACAAGGAATGGAGAGCAAACACCATGACGAAGTCTCGTATTACCAAGACCTGGATCGCCGGCCTGATCGTGTTCGTCGCGGGCATCCTGGCGAGCGGCGCCGGCCTCGGACTGCTGTTCGCTGTCGGCGGGGAGTTCTCGCTCGCGCCTGGTGGCGACGCCTACACCTTTGCACCGCGTCTGGATGGCGCTTTCTGGACGACGACGGGCCTGCTCCTGGTGGCCGGTGTCGTGATCCTGATTGGCCTTGTCTTGCAGCTCGTCGCCTGGATCGGCGCGCTGGTCGGCACCTACCGGCTGCCTGACAAGGCGTGGTTCGCGGTGCTGGTGGTAGGCGGGCTCCTCGGGCTGGTCTCCGGCCTGGCGTGGTTCGCGGCCATGGTCGCCTATGTGATGGCTGGACCCGACGGCATGGTGGAGCGCCGGGCGGATTCGGCGGCGGGTGCTGAGACGTTCGCGCCGACGATCTGAACGGATGCGCAGCGCGCACACGACGGGCATCGGACTCACTCGCCTGGGTCCGGTGCCAGCCGCGCGTCCAGGGCATCGCTGGGCGATGAGCAATGGGAGCGCGTCGTGCCACTCCTGCCACCCCAGAAGCCACGCACAGGCCGTCCGAATCACGACCACCGCACCTTCCTGGCGAGCACGCTGTGGATCCTGCAGACCGGGAGTGCTTGGCATGAGATCCCTGCACAATGCGGCCGCTGGCAGACGATCTACGGTCGCTACCAGCGGCGGCGCCGCGCTGGCATCTGGCAGCAGGTGCTCGACATCCTCACTCAAGACAACGCCAGTGCTCTGGCGTAAGTGTCGCTGTAGTACTAGGCCGACATTGTAAGTCACGGTAGCCCAACGCCCATGTGATCGCCGTCCTCGACGACCCGCGCCAGCCCATCGCGCACCAGCCCAGCGACCAGTGTCCGCAGCCACGGCTCGTCCTCCGCCGTGTAGCTGGGGCGAATGAGCGCACCCAGCTCGGCCAGCGGCAGCGTCGCACCCGGCGGCAGCGCCCGCAGCGCATCCACCGCCCGGCCACGGAAGTAGCGCGAGGTTCGCTCGAACGGCTCCTGCGCCTTCCGCGCGCGTCCTGCCTGATATGGTGCGCGCCCCTCGGCCACCCGCCTGCCACCGGCCTCCTCAATGCTTCTCTTCCGGTCTGTCACCTCCCTCGGCGTCCTCTGCGTCCTCTGCGGTTGCTCCCCGCTCCGCTCCTTCTTCGCGTCCTTCGCGCGCTCTTCGCGTCCTTCGCGTTCTCCATCTCCCTCCCTCTGTGCTCCGCGTCCTCCGCGACCCTCCGCGTGCTCCGCGTTCAGCGTGGCCCTCTCATCGCGCAAACGTGCCAGCACCTCGCCCGACGGAAACAGCGCCACGCGCGCCGTCTCGGCATACGCCGCGCAGCAGCCCGCCAGTGGGCAGCGCTCGCAGGCCGGCCGCCGGCTGATGCAGACCGTCGCGCCCAGGTCCATCAGCGCCTGCTGCCAGTCGTACGTGTGATCGGGCGGCAGCGCCCACTCCGCCAACGCCAGCGCCGCGCGCTGCGCGGCCATGCCCTCCGGCCAGCGCGCCGGCTCGATGCCGCGGAACACGCGCCACAGCACGCGGCGAATGTTGGTATCCACTGTCGCCACCGGCAGGCCAAAGGCGAAGCAGGCGATGGCGCCCGCGGTATAGCGGCCGATGCCCGCAAGTCGCATCAGCCCCTCGACCGTTTGCGGCAGCCGGCCACCGTGCTCTGCCACCACCTGCCGCGCGACACGCCATAGCCGCACGGCGCGCAGGTTGTAACCCAGCCCGCGCCACGCCTGGATGACCTCCGCGACTGGAGCCGCCGCCAGCCGCTCCAGAGTCGGGAATTGCGCCAGGAACTCAGCGTACTTGGGCAGCACGCGCTCGACCTGTGTCTGTTGCAGCATGGTTTCCGAGACCAGCACGGCGTAGGGGTCGCGGGTATGGCGCCAGGGCAGTGTTGCGCGCCCCTCGGCCGCGTACCATGCCTGCAGCCGCGTCCAGGCCGCATCGCGACGCGCATGGTCGCCGGCATCCGCTTGTGGGGTTGCGCTGTCGCCTGATTGGGCCGTGGGCTGTCCCATCGTCTGCTTCTCAATAGCCTTAGCCTCGGGCATCTCGTTCACTCTACTTCGCGTGTACGACCCAAGAATCGGGGGGATTGTATCATTCTCCGCGTGTTCGGGCGCCATAGCGGCTGTCTGGATGCACCCGCATGACACCAATCCCTTCTCGGCGGGGCGGTAGGTTGCGGCATTGTCCGAGGACTCCTGCCTGTTGCGCAAGCTTCACCATCCACAGAGTGCTCGATTCCCACGATGCTGTATCATGGCCGGTGTCGCGACGTGCCGCTAAGCGTGCGTGCGGCGCACGAGACCTGGGACGAACGGAGACCGCAGATGTCAGATCCACCGATCGGCGATCAGCGCGACCCGGCCGAGCAGGAGGTCTCAGCATTCCACACTGCTGATGCCGGAGATGCCTCGGAGTCCCAGACGGTGCGCTCCGAGACGCGGCCGGCAAGCGTGCGAGGCGGGGCTGGGCGCTGCGCAGCCCTGGGCCTACAGGTCGCATCGCTGGCGCTGCTGGTGGCCGTCGTGGTGGCCGTCACGGCGTCGCTGGCCGCTGGACGTCGCAGGACCTCGCCTACCGTACAGACGACCGCTCAGGTGACAATCGTCGGCGGGATCGTCACCGCTGAGACCACGCCAACACCAGCTTCTCCCTTCGGCGATCCGCCGATTGGCCCCATGCCGACCAACTGCGCCACGTCTCCCACAGCGGATCCTGTCGGGCCGCCGACCGCTGGCCGTGCGGTGGGTGCCGACCCGGTGTGGGTGGACGGCTTCGACGGCGGCGCCGCGACCATCTCCATCCCAAACCACGCAACCGGCCCATACGCATCAGACGGCTGGCCGGTGCAGATTGCCCTCGTCTTCAAGCGCCCGTTCAGCGCTACCGTCACGCTGGACGGCGTGTCGCCCACCACCTTCGCGCCGCTCTCGTTCTCGTTTCATGGCCCGGACGGAGGCACTCCGCCCAGCGCGGGATTCGCCCTCGACCCGCACAACGTCCAGGATCTCTATTCCAGCTGGGATGACACATCCGCGTTCTGGTTCGGCACGCTCTTTCTTCCCGGTGCCGGCTGCTACGCGCTGAGCGCGAGCTGGAGTGGTGGAGGTTGGCGCGCGGACTTCGCTGCCGGCAGCTAGCGCACTGGGCGCACGTCCATCTCAGTGATGGGCGATGAAGTCACCCAGCCCATTGAGGATGAACTGCACCGCAACAGCGGCCAGCAGCATGCCCAGCACGCGCGAGAGCACCAGAATGCCCGTCGTGCCCACCAGCGCCTGGATGCGCACGCTGATGCGCATCACCACCCAGCATGCCAGCAACGTGATCGCCGCGGCCACGGCGACGATCAGCAGCTTGAGCGGATCGCCCCCGGCGCTATCCACCAGCAGGATGACGGTGGTGATCGTGCCGGGGCCGGCAATCATCGGGATGGCAAGCGGGAAGGTGAAGACGCTGGTGTCCTCGGGCCGGCTCAGCGCCTCCTGCGCCTCGCGGGCGGTCTCTTTGGCGCCCGTGGGACGGCCAAAGAGCATATCAATCGCGATCAGGAACAACAGCGCTCCACCGGCGATGCTGAAAGCCGGCGCCGTGACGCCGAGGTAGCCGAAGATCGCCTGCCCAAACGCGCCGAAGACGGCGATCACGCCGGCCGCAATCAGCACCGCGCGCGTGACGCCGCGGCGGCGCTTGCTGGCGGGCATGCCGGCGGTGAGGGTCAGCACCAGCGGCACCTGCCCGATGGGATCCACCACCGTGAAGAGCGCGACCAGCGCCTTGATGAAGAAGGAAACGGCCATATTGATTAGTGTATCACCATCGCGTTCCGGGCCTGGGAACGACAGCGGATTTTCCGGTCACCGCGTGCCGCGCCGCCACATCGCGACGCGAGCGAGACGACGAATTTGCACCAGCATCTTGCACAACACGCCGGAACACGGTATCATGGCGCCACCTATCAATGGTAGACTGCCCCTCGGGTGCCAACCACCTCATGCCACACGGGCGCTACGCGACTCGCCGTCGATCCGCCTACCGCTTCCTGTGAGAAGTGAGGGCGAAGTGACGTAGTACGTAGCAAGCTCATGCGTGGCGCGAGATGGGCGCGCAACGCCGCACCCGCGGCCATGAGCAGGTCGAGCGGGCGGCCGGCCGGATGAGGCGGACTTCCCCCAGTGTCCGGCGTTGCATCATCGTGCTTGGAGGAACGGACAACCCCTATGCAGCAGCGAAGACTCTTGCGTGCCTTTCCGGTCATGTTGGCCCTAGGCGCGGCAATCGTGCTCAGCCTCTATGGCTGTGGCTCGGGCGGGGCGAGTGTCAACAAGAATCTGGTGATCGCCACCGAATTTGCCGTCTCGGGCACCGATGCCGGCGCCCAGTTGCCGGCGCAGTACGGCGTTGACCTGGCGATCCAGCAGAACAGCGACCTTGGCAACGGCTACAAGCTCTCCGTCACCCACGACAACTACGAGGGCACCGGCGGTGTGGACGCCTCGATCGCCGCTAACAACGTCACGCAGCTCTCGCAGAATGCCTCGGTCATCGCGGTGGTGGGGCCGTTCAACAGCGGCGTCGCCAAGGTGATCATCCCGATCTCTGGGCATAGCCATCTGACAATGATCAGCCCGGCCAACACCAACCCCGGCCTGACCAAAGAGCAGTATGCGCAGGCCAACGGCATCAACTTTGCCCAGTTGCATCCCGCCGGCTCGAAGGAATACTACTTCCGCCTGCCGGGCACCGACGACGTGCAGGGCAAGGTAGACGCGCAGATCGCCGCCGCGGCGCCGGTCAACGCCAAGAGCAGCTACGTCGTGGATGACGACACGACCTATGGCATCGGCCTCGCCAACTTCTTCACCCAGAACTTCCAGGGCAACGGCGGCACCATCGCCGGGCGTTCGTCAATCACCGCCCAGCAGGCCAGCAGCTTCCCGTCGCTGGCGGCGACGATCGTCAGCAAGAATCCTGATTGCGTCTTCTTCGGCGGTGTCACCTCTGGCGGAGGCGCGCTGTTGAAGAAGGACCTGGTGGCGGCGGGCTACACCAAGCCAATGGTCGGCGGCGACGGCATCGCCGAAGATCCGGCCTGGCTGACGGCGGCCGGCTCGGCGGCTCCGGGCACCTACGGCACGGTCATGGCCCCCGACACGTCGCAGTTCACCAGCGGTCCGGCGGCTGACTTCCTGAACGCCTACAAGGCGGCCTTCCCCGGCAAAGACATCACCCCGTACAGCGCGATGTCGTATGACGCGGCGATGATCGAGATCAAAGCCATCAAGGGCCTGATCTCGTCGGGCAAAGACGTCACCCGCGAGAATGTGCGCGACGCGGTTGCCGGCATTGATTACACTGGCGTGACTGGGCACATCACCTTCGATAAGAACGGCGACAACGCCGGCCAGAAGGTCTACAGCGTGTACTGGATTGACGCCTCCACCAACGGCCAGTGGGCCTTCAAGGAGTCGGGCAACGTCTAGTCGCGCTTGATGCACAGACGTGCCTTGTGCGAAGATATGCGGAGCAGACTTCGTTGTGAAGCCTGCTCCGCGTTCTACGCGAAGCCAAATGGCACGCCCTGTGGCACGCCCTGTGGCACGCGCGCCGTCACTGCGCGGGCGGCCCACCACTTGCGAAATCCCGCGGCACTGAGTTAGAATCGTGTCGCTCCCTCACCTTCCCGCGCCAGCCGGGCTGGGCATGGCCCACCCGCGGCGCGCTTCACCCACCGGCGTCCCCGGCGGACGCGCTACTCGTTTGGAGTGGCATGCATGCACACATTCGCACTTGCCGCGGCGGGTTCTTCGGGAATCCTCAATTTCCTGCAGGCCATCGAGATCGGGATTACTACCGGAGCAATCTATGCGCTGGTGGCGCTGGGCTACACGATGGTCTATGGCATCATCGAGCTGATCAATTTCGCGCACGGCGACGTCTTCATGTGGGGCACCGTCATCACGCTGATCCTGATGCAGGCCCTGGGGCTGAGCGGAACGTTGAGCGGATTCTCGCTGGCCGGCACGCTGCTCGTGATGATCGCGGTTGCCATGCTCTTCTGCGGCGTGCTCAACGTGGTCATCGAGCGACTGGCGTACCGGCCGCTGCGCCGCGCGCCGCGGCTGGCGCCGCTGATCGCGGCCATCGGCGTGTCGTTCATTCTCGAGCAGATCATCGAGATCTGGCGTGGCCCCGGGCAGGTCACGTTTCCGCCGATCTTCCCTGATGCGTCGCTCATTGACGTCGGCCACACGCTCGACATTACCTATCGCGACCTGTTCATCGTCGTGCTCGCCATCGTGCTCATGGTGGCCTTGAACCGCTTCATTCAGCGCACCAAGCTCGGTCGCGCGATGCGCGCCACCGCCCAGGACCCCGAGGCCGCGGCGCTGATGGGCGTCAACATTGACCGCACGATCTCGATCACCTTCCTCATCGGCGGCGCGCTGGCCGGCGCGGGCGCGGTGGTGTTCGCGCTCTCCAGCGGCGGGTTCGTCTGGTTCTTCACCGGCTTCCAGCTTGGCCTATACGCCTTCACGGCGGCGGTGGCCGGCGGCATTGGCAACGTCAATGGCGCGGTGCTTGGCGGCTTCGCCATCGGGCTGGTCGAGGGCCTTTCGATTACCTACGTTCCGCAGGGAACAGGATGGTCCACGGCGATCATCTTCGCCATCCTGATCCTGGTCCTGGTGTTCAGGCCGTCGGGCCTGCTCGGCGCCCAAGTGCCCGACAAGGTGTGACAGGAGGGCCTCGCAGATGGCAGTGAAACCGACGACGACAAGCCGCCATGCTCCCTCGTGGTCCGAGAACGTGCGCAGCTCGCTGGAGCGCACCAAGGTTGCCGGGCGGCCGCTGATGTGGTACATCACGGGGTGGCGTCTGGGCATCGCCTTCCTGGTGCTCGTGCTGCTCTTCCCGTTCTACGCCGGCACCATCCTGGTCAACGTGGCGATCCCGCTGGGCATCTATGTCATGATGGCGGTCGGCCTCAATATCGTGGTTGGCTACGCCGGTCTGCTCGACCTGGGCTACGTGGCCTTCTTCGCCATCGGCGCGTATGTCCAGGCGACTGGAACCTTTGGCGCGCTACAGGTCAACAGCACCACTGGCAAGACCATCCCGCTGCCGATCCTGTCGTTTTGGTGGCTCCTGCCGCTCGGCGCGCTGGTCGCCGGCATCTTTGGCATTCTGCTGGGCGCGCCCACCTTGCGCCTGCGCGGCGATTACCTGGCGATCGTCACGCTGGGCTTCGGCGAGATCATCCCGATCGTCTTCAACTACGCCCCCTTCTGGTTCGGCAACACCGGCATCAGCGCCAACCCGCCGGCGGATATCAACCTCGGCGGCTTCAACATCACCTTCTCCAACCCGCTGGACCGCACGCCGTTCTTCTATTTAGTCGTGGGTGTCGCTGTCCTGGTCATCCTGGCCTCGATCTCGCTGCGCGACTCCAGTCTCGGCCGCGCATGGGTCGCCATCCGCGAGGATGAGACCGCCGCCGCCGCCAGCGGGGTCAACCTGGTGCGCACCAAGCTGCTGGCCTACGGCCTGGGCGCCGTGATGGGCGGGTTTGCCGGCGTGCTCTACGCCGCGTACGTCCAGGCGATCCTGCCCAACGATTTCTCGTACTACATCTCAATCTTCGTCCTGGCGATGATCGTACTCGGCGGCATCGGCAGCGTGGTGGGTGCGGTGGTCGGCGCGATCGTGCTCGAATTCATCAACGTCTACCTGCTGGGTCAGATGAATCAGTTCTTTCATGGCAGCCTGCACATTCTGACGGGCGTGGACTTCACCCACGCCAACCTCTTGATTTTCGGCCTCATCATGCTTGGCATGATTCTGCTGCGACCCCAGGGTTTGATCCCCAACGCGCGACGCAAGCGCGAGCTGAAGGGCGAAGGCATCGCGGCGGATACGATGTCGGCGGTGGGTGTGGTCGAGCGCGAAGAGCGTGACGAGGGGGTCGAAGGGCAAGGCTCGGAGGACGAGACGGTCTTCACGGGTCCCGGCGCCGACGCACAGGGACGGGAGGATTGACCCATGGCCGACGACGTGCTCTTGCAACTGAACAACGTCACCAAGTCTTTCGGCGGTCTGACGGCGGTAAGCGACGTCACGATGGAGGTGCGCCACGGCCAGATCGTGAGCATTATTGGGCCTAACGGCGCCGGCAAGACGACGGTCTTCAACCTGATCACCGGCATCTACAAGCCGACCACCGGCGATATCCTGCTTGAAGGCCGCTCGATCACTGGGCTGACCCCCGACCGCGTGCTGCGGCGCGGCATCACGCGCACCTTCCAGAACATCCGGCTCTTCAACAACATGACGGTAATGGAGAACGTGCTGGTCGGCCTGCACACCAAACTCCCCAACGATCTAGCTTCGGTGCTGCTGCATCTGCCACACTACCAGCGCGCGGAAAAAGCGGCGCGCGCGCGCGCGGCGGAGCTGCTGGGCTTCTTTGGGCCGGAGATGGTGGAGCTGCAGGAGGAGAACGCGTCGAATCTGTCGTACGCCTTCCGCCGGAGGCTGGAGATTTGCCGCGCGCTGGGCTCCAGCCCCAAGATGCTGCTGCTGGATGAGCCAACCGCGGGCATGAACGACAAAGAGACCGAAACAGCCATTGCCTACATCCGGCAATTGCGCGACGAGCTGGGCATCACGATCTTGCTGATCGAGCACAAGCTGCAAGTGACGATGGGCATCTCGGATCACATCGTCGTGCTCGACTATGGCGAGAAGATCGCCGAGGGACCGCCGGCCGAAGTGCAAACCAACGAGCGCGTGATCGAGGCGTATCTGGGACGAAAGGCGGCGGTGTAGGTGGCGATGCTTGAGCTCCACGACGTGGACACCTTCTACGGTCCCAGCCAGGTGCTGCGCGATGTCAGCGTGCAGGTCAACGAGGGCGAGATCGTCTGCCTGCTCGGCGCCAACGCCGCTGGCAAGACGACGACCATGAAGACCATCTTCGGCATCGTCCGCCCGCGGCATGGGTCGGTCACATTCGAGGGTGATCGCATTGACCACGTCAGCACCGACTCGATCATCAAGCGTGGGCTGTCGCTGGTGCCCGAGGCGCGGCGCGTCTTTTCGCGCATGTCAGTCCGCGAGAACCTGGAGATGGGCGCTTACCTCAACAACGACCGCGCCAGCGTCCAGCAGGGCATCGAGCGCGTGTACACGCTTTTCCCGCGCCTCAAAGAGCGCGATAAGCAGATCTCGGGCACGATGTCGGGCGGCGAGCAGCAAATGCTGGCGATGGGCCGCGCGCTGATGGCCCGCCCGCGGCTGATCTGCATGGATGAGCCATCCATGGGCCTCTCGCCGATGCTGGTGCAGACGGTCTTCGATACGATCCAGGAGATCCGCAAGCAGGGCACGACCGTCTTCCTGGTGGAGCAGAACGCCTTCATGGCGCTCAACATCGCCGACCGCGGCTATGTGTTGCAGACCGGCCAGATCGTGCTCGCCGACACCGCCAAGAACCTGCTCACCAGCGACCTCGTCCGCCGCGCCTACCTCGGAGGGTAGGCGCGGGTGCGGATTGTGTTTTTCGGCGACAGCCTGACCGAAGGTGTAGACGGCGCCCCCTATCTGGACGTGCTGGCCCAGCGCGCGGCGGACGATCCCCGGCTGCGCGGCGTGGAGCTGGTCAATGCCGGGATCGGCGGCGATACCGCCGAGCATCTGCTTGCCAGGGTGCAGCGCGACGTGGTGGCGCGGCAGTCGGACGCGGTGCTCGTGCAGGTCGGCAACAACGACTGCACCACCCTGCTGATGCGCCGCCGCCTGCCGACCCTGCCGAACCTGCGCACCCGCTACTACTTCTTCCGTCGCAAGGGCGTGCGTGGCGCCGTCACCCCCGACCGCTACGCCGCCGCGCTGCGCGCCATCGTCGCCACACTGCGCGCGCGCTGCCCCGCTGCCCGTATCGCGCTCTGCACCCCGCCGACAATCGGCGAAGCCCCCGGCTCGCTCACCTGGCGCTTCCTCGACCGCTACGCCGACGCGGTGCGCACCGTCGCCGCCGAGTGCGCCACCGATCTGCTCGACCTGCGCGCCGCCTTCGCGCGCGAGCTGGAGGGGCTGCCGCCCGCTCCGGCTACCGGCGTCCGCGGCATCGCCAACGAGCGGCAGGCGCGCGCGGTGCGTGCGCAGGGCATCGAGGCGCAGGCCCAGGCGCGCGGGCTGCGCTTGACCTACGACAGCCTGCATTTTACGGCGCGCGGCGCGGAGCTGATGGCCGGCGTCATCTGGCCGTGGGTCGTGACGGTCGCCGGTGGCGGCGAAAACGCCTGATGCGTGCCGTGAAGACGATGTACCCATAGGCGGTATCAATCCTGGCCCTGAGCACCGAGGCCGGCGGCACGCAGGTCAGTTGTCGTCATCCTCCTCCTCTTCCGCCTCCGCATTCGTCTCCTCGGCCGCCAGCGCCGCGAGCACCGCCGCCGCCGCCTTCTCGCCGCTGCTGATCGCCCCCTCGATGCTGCTGGATTCGGTGTACTCGCCAGCCAGGAACAGCCCGGCCAGCGGCGTGATGTTGCCCGGCAGATCGCGGAAGATGCCCGGCGCCTGGCGGAACTGCGCGAAGCGCACGCGATAGGTGGCGAGGTGGCGCAATGGAGTGAGGTCCTTGCCGGGGAAGATGCGCGCGAGGTCGTCGCGGCAGCGGCGGATCAGCTCTTTGTCGTCGGGTTCGGGCGGACCGAGCACGGTGCAGCAGAGCAGGTGCTGGCCGGCGGGGGCATAGGCCGGCGAGATGTTGGAGAGCTGTACGACGTTGTTGACAAAGGCGTCGGGATTGGCGTTGAGCAGCAGCCTGGGGCCGGCGTAGAGGCTCTGGGTGGTGGCGAAATAGACGCAGGTGGCGGGCACGCCGTCGCTGGGCGGCTGCTGGTCGAGCAGGCGGAAGGCGGAGGGCAGATCGGTGGCGACGACCACCGCCTCAGCCTGCATCTCTTCGCCGCCGGTCAGCGTCACGCCCACCGCGTGCCCGTCGGCCTCGACGATGCCCTCCACGCGCGTCTCGAGCCGGATGGCGCTGGCGGGCAGCAGGGCGGCGAGCTGGTCGGTGATGGCGCCGATGCCGCGCTCCGGCACCACCGTCTGGCCGGAAACCAGCATCTTGTAGACGAAGAGCAGCATGCGGGCGCTGGTCGCCAGCTCGCGGTCGAAGAAGACACCGCCGAAGAACGGCCGCGCGAAGTGCTCGACGAAGCCGCGCGCGCTGAAGCGCCGGCGCCGCAGGAAGTCATGCGCCGAGAGGTCGCCACCCAGCGCCTTGTCGCCGCCCTTGAGCGGCCTGGTGAAGAGCGTCTCGATGGAGCGGCGCCGCACCCAGCGCCGCAGCCGCAGCATGCGCCGCTTGTCGCCAAAGCTCAGCAGCGGGTTCGAGAGGCTGGGGCCGAGCAGCGAGAGCTTGCGCCATGGATCGCCCAGTGCGTGCCAGCGGCCATCCTTGACCAGCACCACGCCGGGGACGAGCTTGCGCAGCGCGAGTGCCTTGAAATCGAGCTGGCGCCGGGCGGCGGGATAGGCGGTGAAGAGCACCTGAAAGCCGCGGTCGAGCAGGAAGCCATCGGCGCTCGCGTCGGTGCGCACGCGGCCGCCGATGCGGTCGGCGGCTTCGAGCACGCGCACCTCTTTGCCGGCCTCCACCAGTATCTTGGCGCAGGTCAGCCCGGCGGGTCCGGCGCCCACCACGACAATCATCCGCACCTCCTCCGAAGCCGCGCGGCTTCAGAAAGCCACTCCCTCGGCGACAGTCAGCGCTCGCGCCGCAGCGCCTCGCCCGGCATAGGCGGGGGAAACGCCGTGCCACACACGCGACAGCGCGGCACACCGACGGGCGCGACGGCCCCGCACAGCGCACACACCCGCTGCAACGATGCGGGGCCGGCCGGCGCGGGAATGGGCACGCGGCAGATGGGGCACGCGCTCGCTCCAGCGGGGAGCAGCGCATCACAGCTTGCGCAGCGCACGGGAGATCGACTCACGTTGTCGGCGGCCACGACGCCTCCTTTCCGTTTCAGTAAGCAGCGTACCACTCGCGCACAAGGAGCGCGAGAGCGACGTGGGAGCACGAACGCCGCATCATGCGATCCCCCGATTACCACAGTGGGTTGA
>DASVAA010000153.1:0-12729 GCA_036376595.1 Ktedonobacterales bacterium | reverse complement strand
CGCACGCCCTCGCTGCCGACAAACTCCCGCGCGCGCTCGATGATCGCCGCCGGCAGCCCCAACCGCTGAGCGATGGCGGTGGCGTTGCTGCGCCCCGGCAGCCCAATGGACAGCCTGTAGGTGGGCGAGAGCGTCTCGACGTCGAACTCGACCGAGGCGTTGACGGCGCCGGGCTGCTCGTGGGCGAAGGCCTTCAGCTCGGAGTAGTGGGTGGTGGCAATGCTCGCGACGCCGCGCTCCAGCAGCTCGGCCAGGATCGCCCGCGCCAGCGCCGAGCCTTCGCCCGGATCGGTGCCGGCGCCCAGCTCGTCCAGCAGCACCAGGTCGCCCGGCTCGGCGGCCGCCAGAATCTCGACGATGCGGCTCAGGTGCGACGAGAAGGTGCTCAGGCTCTGCTCGATGCTCTGCTCGTCGCCGATGTCGGCGTAGACCGCGCGGTAGACCGGCACCACGGAGTCCTCGCGCGCGGGGATATGCAGTCCGGCGGCGGCCATCAGGCTGAGCAGGCCCACCGTCTTGAGCGCCACCGTCTTGCCGCCAGTGTTGGGTCCGGTGATTACCACCATCTGGAAGTCGTCGCCCAGCCGGAAGTCAATCGGCACGACGTGGCCGCTGAGCAAGGGGTGCCGCGCCTCGTGCAGGTCGAGCCGCCCAGCGCCGTCTACCTTCGGCTCGCTAGCACGGATCAGGGCGGCGTAGCGCGCTTTGGCGAATTGCAGGTCCAGCTCGGCCAGCAGCTCCACCGCCAGCCGCACGTAGGCCGCATCGCGCCCCACCTCGTCGGAGAGCGCGGCCAGGATACGCTCGATCTCGCTCTGCTCGGCCATACGCAGCTCGCGCAGGCGGTTGTTCATCTCGACCACCACCAGCGGCTCGACGAAGACCGTGGCCCCGCTGCCCGACTGGTCGTGGACGATGCCCTTCACCTGGCCGCGGGCCTCAGCGCGCACCGGCAGCACGTAGCGGTCGTTGCGCTGGGTGATAATTGGCTCTTGCAGTGCCGTGCGGAACTCGCCCACCAGCGTGCCGAGCCGCTCTTGCAGCCGCGCCTGCGCCGCGCGGATCTCGGCGCGCAGCCGGCGTAGCTCGGCGGAGGCGGAGTCGAGCACCTCGCCCTCCTCGCCGATGGCCTCCTCGATGTGGCCCTCCAGCGCCGGGCGCGCCGGCAGGTCCTCAGCTAGCGCCTTGAGCAGCGAGAACGAGCTATCCAGCCGGGCGATCAGGCGCCCCAGGTGCCCCGACGAGCGCAGCGTCACCAACACCTCGCGCAGCTCGGTGGGCGAGAGCACGACCCCATGCTCGGCCGCCGCGGCATGCGGCCGCACGTCGCGCGCGCCGCGCACACCCACGTCGGGACGCAGCTCCATCAGCCGGCGCGCCTCGGTGGTCAGCGCCAGCCGCCGCCGCACCGCGCCGATCTCGCTGGCGGGCAGCAGCGTGCGGGCCAGCTCTTTGCTGGCCGAAAACGCCGCCTCGCGCGCCACGCGCTCGACGATCTTGGGGTATTCCAGCGTCACCAGGCTCTTCTGCCCAATACCTGGGGTCTCGCCGCTGGGGACGCGCTGCTCGGTCTCAGTCATCATGGGGTCAATCCGCACTCCATCATCCATCAGGCACAATCACGGATAGTATCGCACATCGCGGCTGGCTGCCGGTGTGGATTCGGCCGTTCATCCGCCGCCACCGCATGCAAGCCACGTTCCGCGCAGCCAATGGTATTGTGCCGTATGGACGTCGTGCGTGCGAGGCAGGTTTCTGATCGAGGCGTGCTGGTGATCTTGTTGCACGAGGGCCGTGTGATACACTGGGGCCGTGGAAGCGAACGGCTTGGCCTGGAGGTCTGCTCATGAGCCACGTGGTTGAGCTGAGCGACGAGCAATATGAGACCCTGCGAAAGGCTGCCGAAGCGCGTGGGCAATCTCCGAATGACGTACTCGCCGCGCTGTTGGAGGAGCTGCGGAATCCCTATGCGCAGCCGCGTTACTATGAGACCGATGCGTTTCTCAAGCGTTTGGGCGCCACCGACGAAGAGATTGCGCAATTGAATCGCGAGGTTGCGGAAGAAGAGGGCGAGGCGTCGCAGCCACATGCCGACGCATGATGAAGCAGCCCAATTTCTCCGCGAGTTCTTCACCTTGCCACCTGAGAAGCAGCGTCTCTTCCGCCACGCCTTGAGATTGATGGTGGAGGATCTCAGACGAGGGCGGTCATTCCGGCCAAGCCTGCGTGTCAAGGGTGTGCAGGGCTACCCCGGAATCTTTGAGATGACATGGGAGATGCCCAACGGCCGCGCGACCTTCAGCTATGGAACGCCCCGTCGGCCGGGCGATACGCACATCATCTGGCGGCGCGTCGGCGGCCACGATATCCTCAAGAACCCCTAGGAAATCGGCTTCTCCGCCACATACAGATGTGCCACCCAGAACGGGCCGCGCACCGCCTCGAAGCGCGGCGCGAAGCCGCAGCGGTTCAGCAGCGCGAGGAAGGGCCGTGCGGCCGCCGTCGCTACACGCTCGTCCTCGCGACGTGGGGCGCGGCCGTAGACCATCGTCTGGATGGCGACGAAGGGCAGCAGCAGCGCGCTGGTGGGCAGCAGCGTGGCGCTCAGCACGACGATCAGCCGGCCGCCGGGACGTAGCACGCGGGCGATCTCGCGCAGGCTGCGGGGATCGGCGATGTAGTCGGTGGGGAAGGTGCTGACCACGGCATCGAAGCTGGCGTCGGGGAAGGGCAGATCGCGCACATCGCCCTGCGTCACGTCTTCGGCGGCAGCGGTGAAGCCGTGGCGGCGCAGCCGGGCGCGCGTGGCGGCGACCATCTGCGGCGAGCGATCCACCGCGGCGCAGGTGTAGCCGGCGGCGTTCAGGTCAGTTTGGAGCGTGCCGATGCCGCAGCCAACTTCGAGCACGTCCTGGCTCGTCGCTCCTAGCCGCGGGATGACGAGCCGCTGCCAGCGGCGCCACTGGCCAGCGAAGGGGATCGTGCTGGCGAGCCAGTAGAGTGCGCGGTTGCGGTAGAGCAGCTCGAAGAGCGAGGACGCGACGCGCCAGCGCAGCAGCTCGCGCGGCTCCGATTTGCGCGGCTTCGGCTCCAACAGAGCGTCGGGATCGCTCATCGTGCGGCCTCATCACAATATTCGCGGCCAGGTGATATGCGGACGGTCAACGCCATTGGGTGATCGTGCGGCATTCATGCCCCCTGGCCATGCGCCGGCCATTTATGGCCGCGACTGATCCCTACACTCCCTACACGACGCCGGCCATTTATGGCCGCGGCGGAATGTACGAGATAGCGCACAGGCCCCGGAGACGCGCTCCAGGGCCTGCGTGATCGTCCAGCCAGCGGACGGCTCATTAGACGGCGATCACTCGTACCCGTGCGTGGTGCTGGGGACGAGGATGTCGTCAATGATGCCGTACTCCTTGGCCGTCTGCGCGGTCATGTAGAAGTTACGGTCCGAATCCAGCTTGATGCGCTCCATCGTCTGGCCAGTGTGCTTGACCAGAATGTCGTAGAGCGCGGTGCGGATGCGGATGATCTCGCGTGCGGTGATCTCGATGTCGGTCGCCTGGCCCTCGGCGCCACCCAGCGGCTGGTGGATCAGGATCGTCGAGTTGGGCAGCGCGTAGCGCTTGCTCTTGGCGCCGGCCGCCAGCAGCACCGCGCCCATGCTCATCGCCATGCCCATGCAGAACGTGGCGATGTCAGGCTTGAGGTACTGCATCGTATCGTAGATCGCCAGGCCCGCGTAGACGCTGCCACCGGGGCTGTTGATGTAGATGCTGATGTCTTTGGTCGCGTCCTCGCTCTGCAAGAAGAGGAGCTGCGCCACCACCAGATTGGCAACGTGGTCGTCCACCGGCGTGCCGATGAAGATGATGCGCTCCTTGAGCAGCCGCGAGTAAATGTCCATGCCGCGCTCGCCCCGCGGCGTCTGCTCGATCACATTCGGCACGAGCAGATCGCGCGGCATCGCGGCGAGGTTAGTGTTCGCCTGCCAGAGTGCGTTCGGATCGAATCCCATGGTCTCATCTCTCCTTACCAGCGCGAGCGGCCCCCGCTCCCCATTATCGCCGAGCGGCGTATAGGGACCCACGGCGTGCGCCCGCGCCGGATCGTTCGTAACATAGCCCACGCCCGCGAGCGGTGTCAAACCGCGCCCTCACCCCGCTAGAGGTTACGGGAACGCGAAGTTCGCGAAGCAGGGGTCCTCACCCCCGGTCCCCTCTCCCTGCGGGACGAGGGGGAGCCGCTCACACGTGCTTGTGCGTCGAATACGCCCGCCGCGCGGCGACCTGCACCGTTTCCAGCTCCGGGTAGCGCAGCGCGCTGAGGTGCCCGCCGTAGACCGCGCCGGTGTCGAGGTCCAGCGTGCGGTTGACCCACGACAGCTCCGGCACCGGGTTGTGCCCATAGACGATGTAGGGCGCCCGATCGCCACCGGCGGCCGCCAGATCGCGAGCCGCGCCCCAGTCGCGGCGGATTGGCCGGCCATCGGCGGCGCGGCCGACGACGTCGGCGTAGAGGCAGAAGTTGGCGATGCGCTCGTTCCACTCGCCGATCATGCTGTCGAGGATCGCGCCGTGCGTCACCACCAGCCGGCCGCCGTCGAGCAGCAGGTAGCCCGGTGCCGTCGCGTAGAGCGCCTCGATCTGGTCGCGCAGCGCCGCGCGCCGCGGCTGCGGCACCGCGTCGAGCTGCTCGATGGTCTTCTCCAGCCCATGGCCGATACGCACGTTGCGCCCGCGCAGCCAGCGCAGGAACTTGTTGTCGTGGTTGCCGATTACCAGCAGCGCGTGCCCGGCATCGCGCGTGGCGATCACCAGCCGCAGCACCGCCATGCTCGCCGGCCCCCGGTCTTCGAGATCGCCCACGAAGACCAGCCGCCGGCCTTGGGGATGCGCGTACGCTTCACTCCCCTCGCCGGACACGCGCGCGTAGCCGAGCTTGTCCAGCAGCTCGCGCAGCTCCTCGATGCAGCCATGCACGTCGCCGATGATGTCAAACGGCGGGCGGTCGTTCTGTGGGATGATGCCCAGCCCGCGCAGCCGCGCCACCTGGAAGGGATCGATCTCAGCCATCACGCCCGCGCCAGGGTTGATGTCCAGCGCCGCCCCGGCCCCCGCGCCATCGCTCGCGCCCGCGTCCATGCCTGGCCGCTCTGCCTCCCGCGCCTCGCTCTGCGTCGTGGATCTCCCTTCCCGCTCGTCCGGCTGATCCTCTCGCCCGTTCTCCATGCTCGTTGCTCCTCCGCCCTTTCGCGCAGGGTCCGTGCCGTGCGTGCCGTGCTGTGCTGCCCGCCGCCGTTATCCAGGTGCCACGACTGCCCCTTGATTTCCGCCGCTGCTCGCCGGCGCCGTATGGCATAGAGATTACGGCCGATCTGCCTTTGTGGATACAGAGCAGACGGAGAGGATAATGCTACCACATGATGCGCGCGATCCTCATGCGCGCGTTCTTCTCGCCAGTGCCACTTCCAACGCACCCTCTGCGTCCTCTGCGGTTCCTCTCTTCTGCTCTCCCTCTCCGCGGCCTCCGCGAAGCTCCGCGCCCTCCGCGTTCGCCGTCGCCCCCTCCATACGGCTTCGCGAGCGCGAGGCGGCCTACGCGGCACGCTGGGCGGCAGGTGATTGGCGCGGCGCGACGCTCGCCACTGCCGCGGGCGACGTCTACACCGTGGTCTATGAGGGGCGCCGCGGAGGGCCAGCGGGTCCCGACTTCCGCGACGCCGTGCTGCTGGACGGGCGCGGCGAGCACGTCTGCGGGGACGTCGAGCTGCACCTGCGCGCCTCGGGCTGGCGGCAGCACGGCCACGACCACGACCCGCGCTACGCCGGCGTGCTGCTGCACCTTGTCGTCCATCCCCCGCGTGAGCCGGAGACCACCGGCTCGCCGCTGCCGGGCGGGCGCCGCGTGCCTATCGCGCTGATCGGAGCGCCGCCCGCCGCCGCGTCGTCCCCACTGCCGTGCGCGGGCTACACCGCGCGAATCGGGCCGCGCGCGATGCGGGAGATGCTGGCGAGCGCCGGTGACGCGCGCTTCGAGCAACGTGTCGCCGGCCTGCGCGCGGCGATCCAGGCCGAGATGACACGGACCGGACGCTGGGATACGCCGAATCGCGCGCTGGCCGTCGCGCTGGCTGAGGCGCTGGGCTACGGCCGCGATCGGGCGCTGCTGCGTGCGACGGGCGAGCGGCTGATCCGTGGGACGGCGCAGTCTGGGATGCGCGGCGATGATCTGCCGCTGGTCGAGCGAGCGCGGCTGCGCGGCCTGGATGCGCTCTTCGCGCGCTGGCGAGCGCACGGTCCATGGGACGTGCTGCGGGCGCGACTGGTCGCGGGCACGCCACGAACGGCCGGGGAGGAGCTGGCGCAGGCGCTCGCCGTGCCAGGCGGCGACGTCTCGCGCGGGCGGGCACTGATCCTCACCGCCAACGTCGTGCTACCCTTCGCCGCGGCGGCTGAGCCGGCGCTGACCGAGCGGGCGCGGGTGGTCTACGCGACGCTGCCGGGGCTGCCCTCCAACGCCATCACGCGGCTGATGAGCCGCCAGCTTGGGCTGCCGCGGCTGCCGGCTGGGGCACGCGCGCAGCAGGGATTGCACCACCTATGGGCAACAGTCTGCCGCGAGAAGCGCTGCGTCGAGTGCCCCTGCGCACTCTGACCGTGCCGGGAAGGCCTTGAGGTCACAGGTATCTCTCAAAGCGTCCCACCTATCGCGCGGGCCATTGACATCTGAGCGGCGGCGATCTATTCTTATTTCATAGAATACTCCAAATACTTGGAGGAAACCAATGGCTGCCTCGCGTGCCAACTTGATCTTGCATCCCGTGCGCCTGCGCCTGATCGCGGCGCTCGCGCGGCGCCAGCTCACCGCGCATCAACTGAGCGCGCTGCTGCCCGAGGTGCCGCAGGCCACGCTCTACCACCACCTCGGCATGCTCACCCGCGCGGGGCTGCTGCGGATCGTCTCGGAGCGCCAGGTCCGCGGCGCCGTCGAGAAGCGCTACACCCTCAACGAGGACCAAACGTTTCTTAGCCCAGATGATCTGGCGCGCGCCTCCCGCGAGGACCACCTGCGCTACTTCACCATCTTCGTCGCGATGCTGCTGGGCGACTTCGCCCGCTATCTCGAACAGGCTGCGCCTGACGCTCAGATTGACCTCTACGCGGACGGCGTGGGCTACCGGCAAGTGCCGTTCTATCTCAGCGACGACGAGTTTGCCCAGGCAGCGGCAGCGATCAACCAGGCGCTGCTGCCGTTCCTGAAGAACGAGCCAGCACCGCACCGTCGCCGCCGGCTCTTCTCGTCAATCGTGATCCCTGACGCCGAATCTGCGGAGTCCGCCGGCACGCATGACGATGCGGGGACGTCCACCAGCTCCGCGGAGCAATGAACGTACCCGCTATCCTGCTACGGCACGGAGTTGCGGAGATGGTCGGAGGATACGCTATGCACGCGCTTGGCAGCAGTGCTAACACCACGCTTCTGTTCGCTCTCTTGCCGCTGGTGCTCATTGACCTGGGCATCGTAATCTACTGCATCGTAGACCTCTTCAAGCCCGATCGGCGTGTGCGTGGCGGCAATAAGATCGTCTGGCTGCTCATCATCCTGTTCGTGAGCACCCTCGGCTGGGTCGCCTATCTCCTCATCGGGCGGGAGGACTAACGCCATGGAGTCCGCCGTTTCCTGCCGTGGCCTGACGAAGCGCTATGGCGACGTGCTCGCCCTGGACGCGCTCACCCTGGATGTGCCCGCGGGCGCCGTGTTTGGCATCCTCGGTCCAAACGGCGCCGGCAAGACCACGCTGCTGCGCTTGCTCACCGGCCTCGCGCATCCTACCGCCGGCGAGGCAACCGTCGCGGGGCTGAGCGTCGCCACGCAGACATCAGCGGTTCACCAGCGCATCGGTTTCCTCGATCAGTCGCTGCAATACTACTCCTGGATGCGTGGACGCGAGCTGGTCACTTTCGTCGGCGAGCTGTTTGGGCTGCGCGGCGTGGCGCTGCGAACGCGCGTGGACGACGTGCTGGCGCTCACCGGCCTCACCGACGCGGCCAATCGTCGCATTGGTGGCTACTCCGGCGGCATGCGCCAACGACTCGGCCTCGCCCAGGCGCTCGTCAACCGGCCGGAAGTGCTGCTTCTGGATGAACCAGTCAGCGCGCTCGATCCGGCGGGCCGGCACGAGATCCTATCCGCCATTGCCGACCTGCGCGGTACGGCGACAGTCTGTCTCTCCACGCACATCCTGGCTGATGTCGAGCGCGTCTGCGATAGGGTCGCCATCCTGAATCGGGGGCGTCTGCTGGTCTCGGCGCCGGTGGCCGAGCTGCAAGAGCGCTATGCCCAGCCAGCCTTCGAGCTTGAGCTTGACGCGGGACAGGACGATGCCGCGGAGCAGCTCGTCGCCGCCCTGCGCGCGGAGCCGTGGGTCGCCGACGTGGCGCACCAGGGCGACGTCGTGCGTGTCCTGGCGTCAGATACCGCCGCTGCCGCTCACACGATCCTCCCACTCGTGGCGGCGCGCGGCATCCAGTTGCAGCGCTTCGAGCGCGTCCGGCCCGACCTAGAGGACATCTTTCTGCGCCTCACCTCCTCCCCGGCATCTCCCGCATCTCCCGCTGCCTCGGCAGCCGAGAAAGTGCAGGCATCCTGAATGGACGGATTCGCCATCTTCGTGCGCAAAGAGCTGCGCGAGAGCCTGCGAACAAACCGCCTGCTTGTCGCGGTCGTGGTCTTCGCCATCCTGGGGATCATCTCGCCGCTCACCGCGAAGTACACGCCGGAGCTGATACAAGCGCTTGGCACGGCTGGCAGCGGCGGCATCACTCTCATCGCGCCAACGCCAACGGTGAAGGATGCCATCACGCAGTTCCTCAAGAACGTGGCCGGCACGGGCATTTTCGTGGCCGTTCTGCTGCCTATGGGCCTCGTCGCCCGCGAAAAGGAGCGCGGCACCGCCGCTTTCGTGCTCACCAAGCCGTTGTCGCGCTCGGCGTTCCTCACGGCGAAGCTGGTCGCGCTGGGGCTTACCCTGACCGCAGGCGTCGCAGTCGCCGCGCTGGCGACGTACTGGTACACCGCGCTCCTCTTCACGCCCATCGCACTCGGTGGCTTCGTGGCCGCGTCGCTGCTGGTGCTGCTCTCCTTGCTGGCCTATGCCTCGTTCACCTTCCTGGGCAGCACCCTGATGAGCGCGCAGCTCCCGGCGGCAGGGATCGGCATAGCGGGCTGGATCGCGGTCTCGATTCTGGGCATCTTCCCGCGCATCGAGCAATTCACGCCCGCGGGTCTGCTGGATCCCGCCTCCCAATTGGCTCTCGGTCAGGCGCCGCAGCATCTGTGGGTCTCGATTGCCAGCAGCGTCGCGCTCCTCATCGTGGTGCTCCTGGTCGCCTGGCTCAGCTTTCGCCGGCAGGAGCTCGTGACCAATGCATAACCAGGCTACCCGCCGCTCCTGAGAGAGCATGCCCCAGCGAAAACGGGGCATCCGCGGCGGGGTGTAGCCGCCCGCGGGTTCCGCTTCGGTACAGAGCCGCAAAGACTGCCAGAGGAAACACCATGCTGATCCTCGCTGAACTCACCATCGCGCTTCCACCGCCGCTCCCGCTGAGCGTCCTGTTCGCGATCGTCGCTTTCGCTCTCGACGTGGTGATCGCGCTGTACTTCGTCCAGGACCTGATGCAGCAGGAGCGGCGCGTGGCCGGCGGCGACAAGACCATCTGGCTGGTCATCATCCTCTTCGGCAGCGTCTTCGGCTGGGCGGCCTACCTGCTCGTCGGGCGGCAGAATTAGCGCCGCTCAGGATGAGGAGGTCGTTGTCGTGTCCTCACAGAAATGAGGCGCCACCATGCCGGCGTTCTTCTGGCTTGAATTTGCCATCTTGTTCGGCGCGGGACTCATTGGTATCGCCTGCGTCACGCCCTACACGCTGGAGCTCACCGCCGATGCCTTCGAGAAGGCGCGGGCGCGGATGCGCCGACCGCGGCCAAAATGGGTGCTCGTGCTGCTCCAGAGCGCACAGAGCGTCGTGCTGATCGGCGTAGCGACCGCTCTCGGCTTGCTCATCGCGTCTCATATTGGCCTGGGCGTCCCGCTGCTAGAGGGGCTACTGGCAGGCAAGAACGTGACCGCTCAGGCGCTGGCGATGCTTGCGCCCGCGCTGATCCTCGGGATTGGCTCGTCGGCGATCCTGCTGCTGCTGGAAATCACGGTGTTCTGGCCGCGCTTGCCCCAGGCCATGCGCGAGCACTTCCCCATTCCATCCCTGTGGAAGCGGCTGCTGGCGTCGTTCTACGGCGGCATTGACGAAGAGATTCTGCTACGCCTGTTCCTGCTCTCGCTGCTGGCGTGGCTGCTCGGCTTTGCTTGGCATCTGCCCAATGGCAAGCCGACGCTGGGAGCGCTGTGGCTGGCCACCATCATCGCCGCGGTGATCTTTGGTCTGGGGCATCTGCCGGCCACCGCCGCCCTGGTCAAGCTGACACCGTTGTTGATCGGGCGCGCCATCGTGCTCAATGGCATCGTCGGGGTCGCCACCGGCTACCTCTACTGGCGCTATGGCCTCGAAGCGGCGATGCTGGCACACTTCAGCGCCGATCTCGTCCTGCACGGCATCGGCGACTCGATCGCCAAAGCGATCCGCGCGGCGTCGGCCCCAGCGCCAGCATCAGCGCATGGGTGAGCGCCGCGGCACCTGCACAGGGCCCCACGCGATCCCCCTTGCAGGGAAGCTGGATCGCCAGGAGAAGCACCAGGACCTACCAGGCGGGGTCCGGAGAACGCGCGGACAGCGGACATCAATTGGCAGTTGGGCGACACCGCCGTGGACGCCACGTTGGTCAGGCCGCTCGGTCCCGGGCCGTTTCACGGTGTGGTGATGGTCGTGAGATATGGTCTGTGTGGTTTACTGTCGTAATAGGGTCCTTCGTCTGAATCACCAAGCATGCCAAATTGTGCGGCAACGCGAGAGCGAGGTCATACCCATGACAACCATCCACAGCCAGCCCACCGTCGCTGAGATCTTCGAGACGATGGTCTACGGCCCGGCGCCGGAGTCACCCGCGCCGGCCAACGCCTGGCTCGACGCGCACCGCCCGCGGCTGGGCCTCTTCATCGGCGGGCAGTTCCGCGCGCCACAGAGCGGCGAGTACTTCCCCAGCGTCAACCCCGCCACCGCGCAGCCGCTGATCGAGGTCGCCCAGGCCGGCCCAGCGGACGTGGACGCCGCGGTCGCCGCCGCGCGCGAGGCCTTCCCCGCGTGGAGCGCGCTGCCCGGCCACGCCCGCGCGCGCTACCTCTACGCCATCGCGCGCCAGGTGCAGAAGCACTCGCGCCTGCTCGCGGTGCTCGAGACGATGGACAACGGCAAGCCGATCCGCGAGACGCGCGACCTCGACATCCCGCTGGTCGCGCGCCACTTCTACCATCACGCCGGCTGGGCGCAGCTCATGGCGTCCGAGTTCCCCGATATGCGTCCGCTGGGTGTCTGCGGCCAGATCATCCCCTGGAACTTCCCGCTGCTGATGATGGCCTGGAAGCTCGCCCCCGCGCTGGCGATGGGCAATACGGTGGTGCTCAAGCCGGCCGAGTTCACCTCCGTCAGCGCCCTCGCCTTCGCCGAGATCCTGCAAAGCATCGGCCTGCCGCCGGGCGTCGTCAACATCGTCACCGGCGATGGCCGTACCGGCGAGTTGATCGTCAACTCGCCGGTGGAGAAGATCGCCTTCACTGGCTCGACCGACGTCGGGCGCATCATCCGCCGCCAGACCGCCGGGTCGGGCAAGCGCCTCTCGCTGGAGCTGGGCGGCAAGTCGCCCTTCGTCGTCTTCGACGACGCCGACCTGGATTCGGTGGTCGAGGGTGTGGTGGACGCTATCTGGTTCAACCAGGGACAGGTCTGCTGCGCCGGCTCGCGGCTGCTGGTGCAGGAGGACGTGGCCGAGCGGCTGCTCGCCAAGCTGCGCACGCGCATGGAGAACCTACGCGTGGGCGATCCGCTGGACAAAGCGGTGGACATCGGCGCGATCATCGCGCCCGTGCAGCTCGAAAAGATCGAGCGCCTGGTGCGTCAGGGCGTGGACGAAGGCGCGCGGATGTGGCAGCCGAGTTGGGCCTGCCCCACGGAGGGCTATTTCTTCCCGCCGACGCTGTTCACCGAGGTCTCGCCGGCGGCGACCATCGCGCAGGTCGAGATCTTTGGGCCCGTCCTGGTGGCGATGACCTTCCGTACCCCGGCCGAGGCGGTCGCGCTCGCCAACAACACGGCCTACGGTCTGGCGGCGAGCGTGTGGAGCGAGAGCATCAATCTCGCGCTCGACGTCGCGCGCGGCATCAAGGCCGGCACCGTCTGGATCAACAGCACCAACGTCTTCGATGCTGCCTCCGGCTTCGGTGGCTACCGCGAGAGCGGCTACGGCCGCGAGGGCGGCAAGGAGGGCCTGTACGAATACCTCCAGCCGGCGTGGGAAGCCGCCGAGGGCGGCGCCGGCCTCGACGAATCCGCCACCGCCAGCACCACTAGCTCCCCCTCGCCTCTCACTGGAGGGGCGAGGCCCGCCTCGCCCGCTGCGTCAGGGGGTGAGGTCTCCACCAACGGCCGGGGCAAGCGGTCGCGAGCACAGGCAGCGCACACTACGGCAGCCGCCCCCAACGGCCACGACGGCTCCGCGCACCTCGCCCCATCCGATGACGATGACGGTGACGATGGCGATGGCGTAGGGGCGC
>DASVAA010000152.1:0-19759 GCA_036376595.1 Ktedonobacterales bacterium | reverse complement strand
CACGCGCTCCCGCCAGGCGCGGGGCACGGTGCCCGCGCTCGCCCGCGCGGCGCAGTGGGTCGGCGGTCTCGCCGCCTGCTTCGGCCTGATCCTGATCCTGGCGACTACAGTGCTGGGCGGAAATCTCGGACACACCTTGAGTACGGCTGCTCCCGCCAGTGGCGGCGCCAGTGCCCCAATGCACACGAGCTCCGCCCCTCAACAAACGGCAACCGCGACCGCAGTCTCCCGCACGCCCGGCACGGCTGCGGGCTTCGGCCAGCCAACGCACACTGCCTCGCCGGCCGGCACGGCGACCAACGGCCCTGCCTCGACCAATACTCCGCCTCACGCAACGGCTGCCCAAACCGCGCCGTTCCCCGTGCTGCCAGTGACGGGTGCGGGCTTGCTGGCCGGCGGCGTCGTGCTGCTCGGCGCGGGCAGCGTTGCGGCGCGCGGACGGCAGCGCCGCGCGCGGTGAGCCGGCGGTCGCATATCTGGCTCCATGCTTGCCTGTCGTGCGCCACCTCCGTCCCTGATGGACAGGCCTCGCCGTGTGGCCGGCGCACGCCATGCGCCCCCACCCCAGAAATGAGCGGATGTGGCAATCCCTTGGTGTCTTGGCAGCAAGAAAACGGGGAGGGGAGAGCAGCGCGAGTGGGCGCTCCCCCCCAACGCCTTGCCTGCCAGGACTCGTCGTTCTCTTGCCGCTACACTGGCGTTGCCGCGCGGCGCTCGTAGGCCAGCGCGGGATCGTAGAGGCGCGCGCCAGCCGCGATGGCGGCGATGCGCTGGGCGGCGCTCAGGTGCGCACAATACAGATTCGCGCCGCTCAGGTTCGCACCGCGCAGGGTCGCACCGCTGAGGTCGGCGTCCACCAGCAGCGCGCCGGAGAGGTCCGCCCCCTGGAGGTTCGCGCCCACCAATCGCGCCCGCCGCAGGTCGGCGTTGCGCAGCGATGCACCCGACAAGTGCGCTCTGGCGAGATCCGCTCCCCACATCTCGGCGCCGTTCAGCGTCGCCGCGGTGAGGTCCGCGCCTGACAGGCGTACCCCGGCCAGCCTCGCACCGGCAAGTTGGGCGCCGCGCAGGTCGGCGTCGGCGAACTCGCGCTCGCCCGCGGCGTAGCTTTCCAACAGGTCTTGTATGTTCATGGTTGGGTTGTGCTCCTTTCTCGTGGCGGACGCACAAAAATGCCCGCTCCCCCGGTGATATTGGAGGCTGGCGGGCAACGTCGTCCACCGGACACGCTTCCTGGATGAATCAGCAGGCACCGATGGCTCGCGGAAGGATGTCCGTTGAGAGATTATAGGCAACGGCGCATAGATGCATCCACCCGATGCCACATCGGACCCTAGCGCGGCACCTGCACCGCGAGAGTGGCCGACGCGGACTGTACGCCGCTGGGTGAGCCGCGCAGCAGCGCGACCCGCACCTGTGTCCCCTCGTGCATACGCTCCAGGTAGTGGCGGATGTCCTCGACGGTGGCGATGGGGTGGTCGTCCATCTTGTAGATCACGTCACCGGGCCGAATGCCTGCGCGGTCGGCGGGGCCGCCCGGCGCGACCTGCACCACCTCGACCGCCGAGGGCTTCTCGATGTGGAGCTGGTGGCGCAGCGACTGCGGCAGGATGCCCTCCTGCCCGGCGATGCCTATGCGCGCGCGATGCACCACGCCGTCGTGCATCAGCGACGAGGCGACCCACTTGACGGTGTTGATGGGGATGGCGAACGAGAGGCCCTGTGTCATCTGCAGCACAGCCACGTTGATGCCGATTACCTGGCCGCGCGAGTCCACCAGCGGCCCGCCGGAGTTGCCGGGGTTGATCGGCGCGTCGGTCTGGATGATGTCCTCGATCAGCCGCCCGCCGTAGCCAGGGAGCGTGCGATGCACAGCGCTGACGATGCCGGCGGTGACGGTGCTCTGGAGTCCCGCCGGGCTGCCGATGGCGACCACGAGCTGGCCGACGTCCACGTGATCCGAGTCACCCAGCGCGGCAGTGGGCAGTCCCTTGCCGTTGGTGCCGATGCGCACCACGGCGACGTCGGTATCGCTATCGGCGCCGACCACCTGGCCCGGCATGTCGGTGCCGTCGGCCAGCGTCACGACGATACGCCGCGCGCCATCCACGACGTGGCTATTGGTCAAGATGTAGCCGTCGGGGGTGAAGATCACGCCGCTGCCGGCTCCTTGCGCCTCGCGCCGCAGCACGCCGCCGTAGCCGCGTTCCTCGACGGCCTTGGTGACGCCGATCTGCACCACCGCCGGGCCAACCTTCTTGACCACATCCACCACGCTGCGCGAATAGGCGTCGAGCGCGGCGGAGTCGTCCACGGCGGCGATGCCGCTGCCGGAGCCACCTACCGCTGGATGCTCACCAGAGCGCCGAAACCACCCCATCGATCGTATCCTCGAATCTTCCGGCCCCCGCCGGCGATGTGAAGCGCCGCCGCAACGAAGCGGTGCCGTCAGTTTACCACACGGGCAGGTTGCGCGCATACAAGACATGCGCCGCTCGGTTCCCACACCGCCCGCCCCGCATAGACTGTACGACTGAGTACCTCCGAGGGATACACGCCGTGGAGTATCTACCAGCCTCTCCGCTGGCGTGTCCGCTCCCCGTCTTGCCGTGCCCCTTGTGCGACGGCGCGCCAGGCGATACCATGCAGATGCCACAGAACGGCGGCCCGCGACCCGGCGGGGCCGCGAAGGAGCGAGCATGGAGCGACAGATTCTGCTGATCGACGGCGATGACACGCTGTGGGAGAACAATATCTACTTCGAGCGCGCCATCGAGGACTTTATCGCCTTTGTGGGGCATTCGACGCTGGCGGCGGCTGAGGTGCGGGCCGTGCTGGATGAGATCGAGCGGGCCAGCAAGGCGTATGGCGCGGCAAACTTCGCGCGCAACCTCGAAGCCGCCTTCCGCCGCCTGGCGGAGCGCGAGGTGACAGACGGCGATCTCGCGCGGGTCCACGGCTTCGCCGAGCGCATCCGCGCGCACCCGATGGAGCTGCTGCCGGCAGTCGAGCCGACGCTGGCCTATCTGGCCCCGCGGCACGCGCTGGCACTGTTGACCAAAGGTGACTACGACGAGCAGCAGATGAAGATCGACGCCTCGGGGCTGGCGCCATACTTCGAGCGCACGGTGATCGTGCCGGAGAAGGACGAGGCGGCGTACCGGCGGATCGCGGACGAGATGGCGCTGGAGCCTGAGTACACGTGGATGATCGGCAATTCGCCGCGCTCGGACATCAATCCCGCGCTGGCGGCGGGCCTCAACGCGGTCTACGTGCCACACCCCCACACCTGGGTGCTGGAGCAGGCGGAGATTCATCCCAACGGCCACGGCACGCTGATGACGCTGGCCACGTTCGCCGATCTGCGCGAGCACTTCTAACCGCTGGTGCCGGTGACGATGATGATGTCGGTGTCGCTGCTCACCTGGCCGTCGGTCAGAATCGTGATGGTCAGCGTCGTCGTGCTCTTGGTGGCCGCGATCTGATCGGTCCCGCCGATGCTCGTGCTGGACAGATTCTTCCAGCCGTTCTCAGGGACCTTGGCGACGTAGAAGCTCTTCACGTCGGCCACGGATGCGGTGGTGCAGAGACCGTAGAGGCCTCCGCCGTTCTGATTCGAGCCGATGCGGAGCTGCGCGCTGGGGTAGGGCGGGATGTCGCTGGGGAGCTGGGCGGAGACGCTGGGCGCGAGCGCGCAGAGGCCGGCAATGCCAACCGGAGCGCCAGGCGTGCTGATCGTCTCCGGCGTCGGGTTGGAGGTCGGGCTACCGGCGGCGCTCGCCGTCGTGGCGGTCGGCGTGCGCGAAGCCACGCTGCCGCCGCCACTTTCGCAGCCCGCGAGCAGCACCGTGAGCGCGGCGAGCAGCGCGAGGATCGCCGGCAGACCACCCCGCGCTGCGCAAGCAGAGCGATTTCCCCCGAGCACAGCATTCCTCCTCCGCTGGCGGCGGCCCTCCGCGACTAGGCGCCGCCTTCCCAGTATAGCGGGTATGTCGAGGGTGATTGCCGGCGAGCGCGGCGAGCGCCGTGGAATGAGCAGGGGGCCTGAAGCGCCGCGGGTAATCCCCCTGCCCGCCGCGTGCCCACCCAGGAAGAGCTACTCCTCGTCCGCCGGCAGCTCGTGCTTGGCGAAGAGCACCGGGCCGGGCGCAACCGCCGTAGCGGGGCGATAATCGCCCCAGGCCGTCACCTGGCGCCACTCCGCGGTCAGCTCTTCGGGCAGCCCGATCTGCCGCGCGATGGTGGCGGACGCCTCCGGCAGGAACGGCGTCAGGTGCAGCGCGAGCAGCCGCAGCGCCTCGACCAGCGAGTAGAGCACCGTGCCGAGCCGCGCGCCGGACGCCTCACCCTCCGCGCCGCCGGCCTTGCGCTGCTTCGCCAGCGTCCACGGAGCGGTTTCCTCGACGTATTTGTTGGCCGCGTCGGCCAGCTCCCAGATCGCCGCCAGCGCGTCGTGGACCGCATAGCGCGCCATCGCCGCCGCGACCCGCTGCTCCACCTGCGCCGCCGCCTCGCGCAGCGCGCGATCGACGTCATGCTCGCCGGTCCCCTCCGCCGGCGCGGGCACCGCGCCACCAAAGTAGCGCCCAACCATGCTGACGGTGCGGTTGAGCAGGTTGCCCAGCCGGTCGGCCAGATCGGCGTTAATCGTGCGCACGAAGCGCTCGATGGTGAAGTCGGCGTCGTCGGTTGAGGGCACCGCGCGCAGGAAGAAGTAGCGCACCGCCTCGGTGCCGTACGCGCTGATCAGCGTGAGCGGGTCGAGCACGTTGCCCAACGATTTGCTCATCTTCTCGCCAGAGACGGTGACAAAGCCGTGAACCAGGATGTCGCTGGGCGGCAGCACGTGCGCCGAGAGCAGCATCGCCGGCCAGTAGATCGCGTGGAAGCGGATGATGTCCTTGCCGATCACGTGGACACGGTGCGGGTTCTCGGCCCAGTAGCGCTGGTAGAGTGGGCCGTCGTTGGCGTAATCCAGCGCGGTGATGTAATTGGCGAGGGCGTCGAACCAGACGTAGATCACCTGGCTGGGGTCGCCGGGCACGGGGATGCCCCAATCGCGAGCGCGGGCGCGCGAGCGCGAGATGCTGAAATCTTGCAGGCCGGAGCGGATGAAGCTGAGCACCTCGTTCTTGCGCGACGTCGGCACGATGCGCAGCGTGTCGGACGAGATCAGGTCGTCAAGCTGCTGCTGGTAGCGCGAGAGGCGGAAGAAATAGTTCTCCTCCTCGACCAGCTCGGGCCGCGTACGATGCACCGGGCAGAGGCCGTCGATTAGCTCGGCCTCGGTGTAGAACTGCTCGCAGCCGACGCAGTACAGCCCCTGATAGGCGCGGGTGTAGATGTCGCCGTTCTCCGCGCAGGCCCGCCACAGCTTCTCGACGCCCGCCGCGTGGCGCGGGTCTACGCTGGTGCGGATGAAGTCGTCGTACGAGAGGTTCAGCGCGGACCTCAAGCCGGCGAAATATTCGGCATTGCGGGCCACCAGCTCCGCCGTCGGGATGCCTTCCTTCTCGGCGGCCTGGGCGTTCTTGAGACTGTTGTCGTCGGTGCCGGTGAGGAAGAACACCTGCTCGCCGCGCTGGCGGTGGTAGCGGGCGAGGGCGTCGGTGAGCGTGAATTCGAGCGCGTGGCCGATGTGGGGCCGCGCGTTGACGTACGGGATGGCGGTGGTGACGTACCAGCGCGGGCGCTGGAGAGTATCGTCGTGCTGGGCCATTGAGGGCACCTCCTCGAAGTGGGAAGATGATGGCGGGTCGAATCGCGGCGCTGAAGCGCCCGCGCACGGGTCGCAAGGGCTGAAGTCCGCTGTGGTGGCAAGCGGGGCGACTTCAGTCTCAATGTGTCGTGCTCCGGCTCTTGAGAGCCGAGGGCATGCTCGCGGCCAACAGAGAGGGCCGCCCATCACGGGCGGCCCTTCGCGAAGCGCATGGAGCGCGTGCGGTGTCAGGCGGCGAGCATGGGCAAAGACTGGCTGCGCGGGAGTCCGCGCGCCCGCATGCCCATTCCAGTGGTCACACGCCGAAGGTCTCGCATCGCCGTCTCCTCACCGGCCCACCTCATTCGCGCGGGCCAGTCACCGACATTCTATCACACGCCGCTAGTGCTGGGATCGACGACCGGACGATGGGAGCGGCCGGCGGTTGAAACCGCGCCTGGAGGGCGTGCCGCCGCAAAGTCCGCCGTCGCGGACTGGGGACAAACGTGAGAATGAGAAGACGCTGCGTCCGGTGACACCAGGACCTATGCCAGAGAGTCCTAGCGCAACCGCCCTATGGCCTTGACGAGCGGCCGCCACGCTGGCGATACTCTGAGACGCCCGCACCGGGCGGAAGCCGGCGCGCGACGACTCAGGAGGAGGCAGGAAGCGGCGCATGCGAACGGTCTACGGGGTGGCAATCCGCAAGGGCGGCCAGGGCAAGTCTACGACGGTGGCGACCACCGCCCGGCTCTGCGCGCAGTATGGGGCGCGTGTGCTGGTGGTGGACCTCGCCCAGCCGGGGACGACGACGGCGCTCCTGCGCAATCTGTGGCCGGAGGTCGAGCATGGCGTGCTTTCCAGCGCGCTGATGGCCTTCGCACGGCTGTCCCCCGGCACCATGCCCGCACTCGCTCAGGCCCACGCCGCGCTCGCGGAGGCCGGGCTGCCGGTGCCACTGGCGGCTCTGCCGAGCTGGTCGGGCGGCTACCTCGCGGCGATCCCATGGGACGAGCTGCAGGCCGACGCCGCCGCGCACCTGCACTCTGAGCGCGTGTTGCAGGGGCTGCTCGCCGCGCTGGCGGATCACTTCGACCTGGCGTTGATCGACTTCCCCGCCGAGGGCGGCCCGCTGCTGGCCACCGCCATCGCCGCGACGCACGCCATGCTGGTGCCGCTGACACCCGAGACGCCCGCACTCGAAGGTCTGGAGGGCCAATTGCGGCTGCACGCGCTGGCGCGCGCATCAGGACACGACATCCGGCTGGCGGGCATCCTGCTGACGCGCTGCGAGCCGAAGAACAAGCGCGCCTCGGAGATCGTGCAGACGATCCTGCAATCGGGCGAGGTGGAGGGCGAGCCGATCGGACGCAAGCTGCTGCCGTTCGCCATCCGCGCCAATGAGTTCTACGAGCAGGCGTACCGCTACGGCGAGGCGGTGTGGGAGCGCACGCAGAACTTCTCGCACTACGCGGGCTACGTGCTGCTGGCCGAGTGGCTGCTGCGCGACGCCGGCCTGGAGCACCTGGCGGCGAATCGTCGCGGACCGGCGCTGCTGCCCGGCGACACGCGGATTCTGGATGCGGCGGCGCTGATGCTGAGCGATCCTGAGGTGCGCCTTGACGACTTCACGCACGCTCACCTCTTGAGGAGTATTGGATGAGGCCAAACGGGCAGCAGACGAGATCGTGGCAGGCGGCGCTGCTGGCGCTGCTCTTCGTCGCCTGCGCCCTGAGCGGACTCGCCGCGGGCGTCACCACGCGCGTGGTCGCTGGCGGCGCGCTGAGCGTATCGGGCGCGCATTTGCCGGGCGGCGGCAGCTCCTCTGCCACCCATACACCCGCGCGGCCCTCGCCATCAGCAACCACGCCGCCAGCGACCATCGTCGCTCCCCCTGGCTTTCTCGTGAAGGCTGTGGTCATGCCCAACAGTGTCGCGCCAGGACAGCCCTTTACCGTCACCGCCACCGTCATTGCCTCGGACGGCGTCACGCCGCTGGCCGGTGTCGCGTGCAGTATGGATGCCGCTCCAGGCAGCGCCCCGCTCTTTGCCACCTGGCCCCCGCCCGCAGTCTCGGACACGACCGGCCACGCCACCTGGTCGCTTACTGTCCCGACGACCGCCACGCCGGGAGCCTACGTGCTCAACATCTCCGCGCGCGGCGCCGGCGACTGGCTGACCTACTGGCGTCCCTCTGTGACCGTCACCGGCTGAGCGCGCCCGATTTGCCTTGAGGTGCACTGTCTTGGACGAGACGCCCTATCGTCGCGTGCCCTGGGCCACCTCGTGCAAGAAGGCGACCGCGGCCTCCACGCGGCGGTCGGGCGGGGCGGCGTCGGTGGCGTTGACCAGCGCGCTGGCGACCACCGCGCCATCCGCGACGCGTCCGATCTCGGCCACATGCTCGGCCCGCGCCACACCGAAGCCAACCGCCAATGGCAGCGTCGCGCGCTTGCGCACGCGCCCGACGAACGCCGCGAGCTGCTCCGGCAGCCGGTCACGCGCGCCCGTCACGCCGCTCAGCGCGACGCAATAGATGAAGCCGCCGCTCGTCTCGGCCATCCGCGCCACCCGCTCGATACGCTCGTCAGGACTCGTCGGCGTGACGAGGAAGATCAGCGCGAGGCCGTGCGCGGCCAGCGCGTCGCGCAGCGGCTCGGCCTCCTCCGGCGGCAGGTCCGGCACGATCACCCCCGCGATCCCCGCTCTGTGGGCCGCCTCCGCGAACCGTGCGAGGGCACCTTCCTCTGCCGCTGGCGCTCCGTCCTCTGCGTCCTCTGCGTCCTCTGCGGTTCCTCTCTTCTTCCCATCTTCGCGTCCTTCGCGTTGTTTCGCGTCCTTCGCGTTCTCTCTCTCTTCTCCTCCGCGACCTCCGCGCATCTCCGCGACCTCCGCGTTCGCCGTCACCCTCCCTTCTACACCAAACTGGAAGATGGGGTTGTAGTAGGTCATCGGCACCAGCGGCGTCGCGATGCGCGCGGCGACACGCCCGGCGAGTGCCAGTGCCCCCGCCAGCGTCATGCCGTTCTGTAGTGCCTGGTGGCTCGCATGCTGAATCGTCGCGCCATCAGCCAGCGGATCGGAGAACGGCACCCCCAGCTCCAGTACGTCGGCGCCGGCCTCACAGAGCGCGACCGCCAGCGCCTCGCTGGTCGCCTCGTCGGGGTATCCAGCCATCACGTAAGGGATCAGCGCCGTGCGCCGCTCCTCACGCGCGCGGGCGAAGGCGGCGGCGATACGCGCTGCAAGGACAGGTGTGTGATTAGTCATCTGCGAGCCTCTCGCTTTCCTAGCAGGCAGCATGGTGGGTAAGGCGTCAGCACTTAGGTCGTCTGTAGTTGGAACCAGACGTTCGAGAAATCGCATCGAGCCAGAGCGTCTCCCCGAATCCAAAAGTAGATGAGGCCGCCCAGCGCCCAATCTTGCCTCAAGGGCTTGCCCTTTATTGAGAATGATGTTGTCTGTAGAGCGTCTAGCCGGAGCAGGAGTCGCCAGTTCTGGAAAGCAACGCTCTGCAGTTCTTTGCCTGCCGGAGTGAGCCGACTATCAGGGCCAAGGACCTCATCGAATGAGTGTCCGCCGGAGCAAAGCTCGCACCAGAGATGCATCGGCCCCTGAATTGAGGCTGGGTGCCCCAAGAGCTGATGCGTGTACTTGTTCGCCTCACTTTCGAGACGAAAGTACTCCGTCACTTCGTCCTCGCTCAATCCTGCTTCCTGTTCGATGACATCAAGATCAGGGACAGTCACCACGACTTCGTACCCGATATGATGCGGAGCAAGCTGGCTATATTGTGGTAGCGTAGTTGGCAGGTTGTGCCGGTAGAGTGCGTCAGCAGAACCGGTATGGTAGAAAACCTGCCACCCGCCGCGATCGTCGGGCACGCCGCCCCAAGGCTGGGACTCCGCTTCATAGAAGAAGTAGAGTAGTCCGTCGCCGGGAAGGGACCCGTCTACATCGAACTCGGACAGCTCAGGCAGGCGAAACTGGCCGAGGAAGGCAAGAGGAGTGCCCTTCCAGACGGGCCAATCAATCCCTGGCGGAAGGTCAGGCTGCCCTCCGAGCTTCGATGATCCAAGAGGTAGCACGTCGCCGCTGACCACTTGAGCCTGAAGGCGAATCCCTGGCAGCATACGCCGGTCGATCTCTTCGGCGAGGCGCTCAAGGTGCAGGTGGCGAATGCGCTGTTGGATCTCGTCTCGATTCATCCTGCGCCCGTCCCTCCCGCTCTCCAATCGTCCCCGCTACTCCAGCGTGACGCCAAGCGCATTGGCGACGGTGTTCATGTCTTTGTCGCCGCGGCCGGAGAGGTTGACGACGACGAAATCGCCGGGACGCAGCGCGCCTTGCTCGCCCAGCGCCAGCAGGTGCGCCACGGCGTGCGCCGATTCCAGCGCCGGGATGATGCCTTCGTCCTCGCAGAGCACCTGAAAGGCGCGCAGCGCGGCGGCGTCATCGGCGGCAACGTAGCGCGCGCGGCCGGTGGCGCGCAGGTAGCTGTGCTCAGGTCCGACGCCGGGGTAATCCAGCCCGGCGGAGATGCTGTGCGTCTCGTTGACCTGGCCGTAGGCGTCTTGCAACAGGTAGCTCAGCGCGCCGTGCAGCACGCCCGGCCGCCCCGCCACCAGTGTTGCGGAGTGTTTGCCGCTCGCCAGGCCGCTGCCGCCGGCCTCGACGCCGATCAGCCGCACGCCTGTGTCGCCGGCGAAGGGATGGAACATGCCGATGGCGTTGCTGCCACCGCCGACGCAGGCGATCGCCACATCGGGCAGGCGTCCCTCGGCCTCCTGTGCCTGGATGCGCGTCTCACGACCGATCACCGATTGGAAGTCGCGCACGATGCGCGGATAGGGGTGTGGGCCGACGGCGGAGCCGATCAGGTAGTAGGTCGTCGCAACGTTGGTGACCCAGTCGCGCAGCGCCTCGTTGATGGCGTCCTTGAGCGTGCGGCTGCCGGACGCGACGCTGCGCACCTTGGCGCCGAGCAGCTTCATGCGGAAGACGTTGAGCGACTGGCGGTGGATGTCTTCCTCGCCCATGTAGACGACGCACTCCAGCCCCAGCTTGGCGCAGACCGTGGCCGTGGCGACGCCGTGCTGGCCGGCGCCGGTCTCGGCGATGATGCGCCGCTTACCCATGCGCTGCGCCAGCAAGCCCTGCCCCAGCGCGTTGTTGATCTTGTGTGCGCCGGTATGCGCCAGGTCCTCGCGCTTGAGGTAGACCCGCGCTCTCACGCGCTGCGAGAGCCGCTCGGCGAAATAGAGCGGCGTTGGTCGCCCGGTGTAGGCGCGCTCTAGTCCGGCGAGTTGGCCGCCGAAGGCCGGGTCCTCGCGCGCGGCGGCGTAGGCCGTCTCCAGCTCATCCAGCGCGGCCATCAAGCTCTCAGGGACGAAGCGGCCGCCGAAGTCGCCGTAGCGCCCGCGGGCGTCGGGGAAGACGCCGTGCTGGTACGAGTGGTCCTCGGCGCCCGGAGCGGGCGCGGCATGCCGCGCCCCTATACCGTCGGGCGAGGGGGTGATCGGTGTCGTCGTGTGTGCCTGGGTCATTGGATAGCCTCGATCTCTTGGTTCGCGGCAGCGCGCACCGCCTGGACGAACGCGCGCATCTTGTCGGGATCTTTGACGTGGTTGGTTTCGATGCCTGAGCTGACGTCCACGCCCGCCGGGCGCACCGCCGCGATCGCCGTCGCGACGTTCTCGGGCGTCAGGCCACCGGAGAGGATGATCGGCCAGCGCCGCGCCGCCTCGCGCGCCAGCGCCCAATCCGCCGTCTGCCCGGTGCCGCCATAGACTCCAGCCGGCGCGGGTGTATCCAGCAGCAGCGTCGCGCCAGCCATCGCGTAGGCGTCGAGCCGGTCGAGGTCGGCCTCGGTGCGCAGGCGAACAGCCTTGATGACGTGGCAGTGTGCCAGTGCAGCAACCTCCGCGCACAGCTCCGGCGTTTCGTCGCCGCTGAGCTGCACCGCGTCGAGGGCCAGCGTGGCCGCGATCTGCTCGATGACACACGGCTCCTCGTTGACAAAGACGCCGATCGCGCGAATGCTGCCGTCGCTGTGGAGCACGGTCTCCGCCAGCGCGTCGGCCTGAGCAAGCGTGACATGCCGATGGCTCGGCGCGAAGACTAGTCCAAAGGCACTGGCATTCAGATCGATGGCTAACTCCACCTGCTCAGGCTTCGTCAGGCCGCAGAGCTTCACGAAGGGACGGCCGCCGGGTGTGAAAAGATCTACCGTCGCGCCGCCGGGAGCATGGGCCAATTCACGGGCTTTGGCCACGGGATCCGCCGCGCGCATGAGCGCCTCGCCCACCAGGATCGCATCGCCGCCGAAGGCCCGCACCCGCGCCATGTCTGTTGCGCTACTTATGCCGCTCTCGGCGACGAACGTGACCTCGTTGGGCACCAGCGGGCGCAGGTCGCGCACGACATCGGGATTGATCTCGAAGGTGCGCAGATCGCGGCTATTGACGCCGATCACCGTCGCGCCCACCGCCAGCGCACGGCGCACCTCGGCCGCGTCGTGGACCTCCACCAACGCCTCCATGCCCAGCGAGCGGGTGAGCGCCAGCAGCTCAGCCAGCGTCGCGTCGTCCAGCAGCGCGCAGATCAGCAGCAGCGCATCGGCGCCCACCTCTCGCGCCTCGTAGACCTGGTACGGATCGAGGATGAAGTCCTTGCGCAGCACCGGCACGCCGACGACCTCACGCACGGCCCGCAGGTGATCGAGCGACCCCTGGAAGAAATGCGGCTCGGTCAGCACGCTAATCGCCGCCGCCCCGCCGCGCTCGTAGGCCCGCGCCTGAGCCGCCGGATCAAACCGCTCGGCGAGCAGCCCTTTCGACGGCGAGGCGCGCTTGACCTCGGCGACCAGGCGGGCAGGACCCTCCAGCCGGGGCGATACGGCGCGGCCGAAGGGGCGCGGCGCGGGCAGCGTGGCGATGCGCGCGCGCAGCTCGTCCAGTGGCGCGGCGGCCTGGCGCGCGGCGAGGTCGCGCCGGGTGGCGGCGGCGATGCGGTCGAGGATCGAATCAGTGGGCATAGGAAGGGTCTCTTTGCGGGCGGCGGGCGAGACAGGTCTCGCCACTACAATTGCTGGGCGAGGCGGACCTCGCCGCTACGCCGGATGGGCGAGACATGCCTCGCCGCTACCGCGATCAGCGCGGCGGATCTACCACCACGAGCGAGCGTAGGAACTCTGGCACGGTGTCGCGGGCCAGATCGCCCAGGAAGCGCATGTTGTGCGCGAAGACCTCGGGCGCATCCCAGCCGGCGTACTCCTCGGGCATGGGCGCCTCGGCCAGCTCGTCGGGCGTGTTGCCCGCGCCCAGCAGTCCATCGGCAAGGTGCCTCAGGTCCGCGAGATAGTCCTGGACGGCGGCGATACTCTCGGCGCCCGCAACGGGTCCGTGGCCGGGGACGACGGTGGCTGGGTCGAGCGCCGCCAGCCGGTCGAGGATGCCGGGCCACGTATCGGGGTCGCCCCAGATCAGCAGCGGATGCGTCCGGCTGACGACGAGGTCGCCGGCCAGCAGGATGCGCTCGGCCGGCAGCCAGAGGAAGGCATCACTCTCGGTATGACCGCCGCCATAAGTCAACAGCTCCGCCACGCGCGCGGGACCGCGGAAGATGAGCCGCTCGGTGAAGGTGTGATCCGGCAGCTGCGGCTCCAGCTCCGGCAGTGACGCCGCAATCTCCTCCGCCTCGCTGATTTCGAGCGCCAGCCGCGCCCGTTCGCGCTCGCCGGCCGCCTGGGCGCAGCGTTCGCGCAGCGCGGCGACCTGCGCAGGCACGCGGTCGCGCTGCCGGGCGATGTTCTCCGGTCCTCGCGCGGCCATCAACAGGCTCGTGCGGTCGGTAGCAACGATCTCGGCGTCGGCGAAGATCTGATTGCCGCGCACGTGGTCGTCGTGCCAATGGGAATTGACGACATAGGCGACGGGATGGCCGGTCAGCGCCTCGGCAGCGACGCGCAGATCGGCGGCGGCTTGCGGCGTCATGAACGTGTCGAAGACCAGCGTGCGATCGCCAAGGTCTACGATCGCGGCGTTGGACATCGCGCCACCGCCGGCACCGGCAATCGCGGCGTAGACGCCGGGCGCCAGCGGCTCCAGCGTGAAGTGGCGCGAGCGCGGCAGATTGGATCGCGGTACGGACATTGGACACCTCCATCTAGACGCATGCCTGCTGCTAGGCGCTGATGGGAGCAAGAGCGCGGGTCATGGCGACCAGCGCATCCAGGGTGGTTGCGGCGCGGCCGGTGGCGAGCGCATCCGCCGCCTGGCGCACGCCGTCGCGCGGGGTCTCGGCGCGTCCTGTGGCGTAGAGCGCGGCGCCGGCGTTGAGCGCGACCATGTCGGGGATCGCGCTGTGCTGCTCGCCGCGCAGCGTGCCGCGCATCACCGCCGCGTTCTGCTGCGCGTCGCCGCCGCGCACCGCGTCGTGGTCGCGGCGCTCCAGGCCCAACTCCTCCGGCGTGATGGTGTACTCGATCACGTCCCCCTCGCGCCCGCGCACCTCGACGACGCGGGTCGGCGCGCTCAGCGAAAGCTCGTCCACGCCGTCGTCGCCATGCACTATCAGCGCCCGCTCGCAGCCCAGCCGCAGCAGTGACTCGCCCATCAGCGAGAGCAGCGACGGATCGGCCACGCCGAGCACCTGGTAGCGCGCGCCAGCCGGGTTGGTCAGCGGCCCCAGGATGTTGAAGACAGTGCGGATACCGATCTCACGGCGCGTGGGGCCGACGTGGCGCATTGCGGGATGGTAGGTCGGCGCGAACATGAAGCCGAAGCCCACCTGCTCGACACACGCCGCCACGTCCTCCGGCCCCAGCTCCAGCTTGACGCCCAGCGCCTCCAGCACGTCGGCGCTGCCGCAGCGACTGGTGGCGGCGCGGTTGCCGTGCTTGGCGACCGGCTGGCCCATCGCCGCGACGAGCAGTCCCGCGGCGGTCGAGACGTTGAAGGTGCCGGCCGAGTCGCCGCCGGTGCCGCAGGTATCCACCGCGTGAACCGTGCTGGAGAGTGGCACGTGCAGCGCCTTCTCGCGCATCACACGGGCAAGTCCCGTCACCTCGTCCACGGTCTCGCCCTTGAGTCGCAGCGCCATGAGAAAGGCGCCGAGCTGCGAGGGCGTGGCCGTGCCACTCATCATCTCGTCCATCGCCGCGGCGGCCTCGGTCTCGCTGAGCGAGCCGCCGGCCACCAGGTGGGCAATCGCTTCACGTATCATCAGGGTGTCTCCTCGGTCTAAGGTGTGCGGGGAACGCGGAGGACGCGGAGAGGGGGAAGAGAAAGTAAGCGCCCTCCTATCCCGACAGCGTTGGATTGCTCGCATCGAGCAGCGCGGCCTCGTGTGCACCACCCGCGTACTCGTGGAGCAGCGCCAGCAGGTCGCGCTGGGCCGCTTCGACCGCCGCATGGCCGCCCGCATGCTGCGCCTCGATGGTGACGATCGCCGCGGTTGTGTCGGGGTGCGCCGCGCTCTGCGCGCTCTGTCGCCAGCACCAGCGCCAGCGCCGCGCTGCCACCAGGCCCGTGTCGTCGGCGAAGATCACCTCGCCCGGCTGCGGATGCTCCACCTCAGTCGCGCTCAGCTCGGTGAACCGCTCGGCGCCGTCGGCGAAGCGCACCGTGAGGCCGCCGGTGATGACGCACGCGTCGAAGATCGCCACCGGCAGCGCATAGCGGATGCTCACCAGATTGCCCAGGTCCACCAGCAGATTGATGCTCGGAATGTCGCCCTTCTTGGTCAGCCGCCGCAGCAGCGCCTCCGGTGCGCTGCGAATCTGCGTCGGGTCCACGCCGAAACCGCGGAACGTGCCGCGCCACGCGGCCAGCGACGCGATCGCGCTGAGGGGCGTAGTGCCGATACGCGCGAGGGCGGCGCGCTGCTCGGCCTCGTATGCCGCACGCAGCACCGCGGGCGTCGGACCGTTGCGCGGGCCGCGCGCGATCAGCACGCCCCCGGTGGTCGCCGGATAGCGCGCCAGCACGTCTGGCGCATAGCGGAAGGTGAGCGATGGTGATGACGTCGTCATCGGCCACCTCCGCGCGCTCCGCTCAGCGCGATCTGGCTCCCTTCGCCTCCGCAGAGGAGAGGGGCCGGGGGTGAGGACTCCAGGAAGTTGCGCAGCAGGTCCTTGCCGGCGGCGGTGAGGATCGATTCGGGGTGGAACTGGACGCCGTAGACCGGATGCTCGCGGTGGCGCAGCGCCATGATCAGCTCGTCGCCGGTCTCAGCGGTGACGATGAGGCAGCCGGGCAGCGTGGCGCGCTCGACGATCAGACTGTGGTAGCGCATCGCCTCGAAGGGATTGGGCAGCCCGGCGAAGAGGCCGTTGCCGTCGTGCGTGACCAGCGCCGTCTTGCCATGTACCGGCTCCGGCCCGCGGACGACACGCCCGCCGTAGACCGCGCCGATGCACTGGTGGCCCAGGCAGACGCCGAGGGTGGGCACGCGCGGGCCGAGCGCGGCAATCAGCGCGTTGGCGACGCCAGCCTCGGCGGGCGTGCAGGGTCCTGGCGAGACGACCAGATGCGAGGGCGCCAGCGCCTCGGCCTCGGCGACCGTGATGGCGTCGTTGCGGCGCACCAGCACCTCGGCGCCCAGCTCGCTGAGGTACTGGTAGAGGTTGTAGGTGAAGCTGTCGTAGTTATCGATCAGCAGGATCATCGGGCGCCTCCTGACGAGGGCGAGGCGGGCCTCGCCGATACAGCATGGCGCGATGAGGACTTCGCCGCGACCGTGGGCTTCGTCGCTACACTACGCGCGCGGGAGACAGTGGGCGCGGAATTAGTCGCGCTGATGCCGCCATGCTGCGCCTCAGCCAGATCGAGCGCGCGCAGCACGGCGCCGAGCTTGTTCTCGGTTTCGAGGAACTCGGCATATGGCTCGGAGTCCGCCACGATGCCGCCGCCGGCCTGCGCGTACGCCACGCCGTCCTTGAAGACCAGCGTGCGGATGGCGATGCAGGTGTCGAGCGTGCCGTCGAAGCCAAGGTAGCCGATGGCGCCACCGTAGACGCCGCGGCGCTGGCCTTCCAGCTCGGCGATGATCTGCATCGCGCGCACCTTGGGCGCGCCCGTCAGCGTGCCTGCCGGGAAGCCGGCGCGCAGCGCGTCGTAGGCCGAAAGCCCCGGTCGCAGCCGCCCGGTGACGTGCGAGACAAGATGCATGACGTGCGAGTAACGCTCCACGTCGAGCAATTGCGTCACGCGCACGCTGCCCGGCTGTGCCACGCGCCCCACATCGTTGCGGCCCAGGTCCACCAGCATCACATGCTCGGCGCGCTCCTTGGGGTCGGCGCGCAGCTCGGCTTCGAGCGCCGCGTCGCATGCTGGATCGGGGTCGCGCCGCCGCGTGCCGGCGATCGGGTGGATCGCCACCTCGCCGTCCTCCACACGCACCAGCAGCTCCGGAGAGGCACCGGCGATCTGGATGTCGTCCAGCGCGAGGTAGAAGAGGTAGGGCGAGGGGTTGATGGAGCGCAGCGCGCGATAGACGGCGAATGGGTGCGCGCGGTGCGGCCGGGCAATGCGCCGCGACGGCACCACCTGGAAGCAGTCGCCCGCGTACACATACTCCCGGATGCGCCGCACGGCCGCCTCGTACGCCTCACGCGCGGCAAGCGGCGATGCTGGCATGGCGGCCGCGACGCCGGGTGCCGGGCGCGGGCGCAGCCGCGGGACGGGCCGCGCCAGCCGGTGCTCTAGCGTGTCTAGCCGCGCTTCGGCCGCCTCACGCGCACGGGCCTCGTCGCCACCGGCGGCATTGAGGTCGGCGTAGGCCAGCAGCCGCGCGGTGCGGTGCGCGTGGTCGAAGATCAGCAGCGTATCGTGGAAGCAGAAGACCGCCTCAGGCACTCGCAGCGGGTCCTCCGCCGGAATCGGCACCGCCTGCTCGAAGCGCGCCGCCGCCTCGTAGGCCAGGTAGCCCACCGCGCCGCCAGCGAAGCGCGGCATCCCAGGCACGCGCAGGACCGGCCGGCGCTCCAGCTCGGCACGCACCGCTGCGAGCGGATCGGCGCAGGCACGGCGCTCGACGCGGCCATCGCGCCAGCGGTACTCCGCTGTGCCATCGCCGGCACGCAGCACGAGGTACGGCTCAGTGCCAGCAAACGAGTAGCGCGCGATCCGTTCGCCGCCCTCCACGCTCTCCAGCAAGAAGCCGTAGCGCCCGCGCGCCAGCTTGAGGTACGCCGAGACCGGCGTCTCCAGGTCGGCGGCGACCTCGCGCCAGACCGGCACGAGCGCCGCGCGGCGCCCATCGCCCGCGTTCGTCGCGGGCGCGTCCGCTGGTTGTTCTCGTGCCGGTGCGTTCATGGTATGCCTCGATTCATCCCTGCCCTAGAGCAGGCCGACGCGCTCTTTGACCGTGCGCAGCGTTCGCTGGGCGATCGGTCGCACGCGCTCGACACCCTCGGCCAGGATGCGATCCAGCTCGCCCGGCGCGCTCACCAGCGCGGTGTAGCGTGTCTGGATCGGCTCCAGCGTGGCGATGATGCGATCCGCCAGCGCCTGCTTGAACTCCTTGTAGCCCTTGCCGGCGAACTGCGCCTCGATCTGCTCTGGTGTCTCAGTGCCCAGCGCCTCATAGATCGTCAGCAGGTTGTAGATGCCAGGGCGGCCCTCGTCGAAGACGATGGTGCGCTCGGAGTCGGTGGTCGCGCGCGCGATCTTCTTGCGGATCGCCGCCGGCGTATCGAGCAGACTGATGTACGACCCCTCGCTGCCGCTCTTGCTCATCTTCTTCTCCGGCTCGTCGAGCGCCATGATGCGCGCGCCAACCTCCCGGATCAGCGCCTTGGGCTCGGTGAAGGTCTCGCCGAAGCGGTAGTTGAAGGCGTTGGCGATGTCGCGCGTCAGCTCGACGTGCTGCATCTGGTCCTCGCCGACGGGCACGATGTCGGTGTGGTAGATCAGGATGTCGGCGGCCATCAGCACCGGGTAGGTGTAGAGGCCCGCGCTGGCGCTCTCGCGCTCCTCGCCGGCCTTGATCTTGAACTGCGTCATGCGGTTCAGCCAACCGGTTGGTGTCACACAGCCGAGAATCCATGCTAGCTCAGCATGCTCTGGTATGTGGGACTGCACGAAGAGCGCGCTGCGCTTGGGATCGATGCCGCAGGCGACGAGCAGCGCGGCCAGCTCGCGGGTGTTCGCGCGCAGCTCGGCCGGGTTCTGCGGCACGGTGATGGCGTGCAGATCGACGACGCAGAAGATATTGTCGTAGACCTCCTGGTCGGCAACCCAGTGACGGATCGCGCCGATGTAATTGCCCAGCGTCGGCGTATTCGACGGCTGAATGCCTGAGAAGACGCGCGGGCACCTGGGCTGCTCCGCGCGCTGCGCCGCCTGGCCGGCGGGCGATGTGGCGGTCGCGCTCATACCGATGCACTCCCTCCCTGCGAACGGGCGTCCACCGGACGCCCCTACGAAACCTGCCGGGCGTCCACCGGACGCCCCGATGTCTCGCCATCTCCTCTTCTCGCCCCACGTTGTAGCGGCGAGAGCCGCGCCTCTGGGACGGGATGAGGATCAATCGAAACCCAACAAAAAAGCCCCTCGTCCTGTGAGGGACGAGAGGCCGTGACCTTCGTGGTACCACCCTGATGCGAGCCGCCCTCACCCACACGCGCAGGCAAACGGCGCGTGAGATGGGCAGGCTCCTCCGTGAGCACGGGCACGCGTTGCGCTGCCGATGCTCCGCCTCGCTAACGGGAGGCACCCGGCTAGCCCTACAACACGCCGCATCAGCGCACCGCTCGGGCCGCGGCTCCCAGGACCATTCCGCGTGGCGCCAGCGCCGGCTTACACCGTCCCGGCTCGCTGTGGCTGCCGCTCGATCGCGTACTCTTCCTGGTCGAAGCCAGTGTGATATACGAACTCACCGGCAGTATACCTGCGCTTGAGACGCCGCGTCAAGAGCGCGTGTTCCCTCATCTAGAATGTTACCGAGGCTGGTACGGTTCCCTCAAATGAAAATGTTACCGAGGGGACACGAGCATGGCGGTGGCCGACGACGACGAGCAGATGACGATTGACGAACGCCGCAAGTACCTCAAGCGCA
>DASVAA010000151.1:0-6117 GCA_036376595.1 Ktedonobacterales bacterium | reverse complement strand
CAAGCACAGCGCGCCACGGTGCGAAAGGAGCGTACGAGGTGTCGCACGTCGAGGGCGAGATCATCATCAACCGCCCGGTAGAGGAAGTGTTCGACTTCGTCGCCGATGAGCGCAATGAGCCTCGGTACAACCCGCGGATGCGCTATGCCGAGCAGACATCAGCCGGCCCGATCGGTGTCGGGACGACGTTCCGCGCGGAAAGTACATCGCAGGGCCGACCGGTGGTGATGACGATTACGTTCACCGAATACGAGCGCCCACGCCGGCTCACGTCAGCGACGTACCTTTCGACATTGGACATTCAGGGAACGCTCACCTTTGACCCAGCGCCCGAGGGAACCCGGATGCGCTGGTCATGGGACTTGAAGCCGCGGGGTGTGTTCAAGCTGATGACGCCGCTGGTCGCTCGGATGGGACGACAACAAGAGCAAACCATCTGGACAAGCCTGAAGCGGTATCTCGAAGCGCAGCCAGCGACCCAGGCCCAGTGCTGAGGAAACGTCGCACGTTCATGAACGCGGAGGCAGGCAGAGAGCGCATGGATGGGTGTCGTGGCCAGCGGCTGGCACAGACATCCTCCTGCGATGTGGGCGCCAGCATGGCAATTGAGAAGGCAGGTGATCAGCGTGGCTCAGCAGATGACGCATCAACCAACCAAGCACGCTCAAGACCGCAATTCCGTCTACCGGCGCTCCTCCTGGCTCATGCGGCATGTCGTCAACCCGATTACCCTCCTGACAGTGGGAAAGCTCGGCGTTGACGATCACATGGGCACGCGGGTGCTCGAGGTCCAGGGGCGAATCAGCCGCCGTTGGCGTGCGACGCCGGTGCGACTCCTCGAACTGGATGGGCATGGCTATCTGGTCGCCCCGCAGGGTGAAACCGATTGGGTCAGGAACCTCAGGGCACGAGGCAATGGGTGCCTCCGGCTCGGCAGCCACGTGACCGAGTTCCGTGCCGTGGAGCTCGAAGACGAGGAGAAGCTGCCCGCGCTGCGGGCTTACTTCAGGCGATACTGGTCCCTCGTTGCCCGGATGACGGTGGTCACCTCCCCCGACGTGCCCGACAACGAGCTCATGGAGGCTGCGCCTCTGCATCCGGTGTTCCGACTGGAGTCGGAGTGTTGAACGACAAATTAGAACTGCCGGTGACGACAACAAGAGCAAACCATCTGGACAAGCCTGAAGCGGTATCTCGAAGCGCGGGATGGAGAGACCGGCGTAACGGCAGACGGGAGACAGAACGGCGGCCAAGCCAGCACCTGAAAGTCAGCACCTAATATGTACACGTCCGAGAGGAGGCGCACGACATGGCAACCAACATCGAGCAGCGCCCAGAACTCACGGCAACCAGCGGCGAGCAGCGCCGTGAGCTGGCCATCAGGCGGATCAAGGAGAAGAACGGCTTCAAGGTGCATCTGGTGGTGTACCTGGTCGTCAACGCGACACTGTTCGTCGTCTGGGCGTTCACCGGGGCGGGCTTCTTCTGGCCGATCTTCGTGATCGCGTTTTGGGGCATTGGCCTGGTGATGAACGGCTACGCCGCCTATCATGGCGACGTCATCACCGAAGAGCAGATAGAGCGCGAGATGAAGAACCTGCCCTGACCACAAGTAGTGAGCCATGAGGCAGCGAGAGGGGCCTCGGCATCTGGGGGAGCCATCTGGAATGCCGATGGCATTGCTACCGATGGTCCGTGCGGCCGGTGATCGCATCTCGGCGGTATACGATGCGGCCCGGCAGCATCGTGGCACGGTTGAATACCCAGGATGGACCGCTCGTGCTGGTGTCCGACGTACCGGCTGCCAAGCCGCCGCGGTCGGATAGACGCGAGTTCGCGTTTGCAGGAAAGCACATCGCAGATGACGGCGCCAACTGACATGCTGCCGCAACGTTCCAGAAGACCAGGAGCCGTGCCGGTGCTGCGCTCTACCGCTGGTCGCCAGCCAGTTCGACTCCCACGAAGATGTGTCGAGCCTGTGAGATGTGAGTGCCTCCGTGTGAGGGGTCCGTGATGCCGAATGTGTACCCTGGTACACAAGGAAGAGTATACGCGCCAGACGCATCGCCCAACGCGCTGCCGGGCAGGCGTCATGACACAACTTTGGGCGCGGAAGCCGAAGAGGTAGGCTCATCCCCCATTCCAGCCTCCCGGTGCTGCCGAGCGATAGACGTTGAACTGCACGCCGAATGCCGGTATTTCCGGCCGGTCGAAGTCCTGGTGCTCTCTCAGCGCTCAGGTGACTCTGTTCTCGTCCACTAGCGACTTGAGGCAGCGAAGGAGGTGTCCGGTGGCGCAGGTAACCGTAACCGCAACACAACCGGCGGCAGAGCCAACTCAGACCGATACGGCGAAGGCCACGACGAGCGCGCCCGGCTTCAGCCCGACGGTACGGTGGCTCGGCTTCTGGTCGGCGGTCGCCATGGCGGCGACCTACGTCGTCTTTCTCGTGGGCGCTGGCGCCCAGATGGTTGGAGCGCTCACGGCGCCTTGGGACGTGATCGTCACGATCGGCGCCTCGATCCTCATTGCTCCCGCATTCCCGCTCCTCCTCGTCAGCGTGCATCATGCAACCCCAGAGGCGAAGCGGGTGTGGAGCCACGCCGCGATCGCGTTTGGGGTGCTCTACGCGGCGTTCGTCTCCATCACCTACATCACCTGGCTCTTCGTAGCCGAGCCTCACGTGATCGCGCACACCACGAGCGCGGCGGCTGCCACCTTCGGCTACCAAACCAGCTCCATGGCAAGCGGCTCGTTTGCGTACCTGTTGGATGGGCTCGGCTACACCTACATGAGCCTGGCCGTGTGTCTCACCGCGCCGATTTTCACCGGTGGGCGGTTGGCCACCTGGATTCGCGGGATCGCGATCGCGAACGGCCCAATCGCGCTATTGGTCTTGCTCGCCTATGTCTTCAGCTCGCTGGTGCTCGGGCTGGGTGCGCTGCTGGTGCCGGTGTATGGCGTCCTGGTGGCGTTGTACTTCTACAAGGCCAACCCGACGCCGATTCAGCATCCACAGTCGTCGGCGCGGTGAAGGGAGGAGGTGATTGCTATGTCGGCATCCAGCATGACCACCGTCAGCGCTGCGCCTTTCAGCACATCCCGTGCTGTCGAGTTGCGGGTGCACCCGATCATGCCCGCGCCCGCGCATCCCGCAAGTCATCCGGTTCTGCGCCTGGCTCCGTGGCTTCGTCGCGATCCTTGGCGAAAGAGGGCGCTTGGCGCCATCAGGGTTGTGCATTCTCTCGTCTTCTTCGGGGAGGAGCTGAGCGTCGGCTACCTCCTGTATGCGGGCCTGAGGAAGCGTCAGGGCCGCGCGGCGGCCGTGGCGGGGCCATCGCGGCTGAGAGCCTGATCTACTTCGGCAACGGCCGGCACTGCCCGCTGTCGCGGCTGGCCGAGGAGCTCGGCGCCGATCACGTCTCGGTGACCGATATCTACCTGCCGCGCTGGATCGCCATGCGCATCTTCACGTACAACGCGCCGCTCGTCGTCGTGGCGGCAGTGCTGCATATGCGGGTCTACCTTGCACGGCGCAGGGCGTGCCGCGCGTGAGCTGGCACGCAGGGCCAGGCGTTGCGTCTCGCCCCAGAGACATTCAGAGAGGAGAGTGTTGCCATGTTTACGTTCCGGAACGTCATCGCGGTCGGTGTCTTCCTCTTTGGCACCACGTTTCTGTGGATGATGCCGCTCTTTATTGGCCCCAAGGCCACGGGTGCCATGTGGACTGCGGCTCAGGTGTTGGGGCTCCTGGCGATCATCGGCTTCACGGTGGCTGCGTGGGGGATCTTCAAGGCGACCGGCTGGTGGGAGACGGCCACCCTCGCCTGTGCCGTAGTCGGTGTAGCCGCCACGCTCCCCTACGCGATTGCCGCGCCAACGACAGTCGGCACTGGCGACTCACTGTCGATCTTCATCAACATTGTGCTCCACGGCCTGGGGTCCGGGATCATTATCACGGGGTTCTATCAAAAACTGGGGGTCAGGCAGCATGTCGCGCAGCATCGTCGCGGGCAGCCCACGTGGCATTGAGTTCGCGCACGCGCAAGGCGACCACGGCGGAGGCGTTCTCGCGCCGCCAGCGCATGCCCTGGCGCTTCATGCGGCGATTGATCACCAGCGCGACCGCGCGCTCGATCAGCCCGCTGCCCACTGGATAGCCTGCGTCCTGCCAAGCAGCATAATTGCCCAGCCACGCGCGCTGCGTGTGCAGATAGGTGATCGCCTCTTCGAGGGCCGGCGGCGACTCGGCCGGCGACGCAGGAGGGGGAGCGGAAGGGGGCCGCAGCGCCCGGAGGGCGGCGAGCGTCGTCTCAAGGTCGCCGTGCCACAGCGCGTTGGGGATCGCCTGGTGGAGCTGGCGGCGCAGCGTGCGGTACGCATGTCCTGGCCGCGCGGCGCGGATGGCTTTATGCAGCGCGCGGGCGACATGCGCCCAATCGAGGATGCCCACCGCGTCGGGGAAATGCCACTGGGCCTGGGTCTTGATCCAGGCGGCCCCGTCGCCCAGCACGATCTGCTCGCGCGCGTCCTGGCCGCCCAAGCCCACGGCGGCGGCGTAGGTCAACGTGCCCACCTGCGCGGCCGCGCCGAAGGTCGCCACATAGCGCCGCGGACTGAGGCGCTGCCGGCCGTACCGCCCCACCGGCCGCGCGCCCGTCGCCACCACCGCGACCTTGCCTTCCATCCCGCCTGCCTGCTCCCGGCTGGGCACCCACCCCCCGTCCAGGCCGACGATCAGCCGCGCTGGGGGCGCGGCGGCGGCGGCGGCGGCGGCGGCGGCGTGCCCAGCCGCTGGTGCCGCACCTGCGTATCGCGTTCCGCACGCACCTGTTGGGCTGTGGGGGTCAGCAGGTGTTCCGCCTCCGCGTGGTGCGCATCGGCCTCCTGCATGCCCAGACGCCTGGTCCAAGCGCGCACCGCTTCATGGCTGATTTGCGCGCCACACAACTCGCGCAGCACCCGCTTCGCCGTGGCATACGGCCAACTCGCCCCCGCCAGCGCGCAGGCGGCGCCCAGCTCCGGGGTCACTCCACCGTTCCCCAGCACCCGCAGACGGCCCTGTGCCGGGCGAAAGCGGCGCCCACACGTCGCACACCGCTGCCGCCGCAGCGCCACCACCACCCGGCCAAAGCGCGTCAGGATGCGCCGCGCGACCGTCCCCTGGCCTCGGCTCTGGGCGCCGCCACACCGCGGACACGCCGCATGCGCCGCTTCGTAGCCGCGCACCGCCTGGCCCAGCGCCGCGCGCATCGCCTGCCGACCGGCCTCCTGAATCGCGCACTCCATCTGGCTGATGTCGGCCTCTGGAGCGATCTCCACCACGATCATGACGCTTACGCTACACTGCATCCGAGACCCTCCTGCGGTGACTGGGGTTTCCAAACTGTCACCACAGTAGTGGTCTCGTTGCTTTTGCTCAACCCCCGGTTTTTGATAGAACCTTATCACGGCGCTCCTGATGCCGCCAGCCGAGCACTGGATCGCAGCGCGGCTGTAGCTAAGCCGAGCATGTGTCGCTTGGTCGAGGAGTCTGGCCCTTCGACCGTGCGTTTGCTACTTCATCTACCAACAGCAGTGCCCGACGTGGGCCGTGAGAGTTAGTTCTCTCGCGTGCTTTGAACCCGCTGCTGTGTACCGGCCGCGGTCGTGACGCGCTTGTGCCGGCCGTCCTCCAGCCTGAGACAGGGCAGTGAGGCAGACACGGTATGTGTGAGGCATGGCAGGAATCGCGCGTCGCCATACGAAGGGAGCGCACTCATGAACACGTCCATGCTGGAAGCTGCGCCCGTAACCCGGGGGCGCATCGGGGAGTCTCGAACCGACGGGGTAGATGCCCAGTGGCGCCCGATCTACTGGGCTGGCGGCGCGGCCGCGTTGCTCACGGTCGCGACGGTTGTGGTCGCGATCCCCGTCTTCATCGTCAGCCCGCCGCCGACGACCGTGGCCGGCTGGTTCGCGCTCCTGCACCGGAACGCGCTGCTGGGGCTGATCGACCTGGATCTGGCGATGCTCCTTGGCGTTGGCTCGTCTAGCCTGATCTACCTTGCCCTCTTTGGCGCGCTCCGGCGCGTCAACGCACCGGTCATGGCACTGGGGATGATCGTCGGCCTCGTG
>DASVAA010000150.1:0-42927 GCA_036376595.1 Ktedonobacterales bacterium | reverse complement strand
CCGCTCGATCTGCGCGCCGTGATCCAGATCGTGCAGGATCGCCAGCAGTGTCCAACCGCGTAGCGAAAGGTCGCCGAAGAACGTGCTATCGCGCCGCGCGCTGAGGTCGGCATCCGCCGGGATCGCGTCCACGAAGCCCAGCAGGCGCTGCGTCGCCGCGGTCAGCTCGCGCGCCAGCTCGTCCCGCGGCATGTCCTGCCGCGCCTGGTCGCCCAGCCCGCGCACCATCAGATCGAAGTGCTCGCGCCGCCCGATCAGCCGGTTCATGTGCAGCAGGTACCAGTTTTGGGTGGCGATCACGTGCGTCAGCGCCTCGGTCGCCGACCAGCGGTCCTCGCTCTCCGCCGCCTGCTCCGCGCCTGGCGGCCGGAACTGAAGCTGCTCCGGCGACCACCTGACTGGGATGGCCTGCAATGTCGCGCGGCTCCGTTCCAATGCGCCGCGCAGCTCGGCCAGGGTATAGGCGCTGGCGGCGGTCTCGAGGTCGGTCTCACCGCGCGCGGTTCGCTGCCGGATGTCGGCCACTGCGGCGGGTGTCAGCTCGGCCATCGCGGTCTCCTTCTTCTTCGAGGGCAGTCGCGGCGGGGAGACCCTCATGCGCTCCAGCCGCCCGTCAGCATGGTATCATCTGTGGCGGATGGGCGCGATGGATTGCCTTGACGTGCTGGAACATCGGGTGAGAAGGGCAGAGAGCGGGAGAACGGATGCTGGAACAACTGCGTGGGCGCAACCTGGCGCACGTCGGCTGCACCTTTGGCCTGCTCGTCGGCCTCGTCGTTGGCATGGTCGCCGGCATCATCATCATCAGCATCTTCAGCAACCCCTCGGCGTCGAGCTGGGCGGCGCTGGTCTGGCTTGGCATCACTGGGGTGCTGGGCGCCGCCGGCTACGTGCTGGGGAGCTGGGCCACGGAACGGGTGTGGGGCGAGACGCGCCGCGACGACTGAGCGGCCAGAGCGGAACAGAGGAGGAGAATTCACCACAGAGGGAACGGAGGGCAGAGAGAGCAGAGGGAGTGGAGAGACTAACCGCAGAGGACGCAGAGAGTGCAGTCGGCACGATCAAGGTCACTGTCTACCCTGGGCGCCGTGATCGGGGTCGCAAGGAGACGAAGGATGCCGCGCCGATTGGGGCAATTGACTGGGACACGTCACCCGCGAGCGGCTTGCCGCGTATGCTAGGTGTAGACCGCCGCGGAGATCGGCGCACAGAAGCGCCACACGGGCCGCGGCGGCGCGCGGGACAATCTGACACCATAGGGGAGAAGCATCCACATGGCCCAGCCGTATCCGCAGCCGGGACAGTACACGCCCGGCCAGACCGTGCCCTTCGACCACTCGCTCGTGACCTCCGCCTTCGAGCTACCGGGGCGCCGCGTCGTCGCCAACTTCGGCCTGGTGCGCGGCATCATCGTGCGCTCGCGCAGCCTGGTAGGCAACATTGGCGCTGCCTTCCAGACGCTCGTCGGCGGCAACATCTCACTTTATACCGAGCTGTGTGAGCGGGCGCGGCGCGAAGCCTACGAGATTATGATCCAGCACGCCGCCGAGATCGGCGCCAATGGAGTAATCGGCGTGCGCTACGACGCGACCGAGATCGCCTCGGGCGTGACTGAGGTGCTCTGCTACGGCACGGCCGTTACAGTGGCGCCAACCGGCCAGTAGGCCTCGCGTGCTGCCCGGCGTCATGATGCCGCGGGGGCAAATTGCGGCGCTGGCTGCAGCATACCCGCTGCGACCAGCTCGCTTGCGACGCGCAGCACAGCCTGCTCGGGCTGCTGGAGCTTCTCGGCGATAGCCCACAGTGGCGTGTGGCCGTCCACATGAGAGAGCAGGGTCCATTGCTCGCGTGTGACCTGCACCATGCCCGCTGCCCCGGCTTCTGGCTCGACGAACGCCAGCGTCATACCAGGATGTAGCGGCGCCAGCCGGCTCGGCGGAGCGCTCAATCGGTCGCCGCCCAGCGCCAACGCTACTAGCGCACCGGTCGGCAGCGGGATCGCCAGTCGCCCGCGTGGCACCTGCACCGCCTCCTCGAAGGCAAACTCGCCGTCGGTCCAGCCGCAGAGTAGGGCCAGCAGCGCGACCGCGTCGTCCTGGATGAAGAGGCGTATCTGCTCGTGGGCCAGCACGCCGGCCTGCACCAGCGCCCGCGCGAGCTGCACCTCGCTCAGCTGTGCCGCCTGGGCAAACGGCATGCCGGTGACCGCCTCGACCTGGGCTTCGGCGATCAGCCCCGCTCGCAGTAGACGATGGATCAGCAACAGCGGCGAGCCGATGCGGTCGCCCAGCAGCCATTGGCCGCCATCGAAGTAGACCGCGGCCTGGCGCGTGCCGTCAGTGACCACGAGCACACCCGAACGCTGACCGCTTTCGATCATCCGTAGCACTTCCGGCAGCGAATACTGGCGGAAGGTCCCCGAAAGCGGCATGCGGCTCCTCCCAGACGATGACGGCATTGATGCAAAACCGGCGTGGAACGCGACGAACCGAATCGAGCGGGCACCAGCGTGGAGAACTTCAGGCGCCGGTGCGGCACGCACAGCCCAAGTATATCTTCCCAAAGCCACGACATGCGAATGAGGCGTGGGGGCCTATTCGAGGCGACCCTCGGAGGCAAGCTGCTGCTGGACCGCGTAGAGATTGGTCCACGTCCAGGCCAGCCGCTCGTAGCAGCCATCATGCGTGTGGCTCTTGGTGGGCGTCTCCCACGCCCAGAAGCGAATGCGGTCGCCGCAGACCTCGCACTTGAAGCGGCCGAGGCTCAGCCGCTGCTTGCGATTGGTGTAGAACCGCTGCATGGTGCGCGTGTACGAGAGCAGCGGCGCACCGTGCTTGGTCACGGTGCTCGAGACGTTGACCAGCGATTGATCGGGCTGCAAGACGAGGCCCTGCTCCTCGTCACCATAATCACCATAGCCCTCGTAGCCCTGGTAGGTATCGTAGCCGGCGCCGGCAGGATAGTATGCGCTGCCGTCGTCACCGGAGTATTGCTGGTCTTCGTAGTAGCCCTGATATCCGCTCTGCGCGCCGGTGTAGGCATCCTGCTCCCCGTCGTCCCAGTCGCCCCACTGTGGCTGATGGCTACGCATGCTCGCTGTACCTCCTCGGCACGGGACCGCTCGCGGCCCGGATCGGCCGCCGGCCACCTCAGGAGGCAAGTATAGCACACGAATTGCGCCCGGTAGCCCACGTGGGACGATTGCGTGTGGCCGAACGGACGGACCGCGCCGGGGCGACGATCACGGCTCGCCAGGCGATGCGCGGAACGGAGATGCCGGGTCACTGCGGACCAGCCCCATCAGGCGATCGCTCGGCTCGAACTCGTCGCCGCCGGCTCCCGCCCCTGCCCCCGACGCTGCCCCGGCCAGCAGGCGCTCGCGCTCGTCCGGCTCCAGGTCGTGTGAGGGGTCCCAGCCGTAGCGTTTCATGGGGATGCGGCCGTTGGCGTCGAAGATCACGCCCTCCGCCTCTAGCAGCTCGCGCATGCGGCCACGCTGGCCGAAGGCCCAGCTCCCGCTCAGCTCGCCCCGGCTGTTGACCACTCGCTGCGCCGGCACGCGCTCCCCGCGCGGCGACTCGTTCATGATCCAGCCGACGACCCGCGCGCCGCCCTTGGGCAATCCGACAGCCGTCGCGAGCCAGCCGTAGGTGGTCACGCGGCCTGGCGGGCAGGCGCGGACGAGCGCGTAGACGCGCTCGGCAATGGTGGCGATCTCGTCGCGCGAAATAGAGTGGTTCTCCATCTGTCCCCTCCTGTGTGCTCTTCAATGTAAACACACATCTGGGACCCCAAGTTGCCAGCGTTCGCTTGGGGAAAGCAGTTTACGCACAATTGCGTAGCGTGGGACTTGTTTCGCGGCGAATCTATGTGTATAATGCATATAGATGCCAGCGAGAGGAGTCGAACAGGCGATGGCACACGACGACGACGCAAGCCACGGCAACGGCGCCCAGGACGGTCACGACCACGACACGGCGCCCAATGGCCTGCCCCGCAACTGGCTGACGCCGGTCCTGCTGCTGCTGCTGCGCGAGTGGAGCTCCTACGGCTACGACCTGATCGAAAAGGCCGCCGCCTTCGGCTTCGCCGCGCTCAATCCCGGCACACTCTACCGCGTGCTGCGGCAGATGGAGAAGGAGGGCATGGTCAGCTCCGCCTGGGATACCACCGGGCAGGGGCCGGCGCGCCGCGTCTACTCGATTACCGAGGCGGGCGAGGCCTACCTCAAGCTGTGGGCCGGGTCGCTGGAGCAGTACCAGCGCCTGATGGAGTCGTTCTTCCGGCTGTACATGCGGCCGGGTGAGCAGCCGCGCAAAGAGCAGTCGAAGCCGGATGACCATCGGCGATCCGGCAAGCAGTAGCACACCGGCGGCCGGTCCGCCGCAACCTGAATTTCAGAAAGCGATGGCGAGGATTATGGCAGTCAAGAATGTCGAGACCAAGGTGCAGGAGGCCGTCGAGACCTGGACCGAGACGACCCGCGAGGCGTATCAGGCGATCGCCAACAGCGTGATCGCCACCCAGGAGCGGGGCGCGCAGCTCGCTCAGACGGCGTTCGAGACCGGGCTGGCCGAGATGAAGAGCCAGGCCGAGACGAGCCGCGCGGTGCTCGAAACGCTCGCCGAGCAGTCCGAGAAGCAGTGGCAGGCGGCGCGCACACTGGCGCAGGAGTCGCTTGGCGCGTACAGCGAGTTCGTCGCGGCGCCGTTCGCGTTCTACCAGAAGTGGGTCGAGAGCGCGCAGCAGGCCGTGAAGCATTAGCGCCCGCGGGGCGTGAGTGCCAATCGCCGCCCATGACGGGCGGCGTGACATAAAGCGATCGTGATGGGGCCGGGGAGATCAAGGACGTCTCCCCGGCCTCGCTGTATCTGCGCTTCAGCCCATCAGCTCACGTGCTCCAGCACCACGACCGGGATCTGCCGCGTGGTGTTGTGCTGATAGTCGGCGAATCCCGGCATCAGCGCGGTGTGCTGGGCGAACAGCCGATCGCGGTCGCCCGATTGGCTCACCCCACGATGCGAATGCGCGGCTCGTTCGTTACACCCTGCAAGGGCGCAGCGCGATGGGGCGGTGCGCTCGCGGCGGAATCCGGCGCACAGCGCGCGGCCGCCGGCACGATGAAGCGCGGGGCGAGATGGAGCGAGCCAACCTTCGCGGCGGTGGCATGATCGCCGCTACCTGCACCAATGCTGTCGGCTCGCGCGCCTACAAGCTCTTCGTCCCCTCTGGCTACGCCGGCCAGCCCGTGCCGCTGGTGGTCATGCTCCACGGCTGCACGCAGACCCCCGACGACTTCGCCGCCGGCACGCGCATGAACGCCTTCGCCGAGCGCGAGACGTTCCTGGTGGCCTACCCCGCCCAGGCGCGCGCCGCCAACGGCCGCCACTGCTGGAACTGGTTCGATCCCGCGCACCAGCACCGCGACGCAGGTGAGCCGTCGCTGATCGCGGCCCTCACGCGGCAGCTCATGGCAAGCTACGCCGTAGATCCGCGGCAGGTGTATGTGGCGGGTATGTCGGCGGGCGGCGCGATGGCGGCGATCGTGGCGGCGACCTATCCCGATCTCTACGCCGCGGCGGCGGTCCACTCCGGCCTGCCCTACGGAGCGGCGCGCGATCTACGCTCGGCATTCGCCGCCATGCGCGCCCGTCCCGCCGGCCGCGCTACCACCGCATCGCCCGCCGCACCAGTCGAGCTGTGCGGCCCCCGCATCCCGCTGATCGTCTTCCACGGCGCGAGCGACATCACCGTCACCCGCACCAACGCCGATCTGCTGGCCGCGCAATGGACCGCCTCGGTCGGACCAGAATCGCTGGCGCAGGCCGAGGTGAGCCAGGGGCGCAGCGCCGCCGGCCGCCTGTGGACACGCACGCGCTACGCCGGCGCGACCGGGCGCACGCTGGTCGAGAAGTGGATTGTGGACCGTATGGGTCACGCCTGGTCGGGCGGCAGCCGCGCGGGCACCTTTGCTGATCCCGCTGGCCCCGACGCCAGCGCCGAGCTGCTGCGCTTCTTCGCCGAGTGCATGCAGACAAACGGCTTCCGGCCGTAGTCGCGGCATACTGGCCCCAGTGGTTACATGTATACGCCGCCGTTGATGTCGAGCGCGCTGCCGGTGATGTAGTCGCCGTCCACAATCAGAAAGCGCACCGCGCGCGCGACCTCGTGGGCCGTGCCGACACGCCCCAGCGGGATGCGTCTGACGATCTGCTCCTTGACGTTATCCGGCACCTTGGTGTACATCTCGGTCTCGGTGAATCCGGGGCAAACGGCGTTGACGGTGATGTTGTAGCGCGCCAGCTCGATGGCCGAGGTTTTGGTGAGGCCGATGATGCCGGCCTTGGCGGCGGAGTAGTTGGCCTGGCCGAAGTTACCCGCCTTGCCGACGAACGAGCTGATATGGATGATCTTGCCGTGCTTCTGCTCCATGAAATGCGGCAGCGCGGCCTTCATGGTATAGAAGTAGCCGTTGAGGTTGGTCTGGATCACGGCGTCCCAATCGCCGGTGGAGAGGTTCTTGAGCGTCTTGTCTATGGTGATGCCGGCGTTGTTGACCAGCACGTCGAGGTGGTCGAACTCGCCGACCGTGGCCTCGATCAGCCGCGCCGCCTGCTCGGCCACCGAGACATCCGCCTGGACGGCGATGGACCGGCCGCCGCCCTCGCGCACCCTGGCGACCACCTCCTCGGCTGGTCCCGCGCTCTTGGCATAATTGACGACGATATTGGCGCCTTCCGCGCCCAGTTCCTCGGCGATGGCGCGCCCGATACCACGTCCGGCGCCGGTCACCACGACAACCGCTCCCTCCAGCTTCGTCATCCAGGTTCTCCGTTTCGGTTCGATGGTGCGCGGCAAGCGCGAACCCGCGCCCGTCGCGACCGACAACGCCTTGGGACCTCCGATAGGCTGACGATGCGCGTGCAGCATGCGGCAAGGTTGGGGCCGCGCATATCGCCGCATGTTGCATGCGCGCAGTATGTCGCGCGGCGCGGGCGCGCCGCAAGGCAGCGGTGCACATAGATGCATCGCGATAGATGCATCGCGCCTCCGAAGGGCGCCTGTGGTAGACTGCGAGCAGCAACAGGGGAGCATGGAGCACGAGACGCAATGCCGCGAAAGAAGCGCGACATCCGACGCGACTACCGCCAAGCGGGGTTCGCCGAACGGAAGGGCAAAGGCAGCCACAGCACCGTCTTTTACCACCCGCTGGTGCGCAAGAGCTTCTCGGTAGCTGGAACAGACGGAGACGACGCGAAACGCTACGATGAAGACAACCTGCGCGACGCGCCCTGCGCCTGTTGGATGAGGCGCTGAGGAGGAATCAGCCATGAAATACAGTATGGTGCTCACATGGAGCGCCGAGGACGGCGCCTATCTGGTGTACCTGCCAGAATGGGAAGAATTGGCGGCGCAGCCGGTCGCGGACGGCGCGACGTATGAGGAAGCGGCCAGGCGTGGCGGCGAGGCCCTGGATACGCTGATCGAAGTGGCGAAGGAACGCGGACAGGCGCTCCCTCAGCCACAAATCGTCGCGAACGCCTAGCTGTATGCAGCTCCGCAAGGCTGTGTTGCGCTCACCTGGCCTTCTGGATAAGCCACATGAACGACGTGCTGCACTATTCGATGGTGATTGAGTGGAGTGAGGAAGATGGGAAATACGTGGTGATCCTGCCGGAATGGGCGGATCGCTATGTCATGCCTGTCGCGGCGGGAGCGACGTTCGAGGAAGCAGTGGAACGTGGCAAGAACGCACTGGAGAATTACATCCAGTTTGCCCAGGAGGATGGCATTCCGCTCCCCGCTCCGCGCACGTTTGCGGCTTGATTCCGCTCCATCCCGCTTGACCCGCGCTCGCGCTGCGTCCCACAATCCGTGGGGAAGGAGCGCGCGGAGTGGGCATAGGCATAAGCGGCGAGACCGATGAGACGGATGTGGTGGCGCAACACGATGTGATCGTCGTCGGCGCGGGGATGGCCGGATTGCTGGCGGCGCTGCGCATCGGCGAGCTGCGCTCCGGCACGCGCGTGCTGGTGGTGGATGCTGGCCGGCCGATGGCCGAGCGCGAGCGCTACGGCAGCGGCGACTGGGGCGGCTTCGGCGGCGCCGGCCTCTTCCTCGGCGGGCGCGTCTACATCGGGCCGGCGACGATCCCTGTGCTGCCGCCGACCACCCTGCCCGCAGGCGCGGCCCCGATTCTGGACGGCGCGGCCTACGAGGCGCGGGCGCGCGAGGTCAACGCGCTGCTCGATGCGCTGGGGGCAACGGCGCCGTTGCGCGAGCGGCCCGACGAGCGCATCCTGGCGGCCATCGCGCAGGCCGAGGCGGCGGGCCTCGAATACGTCACCAGCTATCCCGCGCGCTTCCTCTCGATTGACGAGCGATTGGGCGTGCTGCGCGGCCTGCGCGGGCGGCTCGCTAATGCCGGCGTGACGTTCCGCTTTGGCGCGCGGGTGACGGCCATTCGTCGCGATGACCAGCGTGCTACTGGCTACCGCGTGCGGGTAGCCGCAAGCGAGGGGTCGGCCGCGGAGGCGGAAGCATCCTTCACCGCGCGCGCGCTGCTGCTAGCGCCGGGACGCTACGGTGCGGAGTGGCTGGTGGCGATGGCGCGGGACCTGGACGTGCGCCTCAACGCGCTGCCACCGGCCTTCGGCGTGCGCCTGGAGCTGCCGCAGGCAGCGTACGCGCCGCTGACGGCGATCAATCCCGATCCACGCTTGCAGCGGGCGCTGCCAAGCGACGCCCTGGCCCAGACCTACGCCACGATCCCCGGCGGCCGCGTGACCGCGGTGGAGCGCTACGGACGGCTCGTGGCGAGCGCCGTCCCATTGGCGGCAGCCGAGAAGATGCCGACCACGACGCTCTCGGTGCTGGTGCGTCCCGGCGTGGAAGGCGCGAGCGCAGATGCGGGCGGTGCGTGGGCCGGAGCCGAGACCTACGGCGCGACGCTGAACGCGCGCTATCCCGGCCGGCTGGTGGTGCAGCGTATGGCCGACGTGCGCGCCGGGCGGACGACGACGGCAGATGGGCTGGCAGCCGGGCCGGTCACGCCGACACATGCCGAAGCTGTGCCGGGTCGCCTGGACGACGTGTACCCCGCCGTTTATTGGCAGGCATACGACGATCTGCTCGGCCGCATCGCGCGGCTCGCGCCCGGCGTGCTGACCGAGGATGCGCTAGCCTATGGTCCCGCCGAGGAGCATTTCTGGCACTTCCCGACCGACGCTCAGCTCCAGACGAATCAGCCGGGGGTCTTCGTGGCCGGCGACGCGGCGGGGCTGAGCCAGGGCATCGTGCAGGCAGCGGTGACGGGACTGCTCGCCGGCGAGGGCGTCGCGGCATACCTGGCAGGGTAGCGCACAGCGCACGCCTCACGCACGCCTGACGCACGAGCCGTGTCAACGATTATGCGGATCGCGCCCGCCCCCGCACGCCCAACGATGCCCGCTCCAACCGGCAGCTTGCCACAAATTGGTGGGCGAATCAGAAGAGACCTGTGAGGCCGTTGCCAGCTCGCGCGGGGGCTTGCTCGCGGGAGCCGGACAGCGAGCAGGAAGGGTCTTCGGTGCTGCATACACACCACCACGCAGGCGATGCTGGCGGCGACGCTGCCTACCGGCCGAGCACGCTCAGCGCCTACGCGCAGACGATCGAGTGCGTGATTGGCGCCATGCATGCGCATGTGGCCGCGCCGCTCTCGCTCGAAGAGATGGCCGAGATCGCGTGCCTGAGTCCGTTTCACTTCAACCGGGTGTTTCGCTCGCTGATCGGCATCCCTCCCGGCGAGTTTCTGGCGGCGCTGCGGTTGGATGCTGCCAAGCGGCTGCTGCTGACCACCTCGCTGAGCGTGACCGACGTCTGCTTTGAGCTGGGGTATGCCAGCCTGGGCACGTTCACCACGCGCTTCAAGCAGCTCGTCGGCCTCTCGCCGCTGCGGCTCCGCCAGTTGGCCGGCGAGATCGAACCCCTCGCCCTGGGATCGCGGACCGGCGGCAGGCGCGAGACACCGACGGCATTGCGCCTGGCGGCGGTGCCCACCCGCGGCGTCAGCGGCTCGATCGCGGCGCCGGAACCCTTCGTCGGGCTGATCTTCGCCGGCCTCTTTCCCAGGCCGATCCCCCAGGGCCGCCCGGTGGCATGCGTCACCCTCGCCGCGCCGGGACGCTACCAGATCGCGCCGGTGCCCGACGGGCGGTACTATCTGCTGGCCGCCGCCGTGCCGCGCTCGCCACGTGCGCAAACCTATCTCTTGTCCGACCCCGCGCCGCTGGTGGGGATTGCGGAGCGGCTCGTGCTGGTGCGGGAGGGTTGCTCGGACGCCGCGGTGGACCTGGTGCTGCACCCGCGCCGCGCGGCCGACCCCCCGATTCTCGGCGTCTTCCCGCCGCTCCTCGCGATGGCCGCCACAGCGCAGACGCGGGCGTACGCCTTCGCCTGACCGGCCAAACAAGTGCGCAAGATGGAAGAAGCCCACTCTAGGCCGCGCGGAGAATACTATTCATGGCGCTACGTTTGGCCGAGACGTGCTTGTTGCCGTGGCCCGGCCTGTGGGTAGAATGCGGAGCGCATCTACAGTTGGACAACGCTGACAACGGGAGGAGATCGCATGGAGACTGTCACCTCGAAAGATGGCACCACCATCGCCTTTGAGCGGTCGGGCGAAGGCCCTGCCCTCATCCTAGTGGACGGCGCGCTCTGCAGCCACGCGTTTGGCCCGATGCGCCCATTGGCCGCGCTGCTGGCGCCACACTTCACGGTATATGCCTACGATCGTCGGGGGCGCGGCGAGAGCGGCGACACGGCGCCATTCGCGCTGGAGCGCGAGGTCGAGGATATTGATGCCCTGATCGCTGCGGCAGGCGGATCGGCACTCGTGTACGGCATCTCCTCCGGCGCGGCGCTGGCCCTCGAAGCCGCCCACCAGCTCCCGAGCCGCATCACGAAGCTGGCGCTGTACGAGGCGCCGTACAGCGTTGACGAGCCGAGTGTCGAGCGCTTCAAGGCGTATCGGACGCAGCTCGGCGAGGTGCTGGCGCAGGGCCGCCGCGGCGACGCGGTCGAGCTGTTCATGCGCCTGGTCGGCGCCTCGGACGAAGGTGTTGCCGCCACTCGGCAGTCGCCCGCGTGGCCCGAATTCGAGGCTGTGGCGCCCACGCTGGCCTACGATGCCGCCGCCCTGGGCGATAGCTCAGTGCCGGTCGATCGCGCCGCCGTCGTCTCCACTCCCACGCTCGTCATGGACGGCGGGGCGAGCTTCCCGTTCATGCATACGGCGGCGGACAACCTCGCCAGCGCCCTGCCGCATGCGCAGCGCCGCACGCTGGAGGGCCAGACGCACGAAGTCGCCGCGGAGGCGCTCGCCCCCGTGCTAGTGGAGTTCTTCGCCGGCTGAACCCCGCGCGCGTGACGTGAGCTGAGGGCGTGCGGCGGTCGCGCGCACTCCAGCACAGTGCGACCCGCACTGGTGAGCGGCCAGGTGCGGCGTCTACGGAGGTACCGACAGCGTGAGCAAGGTATTCTTCAGCGTGAGCATGTCCCTTGATGGCTTCATAGCCCCTGAAGGGATGGATTTGGAGCACGCCAGCGATCCGGATTACGAGGACTGGCTCAAGCTCTGGTCGGAGCTCCAGAACTGGGTGTCGCAGCAGAAGTTCTTCCGTGAAAACCTCGAGCTCGGCGAAGGCGGTGAGACCGGCCAGGACAACGACATCCTGGAGGAGACCTTCAACCGTACCGGCGTAAGCATCATGGGCAAGCGAATGTTCGAGGGGGGAGAGATGTTCTGGCCCGAGGAAGCGCCCTTCCATACACCGGTCTTCGTCTTGACCCAGCAGGTTCGCGAGCCCTGGGTGCGCCCAGGTGGGACCACGTTCTACTTCGTCAACGACGGCATCGAGAGCGCGTTGCGCCAGGCGCGTGAGGCCGCCGGAGACAGGGATATCCGCATCGCGGGAGGTGCCAACGCCATCCTGCAATATCTCAACGCGGGCTTGGTGGATGAGTTCGCGATCGCGCTGGCGCCGGTCTTCTTTGGTCGGGGCATCCGCCTCTTCGACGGGATCGACCGGCGCAAAGTTACGCTGGAGATCGTGGAGGCGATTCACTCGCCGCTCGTCACACACCTGCGCTACTCCGTCGTGAATCAATAGAGGAGCATGTAGCCATGACGGAACACGCATCGCCATCGCTCGCCGCCGTCTATGCGGGCTGGGACCGCTTTCAGCGCGACCTGCTCGCTGCCGTCACGCCGCTGTCGCCCGAGCAATGGGCGTTGCCTGTGGCGCAGCATCACTGGCCGATCGCGCGGCTGGTGCAGCATATCGCCGCCGACCGGGCTTGGTGGTTCTACCAATGGATGGGCGAGGGCGGAGCCGAGGTCGCCGGCCTCGCGAGCTGGGATGACGAGGGGCAGCCGATACGCGCGCCCGCCGAGCTAATGGCTGCGCTTGAGGCCTCGTGGCGCATGATCGAGAGCGCGCTCGCCCGCTGGACCGTCGCCGACCTCGGGCAGGTCTTCTCCCCTCCGGCTAGTCTGCCAGAAGCGGAGCGCGAGTTCTGGGGTCCATGGACGCTCCAAGAGATCATCTTTCACGTGCTGCGGCACGACATCCACCACGGCGGCGAGCTTGCCGTCGGCATGGGCGGGCAGGGACTACCCACCATCTGGGCGCGGTAGACCGCTCGCTAGTACGCTCCACAACGTGTGAGACCGATCTTCAACAGACCGCAAGCATAGCATTGCCGATCCGGAGCCGGTGCGCCAGAATAGTATCGCGGGCGGACGCAGAAGTCTCCCAGGGCCACCGGCGCCGGCTCTCCACCCTCACAACGGCAGTCAGCGATCAGCGACAGGCGAGGCATCCGATTAAGAAGGCGGACCACCTCCCTCGCCTGTATGCACGGCATCCATCCTTTCGTCCAGGAACCCCACTGGCGGCTTACCACCATCTTGACGTAGTCGTCGCCTGTGCTGTACGTATATAGCTTCACAAAGTGAAGCACTGGACTGGCGGACGACATCGTCACGGGGCGCACGCCATGGCGCACCTGGTGTTTGGCCGCATCGAGCCAAGACCATCCGACCGGCAATCGGGAGAAGAAGCAGGAGGAGAGATATGCGGACGATGGGGATCAGCGCACGCCGGGCCGGCCTGGGACAGCGCATCATGGGGGGCAGCCGAACGGTCAGCTCGCGCTGGGTCGCGCTGCTCATCCTCTGCACCGGCTTTCTGATGATCGTGGTGGATACTACCATCGTCAACGTAGCGCTGCCCTCGATCCAGCGCGACCTGGACTTCTCGCAGGCCGGGCTGGCGTGGGTCGTGAACGCCTACCTGATCGCCTACGCCGGCATCATGCTGCTGGCCGGGCGCCTGGGCGACCTGATTGGGCGCCGGCGCGTCTTCCTGATCGGGCTTGGCATCTTCACCGCTGCCTCGCTGCTCTCCGGACTGTCGTTCAGCCAGCCGATGCTCATCGCCGCCCGCTTTGTGCAGGGCGTTGGCGGCGCGGTCAGCTCGGCGGTCATCCTGGCGATGATCGTGACGCTGTTCCCTGAGCCGGGGGAGCGGGCGCGAGCGATGGGCATCTTCGCCTTCGTCGCCTCGGCCGGCGGGGCGCTTGGCCTGCTGGTCGGAGGCCTGATCACCCAGACCATGAGCTGGCACTGGATCTTCTTCATCAACCTGCCCATCGGCTTGGCGACGATGATGCTCGGCGCCCGTCTGATCGAGCCGGATCGCGGCATCGGGCTGGGCGAAGGAGCCGACGTGCTCGGCGCGATCCTGGTCACGGCCGCGCTGATGCTGGGTGTCTACACCATCGTCGAGTCCGACGTGTATGGGCTAGGGTCGCTGCGCACGCTTGGCCTGGGCGCCGTCGCATTGGCGCTGCTGGCGGCGTTCGTCGTGCGCCAGACGCGCACCGCGAATCCGCTGATGCCGCTGCGGCTGTTCCGCTCGCGCAATCTCAGCGGAGCCAATCTCATCCAGGCGCTGATGGTCGCCGCGTTCTTCGCGGTCTTCTTCCTCGGCTCGCTCGACCTGCAGCGCGTGCTGCATTACGGCCCGCTGGCGATTGGCCTCGCGTTCCTGCCCAACACGGTGGCGATGGCGGCGCTCTCGATCTGGCTTTCGGCCCGGCTGATCACGCGCTTTGGGTCGCGCAACGTGGCTGTGGCTGGCTTGGCCTTCATCGCGGTTGGGCTTCTGCTCTTCGTGCGCTCGCCGATGAATGCCGATTACCTGCGCGACCTGTTCCTGCCGATGGTGTTGATCGGCATTGGCGCGGGCCTCGCCTTCACCTCGCTGAGCCTGCTGGCGATGGCGGACACGACGCCCAGCGATTCGGGGCTTGCCTCCGGCGTGCTCAATACGACCACCCAGGTGGGCGCGGCCCTCGGCCTCGCCGTCCTCGCCACCATCTCGGCCGACCGCAGCGGCCAGCTCGTTGCGGAGGGTCAGCATGTGGTGGCGGCGCTGAGCGGCGGCTATCACCTCGCCTGGGCGATTGGCGCGGGACTGGTCATCGTGGCGGTTGCGCTGGCGGTCCTCATGCTGAAGTCCGACTCGGCGGCAGAAGCTGCGCCCGAGGCGGCTGGCCCGACCGAGGAGACGGAGGCGGAAGCGGATGCGGCGACCGCGACGGAGGAATTGCAGATCTGCGCCTGATCCCAAGGGACATATCCGTGGGCCTGGCGGCTGCTCATCGGCTGTCGGGCCCGCAACACAGCGAACGTGGATGCACGATGCGGGATGCCGAACTGGACAGCGCGTGATATAGGTCTCAGCATGAATCACCTCGTCGCGACGATCGTCTTCGGCCTCGCCGCTTCTCTCTGCTGGGGAAGCGGCGATTTTAGTGGCGGACTGGCCTCGCGGCGCGCCCATGTCGCCAGCGTCGTGATCGCCGCCTACACGATCGGGCTTGTCTTCCTGGTCACGCTGGCGCTGATCTGGCGCGAGCCGTTCCCCTCAGCCGCGAACCTGCTGTGGGGAGGGCTGGCCGGTGTGGCGGGTGTGCTGGGGCTACTGGCGTTCTACTCGGCGCTCGCCACCGGCAAAATGGGCATTGCCGCCCCGGTCTCGGCGGTGCTGACGGCAACCCTCCCCGTTCTGTTCAGCGCCGTCACCACGGGATTGCCCAGTCTGCTCCAATTGGGCGGCTTTCTGCTCGCGCTGTTCGCGATTGGGCTGATCTCGCGTCCTGAGCGCACGGCGGAGCTAGCCAGAGGTTCGGCATCGGCGCGGGCGCTGAGGCTGGCTGTGCTGGCGGGGTGCGGCTTTGGCTGCTTCTTCATCCTCATCAGCCGCGTGTCACCCGATGCCACCTTCTGGTCGCTCGCCGCGGCGCGCTTTGCCTCTGTCGCGCCGCTGCTGCTGCTGACGTGGCTGCGGCGGCAGCCGATCCTGCCAGGGATGAGCGTCGCGCCGCTGGTGCTGATCACGGGGATCCTGGATGCCACCGGCAATGCCTTCTTCGTGCTCGCCACTCATAGTGGCCGTCTGGACGTGGCGGCGATCCTGTCCTCGCTCTACCCGGCGGCGACGGTGCTGCTGGCGGCGCTCGTGCTGCGCGAGCGCGTCACACGCATCCAGTCCATTGGGATCGCGCTCGCGCTCCTGGCGATCCCACTGATCTCGTTGTGAGGCGGAAATGCGAGTACGACGCCGATGCACGCGGGGCGCATGCACCGGCGTAGGTACTTGATCTCGTGTTCAGGCAAGATCGATGTAGATGTTCTTGACCTCGGTGTACAGCTCGATGCCGTACATCCCCAGCTCGCGGCCCAGGCCCGACTGCATGAAGCCGCCGAATGGCGCCTCCACATGCACGCTGTCGTTGGTGTTGATTGAGAGCGTGCCGGTCTTGACGGCCTTCGCCACGCGCAGCGCCTTGCCCACGTCGCGTGTCCAGATCGATCCGGAGAGGCCGTAGATCGTGCTGTTGGCGATGCGGATCGCCTCGGCCTCGTCCTCGAAGGCCATCACCACCGCGACGGGACCGAAGATCTCCTCCTGGGCGACGCGCATCTGGGGCGTGACGTCGGTGAGCACCGTGGGCAGCAGGAAGTTGCCGTGCGCCAGCGCCGAGTCGTCGGGCGTCGTGCCGCCGCAGGCAAGCTGCGCGCCCTCGGCAAGGCCGATCTGGATGTAGTCCTCCACGCGCTGCTTCTGCTGCGGTGAGATCAGCGCGCCGACCTGCGTCTTGGGGTCCAGCGGATTGCCCACGCGCAGCTTCTTGGCGCCCTCGACAAAGCGCGTGGTGAAGTCGTCGAGAATCTCGCGCTGCACCAGCACCCGCGAGCGCACGGTGCAGTCCTGCCCGGCGTTGATGAAGCTGGCGAAGACCGCCTGCTTCGCCGCCTTCTCGATGTCGGTGTCGGCGAAGATGATGTTGGCCGACTTGCCGCCCAGCTCCAGCGAAATGCGCGTGATCTGCTCCGAGGCCATGCGCATCAGCTCGCTGCCGACCTCGGTTGAGCCGGTGAAGGCGACCTTATCCACGCCCGCATGGCGCACCAGCGCGGCGCCGATCAGCGAGCCGGAGCCGGTCAGCACGTTGACCACACCCTCCGGCACGCCGGCCTCCAGGCAGATCTGGCCCAGCGCGAGCGCGGTCAGCGGCGTGCGCGTGGCCGGCTTGAGTACCACGCAGCAGCCGGAGGCCAGCGCGGGAGCGAGCTTCCAGCCGGCCATCACGAAGGGGTAGTTCCAGGGGATGATCTGCGCCGCCACGCCCACCGGCTGGCGCAGCGTCATGTCGAGCGCGTTGCCGGCCATCGGGATCGTCTCGCCGAAGGTTTTGGTCGCGGCGCCGGCGTAGTATTCGAAGCAGATCGCGATGCCCTTGACCTCGGCGGTCGCGTCACGGATCGTCTTGCCGGCGTTCTTGGACTCCAGCTCAGCAAGCTCGTTGGCGCGCTCCTTGATCAGTGCGGCGATCTTGAGCATCGTCGAGGCGCGGCGGCCGGGATGCCACTGCGGCCACGGCCCACTGTCGAACGCCTCGCGCGCCGCGGCGACGGCGCGGTCCACGTCCTCCAGGCCCGCCTCGGCCACCTGCGCCAGCACCTCGCCGGTGGCGGGATTCGTCACCTCGTACGTGCGGCTGGTGGCCGCCGGCACGCGCTTGCCGCCGATAATCAGGTCTTCGCTCGTCAGTGTCACCGACATCGTTGTCTCTCCTGCTCAGGTCGTCCGGCGGGCATTACATGAGCTGCGCCGGTATAGTCGCTCGCACCATCCGCTGCCTGTTGACCGTATCCACTAATGCATTATCGCAGCCCCGCGTCGCGCGCAACAAGACGGCTCCGCGCCCAGTCCGCGCAGGCGGACTTCGTGGCCGACAGGCCCTCCAGGCGCGGTTTCAACCGCCGGCCGGGCGCCCGGCTGCCTGTCGCGCGCAACAAGACGGCCCCGACCGCGGCAACGCGCAATCGGGGCCGAGACAGATCGCATGGCGCGACACACACGGATTATGCGTGCTCGGTCGCGGGCTTTGCGGCGCTCGCTGGTGAGGCGGCGGGCGCCCGGCGTGCGGCGAGCTGCGGCGGCTTGCGCGTCAGGCGCCAGAAGAAGCCGCCAGCGACGGCGAGATAGGCGATATAGGCCAGCGTCTGGAGCACCGTGGGCGCCTCGGAGTAGCCGATCAGGCCGTGCAGCAGGTCGCCGAAGGTGCTCTCTTCGCTGAGGATATGGCCGGTGTTCCAGAGCTGGTGCGTGCCGACGTTCAGCCAGCCCAGCGCCTGGAGATTCTGCACCGCGTCGCCCAGTAGGCCCGCGGCGAAGATGATCAGCAGGATGCCCATCACGCGGAAGAAGAGGCGGAAGTCGAGGCGGTAGCCGAGGCGGTAGATCATGAAGCACAGCCCGACGGCGGCGCCGACGCCGAGCAGCGCGCCGAGCAAGAGCAACATCGCGTTGGTGTCGAAGGCGAAGGCCAGCGTGAAGACCGCCGACTCCAGCCCTTCGCGACCCACCGAGCTGAAGGCCAGCAGCCCGAAGGCGAAGCCGGAGCCGGCCGTGCTCGCCTTGGCCGCAATCTCTGCTTTCAGCGAGCGGCTGTGCTGCTGCATCCAGAACGTCATATAGGTCAGCACCACCACGGCGATGAGGTAGGTGGCGGTCTCGAAGATCGTCTGGCCGATGGTACCGTCGTACTGGCGCACGGTGAAGTAGATCACCGCCGCGCCACCCAGCGCACCGAGCACCGCCAGCACTACGCCGGTCCACACGGCGCGAATTTGCTGGGTCTGGCCGAGCTGACGCAGCGTGGCGCAGAGGATACTGACGATCAGGCTGGCCTCAAGCCCTTCGCGCAGGAACAGCACGAAGGAAGGCAGCACGGCGTTGAGCATGCAAGGGCCTCTTCCTACCCACTCGATCTGGCAACCCATATCGCTACACGATTGGGGATGTCGCGGAGACGCTCCCGCAGACCGCGTGTCTAAATCCGACTATGCCACTCGGATATTAGCATCACCTTAGATTGGTGGTCAAGTCCCTGCGCGGGGTACCTCGTCCCGACCGCAGAAATACCTATCGCGATGCCGGGCCAGTCAGGTCCACCAGCGGGAAGGCCCGATGGGCACGCGGCGGCACGAGGAAATTCTGGCGCCGCGTGACGCGCAAAAAGGCGTTGATGCCGTTGGCCCGCGGCGCGATGCCGTACTGTTGGGCAAGGTCGGTCGCGTCCATGCTCAGCCGGCTTTGGTGGAAGATCTGCGCGCCGGGCGTGAAGGCCAGGAAGTGCAGCCCCGTGGCCGGCGCGGGGCCGTCGAGGGCGTCCATCGTGTTGAAGTCTACGCGCAATTGCAGCGCCTGCCCTTCGGCTGAGCGCGAGCTGCGCTGCACCGCCTCGTTGTGGCCGATGACGTGCTGCTGCTGGGCGTCGAGCGACGTCGTGTTGGGATTGAGCCACTGCGTTTGGAGCGTGATACGGCCGGACACGGTCGGCACGTTCAGATGGAACATGCGCGCCACGCGCTCGTCGTAGGAGAGTGCGTACCACGCCTCGAGGTCCTCAAACATATGCGACATGCTCAGGCTAGTGCCGCCCGCGAAGTAGTCGCCGGGGTGCGCCGTGGTCAGCGGTTCGAGCAGCGGATCGCGCCGGCCGTCGAAGCTCACGGCGACCTCTTTGGCCTCGCCCAGCTCCTGCGTGGAGGTAAAGCCCATGAAGAGCGGCGCCGCCGCTGGAATCCGCGGGGCGACCGCCAGGTGCGCCTGCTCGGCCATGCGCCGCGGCAGGCCGGCGCCCACAAAGCCCGTACGCACCGAGGTGACATGGAACAGGTCGGCGATGTCGGCGGCTGGCGCATGCTGGCCGGCCAATGTGCCGCCGCGCCCAAAGAGCGCCTGCTGCACGTCGTGGAGTTGGTCCAGCACGTCGGAGCGCAACTGGAAGACGACGTCGTTGCTTTCCAGCAGGGTCTTGGGCGGATCGCTGGGGAAGCGAATGGCGTCGATCAGGACGGGGGTCGTGCCATCGCCGGCCATGCGCGGCAGGTGCGCCGCCAGCACACTCGGCGCGACGAAACGGCGGAAGTAGGGCAGGCCGTAGGCCACCAGCGCGAAGACGCCAGCGGGCGAGTAGGGGTACGCGGTCTCGACGGCTCGCAGGGCGGCTTCGAGCCGCTGCTGCTCGCGCACGCCGGGCGAGCGGACGAGCGTAGCGGTGATCACCAGATTCCACACTGGCGGAATGACCACCTGTACGGCAGATTCGGGGTCGGGGCGCACGCGCACGCCATAGTTGGCGATCTGGTATTGGCCGAGGGGGTAGCCGCCGGGCGGCGGCTTGATCGGCTGGCGCGTGGGCGGCGCGATCAGCGACAGACCGCGATACAGGGCAGCCGCGCCGGCGCCGACCGCGATCGCCCCGCCCGTCACCTGGAGCAGCCGGCGGCGCGAGATGCGCGCTTGCGTGTCCGCGGGCACCTCGGCCGCGGACGGGCGCGCCGCGGCATCGGTGATGGACGGGGATGCTCCAGTGCCGGTCGCCGGAGGGTGTATGCTGTGCGCCCCTACGGATGGCTGCTCCTCGGCGCGCTCGTCACGCCCCTCGTGCCGCTCGCTCACACGCCACACTCCCTCGGTGTCCAAGAGCTGCCGCAAACCACTGTATCCTGCAAGCGAAGGATCGTCAAGGAGCGCTCTGTATCGCCCGGTGCGCCGCTGGTGGGGCACAATGCGAGTGGTCCGCCCCGATTCGTACCGGCCGACTTGGTACGGCTACCGACGATGACCTATACTCCTGCCAGTGGCCGGTGGATGTGGAGGAAGGGAGGTGCCGCGACAGCACAGATGAGCCTGATCCTCAGATAGGCTCATACAGCGAATACTGGCAGCCACGATGAGTTCCTGTAGATCTCGCCGCTGCGCACGCGCCAGCCGCGTGACAAGCGCACGGCGGAAGCTTCCAGCTGGTTGGGCAGCAGGCCCCACCAGTGATACCAGGGAAGGGACACAGGTACACGTATGCCTCTTCGCGTTTCCAGGAACCTCGGCATCGCCGCGGTGGTCGTGGTGATTCTCGCCGTAACGCTCGCGCTGGTGGCCACCTACGCTCCCAGGAGCGCGGCCCCGCACGCAAGCGCCGCCCCGCTCAACACGCCGTTCTGCACGACGCGCGCCGCGTTGTGTACTGAGACGACCCAGCCGTGGAACTATCAGGGACAGTACGTCGGCCATGATGAGCCATCGCTGCTGTTCTACTCGAATACTCCCGGCTCAGGCAACTCGAACGTCTATCAGCTGACCTTGCCGACCGATCCGCCGACCCTGCCCAAACAGGACGGCACGGGGGGCACGTGGAACTTCCAGTTGCATCCGGCGTTCTGGTTCGGCATGGCGCTGTGCGACAATCAGTCGGCGCCGGATCCCGGAGCGGTCTGCACGCCGGACAGTGACACCAACATCCACGCGAGCACCAACCCGAAGTCGAAGGATTACTTGGGCAACACGCCTGGCACGGCGTTCATGGAGATGCAGTTCTACCCGCCCGGCTGGGACAGCTTCGGCTGCACCCAGACGCAGTGGTGCTCGGCACTCACGATCGACAGCTTCTCGTCCAACTCGAACACCGGCATCGTCAACAATCCAGACTGCCTGAACCGGGCCGGCGAGGAGTACGTCAACTTCGCGTTCATCACCAAGAGCGGCACCACAGCCAACCAGGGACCCGCTGACCCGCTGGACCAGACGGCTGGGACCTTTACTCCGGGCACTGACACCCTGAAGTACGGCCCTGGCGACCACCTGATCGTCAACATGCACGACACTGTGGGCGGCTTCGTGGTGCAGATCACCGACACAACCACCGGACAAACCGGGTCGATGACCGCCAGTGCCGCCAATCAGTTCGGGCACCCGCTGTACAAGCCACACGCGAGCCACTGCACGGATCAGTCCTATACCTTCCACCCGATGTACGCCACCTCGGGCCCGACCACTCGGGTGCTGTGGGCGGCACACTCGTACAACGTGGCGTATTCGGATGAGATCGGCCACTTCGAGTACTGCGCCGCGCAGTCCGGTGGCCGGTGCACGTCGGCTGGCGCCTCGGATCCGGGCGGCGTTGATGGCGACGACGTCGGCTGCCTCACGGCGCCGGCTGGGCCCTCCACCACGTCACCCCTGCTCACCGGCTGCTCAGGCACCGACGTAGACTTCGATAGTCCCGACTACTTCGAGAACTGGCCGGGAACAGGCAACCCCGCTACGGATGCCACACTTCATGCGGCCCCTGTCGTGTTCACGAGTCCGTTGTTCAACGGCTCGCAGAACTACAGCAAAGTGGCGTTCGAGACCGACCTGCCGCGCATCGAGTCGTCCTGCGAGCGCCACGTCTTCAACCCGGCAGATCCCAACCCTGGGTTCGGGTGTGTCAATCCCGCGCCAAATACCACCTTCTATCCGTTCTACAACGCGGCGACGACTGGCGGTCAGTGCGCGTGGTATGAGGGTGGGCCCGGCACACCGCATACCACCTTTAACGGTGTCAGCTCACCTGCCGAGTACGGCAACTTGCAGGTGCAGATCTATCCTGCAGCCGGCAACACGACGCAGGGCATCTACGAGACATTCCACAATACCCTCGGCACTAACCCCTGCCAGGCCTAGTGCCAGCGGGTAAGGTTTGTCCATCCGGCCGCATTCTGGTCGCCGTCAGGTATGTTCCCTGACGGCGGCCGTTGCTTTTCCGTGGTGTGTGCCTCGCAAGACCTCGTGTTCTCCCATGCCTGCCAGCGCCCTGGCCTATGTGTCCTCCGCGTTCTCCATCACTCCCCCTCTTCCGCGGCGAGATCGAGCGCTCGCTGCCAGTCGTCGGGCGTGTTGGCGTTGAAGGCCGAGAGGCCGCTGGGATCGTCGCGCGCCGCCTCCGCCGCGGGATACTCGACGGTGCGCAGCCGGGCGAGCAGCTCGCGTAGCGAGCGCGCACCGGAATCCAGCAGGGCGGTGGCAACTGGCAGGCAAACGAGGGAGTAGACGGCGTGAAGCTGCTCGGTACCGGTCGCGGAGCGCAGCACTAGCGCATCAGCCTCGGCTTCGGGTGTCCTGGCGGCGCGCGCGACCATCGCGCGAACCAGCGCGGGCGCCACGAAGGGCATATCGCAGGCGACGACGAAGACACGGCGATAGGGCGTGTCGGGATGCTCGGCTGTGGCGGCGGACGCCCACAAAAGCGCCGTTTCGAGTCCAGCGAGCGGGCCATGTGCCCCCGGACGGCGGTCGGCCACCACCGGCACGCCCGGCACCTGCGCTCCCAGTTCCGGCGGGCCGACGACCAGTACCTCACGTAGACTGCCCGCGCGCAGTCGGCGCACCACGCGCGCCAGCAGACGCTCGCCGCCGATGGAGAGCGCGGCCTTGGGGCCAAGCTCTCCCATGCGCCGGCTCAGCCCTCCGGCCAGCACCACGCCGAGGGTAGCGTCGCCGGGCGCCTCTTCCAGCGCGCCAGCCCCACGCGGCTCGATTCCAGCCCGCACAGGCGGGCTTGGTGGCCGCAGGCCCCTAGGCGCGGATTCATCCGCCGGCCCTCGTCGCTCGTCCATGCGCGGCCCCCTTCTCGCCACGCGATGGCGGTCAGACTGTGACCAGGTCCTTGATTCTATCGTATATCGTGCGGCTGATGGGCACCAGCAGAAGCTGGCTGACGGCGGTAAACCCACCGCGCCCAGCGCGATAGGCGACGATGTGGCGCGCGGTAGTGAGCGTGATGCCCAGCGCGTTGTGGAGCTGCTCGGCGGTGGCGGCGTTGAGATCGATCTTGCCGCCGCGCTCCAGCGGCACCACCTCGCCCACCAACGGCACGTAAACCGACATGCCATCGCCCAGGGGTGAGGCGAGGGCGACGCGCGAGAGGTCGGCTTCGGAGAGCGCGCCGCCGGCAAACTCGATCAGATCGTGGACTCGCGCACCCTCAGTGAGCGTGTAAACGCCCGGCGTTCGCACCGCGCCCAGGGCGTATGCCTGGATGTGAGTCGTGCCCCCGACGCCGGGTCCGGTGATCGTGATGCGACTCTGTGTCGGGAGAAACGCCAGCGGGAAGGACCCCGTATGCGCCAGCGTGGCCGCCGCCGTGCCGGCGAGCAATATCAGCGCTAGCGCGGCTGAGGCTGCCACGTAGTGCCGCGAGCTGACGATGCGCGCGAAGAAACCCGCCACACTGCCACCTCCACTCTCCCCGCTCCCATGCGCTCGCACCACCGTCCGATGCGGCGCTTGAGTAGCGAGTCGGCGGCTAGTATAGCGAGAGATCGGCCGCCGCGCAAGAGAGTACGGCTCAGCCGGCGACGGAGGCCGCGACCTCACCTGGTGCCGCCGGCACTCCGCCATGCACCCGGTCGAAGCAGCGCAGCAGGTACACGCCGAGCGCGAAGATCAGCAACGCCGCGAGCGGGCGCAGCTCCTGCACGAAGGGGCGCACGGGCACGCCAAGCAGCAGCGGCGATCCCGCATTGTTGGTGGTATCCCAGCCGAAGGGGAACGGCAGGTTCATCACCAGCCCGGCGAGCAGCGCCAGGGCGGGAACCACGCGCCGCACACGGCCCTCCAGATACGCGCGCAGCGCCAGCGCCGCGACCGGCACCGACGCCGCCAGCAGCCAGGTGTAGTGGTGCGCCCACGCGGCAGGTGAGAGCAGGATCACGGTGCAGAGCGCGGCGCCGTAGGCAGCGTCCTCACCGAGCCATTGATCGTCTCTCTGGGCTGATACCTGCGCCTGCGAGGTCCGCCGGACCGCAAGCGCAAAACCGGCCACCACCGCCACCAGCGCCAGCACGCCGTAGCGTGCGAGCAGCACCGGGCTGCCCGCGCCGGGATGCGCCAGCAGCAGCGCGCTGACCACCGGGCCAACCAGCGACTCGTTGTTGGCGAAGCTGGCCGTGCTGCCCGAGAGCGTCGCCTGCGCGGCGATCATGCGCGGCACGACCGCGACACCATGCACCGCGACCCCAACCGCCATCAGCGCCGCCAGGGTCGCCAGCGCCGCGCCAAGCGCCTGCCACCGGCGCCGTAGCACCAGGTAGGCAAGCAGCACCACCGGCGTGAGCTTGAGCATGGCCGCTACGGCAATTGCCACACCTATCCCACGCTCGTGCCCGCGGCGCGTGAGCATCGGCACCAGCGCCAGCGGCGCCAGCACCAAGAGATTGATCTGGCCCAGCGCCAGCGTCTGCTCGACCGGACGCGACGCCAGGCATAGGATGGCCGCGAGCGCCAGTGGCAGCAGGCACCGAGCCGAAGGTGACATCCACGCTGGAAGCGCGGGAGCCATGATCTTGTGCGCTTCGTGTGCCAACAAAAGCGTGCAGCCGGCCCACAACATGGTGTTGATGCCAAGCCAGATGGCCGCCGCCGTGCCGAACGGCAACAGCGCCAGAGGGATGAAGAGTAGATCGGCGAAGGGGGGATACAGGTATGGCGGCGGCGGATTGGGCAGTTGCATGCCGGCGACCGCCTGCATCTGCGCCGCCTGGCTGTAGATGTCGGCGTGGGGATCGTGGATCACCGCACGGGCGACGGCGTAATACTCCGAGAAGTCGAACACGCCCAGGTGCCCGCGCACCGCGCCAATCAGCGCCGCGAGCCAGATGGCGAGGGCAATCGCCAGGACGGCCGCCAGCGCGGGCGCCAGCAATCGAGCACGTGCGGGCGGAACAGGCGCGGTAGTCCGGGTGTCCTCTCGCTCGATCATGCCCATGCGCGTGCTCTCGCCCCTCCTGTGTCTCCCGCACCCCAGCTTGGCTGCACGGACCAAGGCCAGTATAGCGGCGCGGGACGCGCGACACAAGCGCGCCGGTACCGCGAGGATCGCCCCGGCGGGCCTGCTGTGCCGCCGGCTCGTCGGCCCATTCAGAGCGCCGCGGAGAAGACTCGGCCGCCACAGCCACGGCTGTAGAACGGGAGCGGTCGAGAACACTGGGCACTCACTGAGATATGTATTGACACGATAGTTGCGCGCAGATATACTCGGCGCACGGCACCTTGCCATAGACCGTCAACACAGCTACTTCATCCGCACGCGCGGCTGCGTAGAGCAACCCGCGCGGGTGAAGCTCGGGGGTGTACCATGACGTGCCCGCGCTGTCATTCACCAGTCGTGCCCGGCGCCGCGTTCTGCCTGCAATGCGGTCTCCCACTTGCTACCCCACCCGGTTTCGCCGGCACAGACGCGACACCCAGCGATACAGAAGATGTATCGCCAGCCGCTACGCCCGTCGAGGGCGCCCCCGGCTTCCCTGCCGGTGCGACCGATCCCACCATCCCGCAGGTAAGCCCGGCTCCTCCAGCGCCTTACGCAAGCGGATACCCCTCCTATGCTCCAGCGCCCCCACCCGCGCCCCCGTCGGCGCCCGCACAGGCAGCCTATACGACGGGCGCTCCGCCGCCACAGGTGACGTATCCTCCCGCCGCACCCGCCGCCCCCGCACTGGGGCCAGGGTCCGCGTATGTCACCGCTCCCCCGCCACCTTCTCAACCCCTTTACGCCCCGCCGCCATCGCAACCCTTTTATGCTCCGCCGCCGTCACAGCCGCTCTATGCTCCGCTGCCCTCCCAACCACTCTACGGCACGGCCCCTCCCGCACCCGCACAGTACGGCGCGCCGCCAACCATCCCCTTGAACGTGGGGCAGGGGCAGGGTCTCGGAGCGGCGCTGTTGCCGGGCCTGTTCGGCGCCCCGCCACCAGGACCAGTGGTGCCTCGCACGCGGCTGCAAGCCTTCCTCGTGCGCAACGTCAACGCGCGCATGGCCGTCAGCGCCTGGTTCACCGCGCTGATAGGCGCCATCGCCGCCGTCGCGCTCGGCCTGATCCTCACTGCCATTGCCGAATCGGTCTGGTCGCAGGTCATCCAGAGCATCGCCAGCGCCTTCGCCACCAACGCGGTCGCTGGATTCGCCGGTGGGTTGGTCACCTCGACGCTCTCGCCGGACCTGCTCAAGCTGTTCATGATTGAGCAACACGTGCCGCTCGACATCCATGCGGCGGCATCCGCTAGCGGGACCGGCGGCAGCCTCGACATCGCGGTGAACTTTCCGATCACCGGGCTGCTGCTGCTGCCCGCCATCGCCCTCACCGTGGGCGGCTACCTCAGCGCGGCCAGCGACTTCACTCGCCAGGCGCGCTACAGCGTCGCGCGGGGCGCGCTGATGGGGCCGTTCTATGGCGTGCTGCTGGCGATCCTGACCTTCTTCGGCGCGACCAGCCTCTCTTCGTCGATCCTGGGCGCTGATATTTCCGTCTCGCTCACACCCGACACCATCGCGGCTTTCCTCTACGGCCTCTTGTGGGGGCTAATCTTTGGCGCGCTTGGCGGCTGGCTGCAATTTGCCGGGCGGCACAGCTTCGCCGACGCGCTCCCCACACTGCAAGCCGCGACACGGCGGCGTGTGTACGGCGCGATCGCCGGCGCGGTGGTGGCGCTCGTCAGCGGCATCGCGATCTTCGCCGTGCTGATGGTAGGCACCCTGGTGGCGGGCATCACCGCGCAGCACGCCACGATCACACCAAATTCGACGCTGACCGGGCCCTTCTCGGGCGCCAACGCAGCGGCATTGATCGTCCTGCTCGCCTTCGCGCTCGGCCCCACGCTGGGCATCATCGCCTTTACCTTCGCGGCCGGTGCGTCATTCGACATCTTCGGCGCATCCAATCTGGCGTCGGGCAAGACCACGTCATACGGCCTCATCGGCACACCGTTGCATCCCGCCAGCGCCATCTACCTGCTGATGCTGGTGCCCCTGATCTGCTACATCGCCGGCGGCCGGGTCAGCGCGCGCATCGCCCAGGCCAGACGCCCTGACGAGGCGATGCTCGCGGGCGCCCTGATCGCCCTGCCATTCAGCGTCCTGTTCGCGGGAGCGGCGATGCTTGCCGGCGCCAGCCTGAGTGCCAGCGCGTCGATCGCCAGCGCCAGCGGAGGCGCCTCGCCGTCGCTGGGCGGGGCGTTTCTGGCCGGGCTGGTGGGCGCCGGGATAGGCGGCGCCATCGGCGGAACGAGCGAGCTGACTATGCCGTCGCTTGGCGGGCTGCCACGCGGCTTGCTGCTGCCCTTCCGCCCACTGGCGCTCCTGGTGGGGCCACTGCTCGACGGCGCCACCGGCCGGCCTCGCGGCGTCGCGCGTAGTGGCGCCCGCCGCTGGTTCTACGACGGCGTGACCGCCGCCCTGGTGCTCATCATCGCCGGCATCGCGCTCGACATCATCAGCTCGCTGCCGACCGCCATTCTGCCTTTTGGCCTGCTCGCCCTGCTCGACAGCCTGATCGCCGGTCTGCTCATCGCCGTGCCGCTGCTCTACTTCTACGGCGCGGTGGTGACGGCGTTCTCGGCCCCCGGCCCGTCCCTGGCGGCACCAACGATTCCCGCGGCAGTTCCCGCGGGCGCGTATGCTCCGCCGTATGCCGCCCCGTCGCCGTATGCCGCCGCTCCCCTGTACCAGCCGGGCTACTACGGGCCGGCCTCGGCTCCGCTGACCAGCCCCCCGGCGTATGCGGGGCCTGCTAGCGCCCCAATCACGTCCCCTGGCATGTACTCCGGCTCTGGCTATGCCACCGGTGCGCCCGCGCCATTCTACGCACCCGCCACGCCGCCCGCTGGCCCATACACCGCGCCGCCCGAAGCGCCCGCGGCGCCCCCGCCAGCGCCATCATATCCGGCGCAGTTCCCGGCGCAGTACGGCGACACAGGCCCACAGCCGGTTGCCGACACCGCACCCGCTCCCACGCCGCCCGAGAACGCGGACCCTGACCCCTGGCAAGAGCAGCGTGGCTCTTGACCCTTGAGAGGCGCACTGCACCCATCCGGCGCCGCCGGGGAGGAGATTGCCGTGGAATCATACCCTGGGCCAGAGTACCCGCCCAACCCCAACCTCAATCCTGATCCCACCGTTCCCATGAACGCGGCGCCGGTGGCGACTATGCCGCCTGCACCGACCATGCCGCCGACCGTGCCGGCGATGCCACTCGCACCCGCACCGGGGGCCCCAGGCGCACCCGGCTCCTCGGCAGGGCGCGCGGGCATCGGCGTGGCGCTGGTCGTGGTGGTGACGATCGTCGTGACGGCGATTGTTGCCAGCACCATCGGTCCGGCGCTTGCCCAGGCGCGGATCGCCGCCTATCCGCAGCCGTCGGTCGCGATTACGGTCGGCGGCGGCTCGACTGTCCGCGTGGGCGACACGGTCCAGTTCACGGCGCAGGTCAACGCCGGCAATGACCTCACGTTCGCCTGGGACTTCGGCGACGGAGCCACCGGTAGCGGTGCTGCCGTGCAACACACGTATCAGAACTACGGCACGATGAACGTGCAGCTCGTGGCGAGCGATCCCATCGGCCAGCACGCGGGCGCCTCATCGCAGGTGAGCGTGCTGCCGCCCCCGCCGCAGGCCTGTTTCAACGCCACCGGCGACACGAACGACCCCTTCGTGGTGGACTTCGACGCAAGCTGCTCTACCGGCGCCCAGCTCCAATTCTATTGGGATTTTGGCGACGGCAGCACCGACAACAGCGGCGGCGACCAGCAGACCCAGAACCAGTACGCCAGTCTAGGCACGTATCATGTCTCGCTACGTGTCGTAGATACGTCCGGCCAGTCCGACTCCGTGACGCACGACGTGCAGGTCCAATTGCCCAGGCCAACCGCCTCGTTCACGGTCAGCAATGACTTCGGCGACTGCTTCTCGTTCGATGCCAGCGCCTCCACCGGCTATCAGCTCACCTACAACTGGTCCTTCGGCGACGGCAACACGTCCACCGGCAACAGCTATTCGGGCGCATCGAACTGCTACGCGTCATCCGGCAGCTACACCGTGCAGCTTACGGTCACCGACGCCGGCAATCAGAGCGCCAGCACGTCGCAAACGGTGAACGCGCCATAGACGTCCACGAGCACCATTGCCCTCAGCGCGGATGGACGTGCCATCGGCGAGAAAACAGAGCGAGACGCCCCTGCAGGGGCGTCTCGCTCATTGTGCCGTGGGAAATGGGCGCCCGCTACTTCACCTTCTCCGACACCGCCTTGGCCTGCGTGAAGAGCAGCAAGTAATCGCGCCCGCCGGCCTTGGAGTCTGTGCCCGACATGTTGAAGCCGCCGAAGGGATGCACCCCCACCAGCGCGCCGGTGCTCTTGCGGTTGATGTAGAGGTTGCCGGCGTGGAAGCCGCGGATTGCCTCGGCGATGTGCTCGCGATCGGTCGAGTAGAGCGAGCCAGTTAGCCCGTACTCGGTGTTATTGACGATCCGCAGCGCGTCCTCGAAATCCGCCGCCTTGATGACCGCCAGCACCGGGCCGAAGATCTCCTCCTGCGAGATGCGCGCGTCGGGCGCCACGTCGGCGATGATCGTCGGCGGGATGAAGTAGCCGGCCTCCGGGTTGCCGGCAGGCTCGCCGCCCAGCAGCACCTTGCCCTCTTGCTTGCCGATCTCGATGTAGCCCTGAATCTTCTTGTAAGCGTTCTGGTCCACCACCGCGCCCATCTGGTTCCGCGAGTCCACCGGGTCGCCAATGGTGATCTGCTTCGCCCGCTCGACGATCTTGGGCACCAGTTGGTCGTAGACCGATTCCACGACCACTGCGCGCGAGCAGGCCGAGCACTTCTGCCCCTGGAAGCCAAACGCCGAGGCCACGATGCCTTGCGCCGCCGCGTCCAGGTCCGCCGTCTCGTCCACCGCTATCGAGTCCTTGCCGCCCATCTCCAGCACGGCGCGCTTGATCCACTTCTGCCCCGGCTGCGGCCTGGCGGCCAGCTCGTTGATGCGCAGGCCCACGTCGCGCGAGCCGGTGAACGAGATGAAGCGCGTCAACGGATTGAGCACCAGCGCGTCGCCGATCTCGCCGCCCGGTCCCGGCAGGTAGTTGACGACGCCTTTGGGCAGCCCGGCCTCTTCCAGCAGGTCTACGAAGCGCGCGGCGATCCATGCGGCCGTACTGGCCGGCTTGAGCACCACCGTGTTGCCGGCGACCACCGCCGACGAGGTCAGGCCCACCATGATTGCGTTGGCGAAGTTCCACGGCGGAATCACCGCGCCCACGCCCAGCGGGATGTAGACCAGCGCGTTCTGCTCCTCGGGAATCTTCGTCAGCGGCTGCTCGCTGGCCAGCCGCAGCGCCTCGCGACCGTAGAATTCGAGGAAGTCGATCGCCTCGGCGGTGTCGGCATCGGCCTCCACCCAGCTCTTCGAGACCTCGTAGATCATGATCGCGTTGAAGTAGTAGCGGCGCTGGCGCATCAGCTCGGCGGCCTTGAAGAGGTAGCCGGCGCGCTCTTTAGCCGGGGCGTACTGCCACGTCTGGAACGCCTGCCACGCCGCCTCCACCGCCGCGTTCGCGTCGGCGACGGTCGCCTTGGCGAAGTAGCCGACCACCTGCTGCGGGTTGGCGGGATTGACCGAGGCGAACGTGTCGGCGGTGCTGCGCCGCTCGCCGTCGATCACCAGCGGATATGTGCGCCCCAGCTCGCCTTCCACCTGGCGCAGTGCCGCCTCTTGTGCCTGCTTGTTCTCGGGCTGACTGAAGTCGGTCAGGGGGGTGTTGGCGAACGGCGTCAGCGTCTGGACAGCGTCTAGTCCGGTGGTCGCCATACGGGTAGCTCTCCTTTGAGCATGCTGCTCTCGTGCTCGTGCCCGTCCTCGTCACGGGCAGATGCGGTGGATGCGGACGATGCGGAAGGCGCACTGGTCTCGGACGGCGCGGCGCCTCGCACTTCGGGGGCGGACGGCGTAGGAAGCTGCCGCACGCTGCCGGCGACGGCACGCGCTCGCGCGAGCAGGGTCGTGCGCATCTCATTGTACCGCGCACCCGCTGACCGCCGCACCCGCCCCGCCTGGCTCCGCCACTGCCCCAGTTGCTCGCGGGCAGCCGTGGTGTGGTGCGCGACACGCTCGCGCACCTGGCTCGAACGGGCCACCTTCACAGGCGTGATCGAATCGCGCGGAGGGTCGGAAGCCGCTGGTGAGCTGGCCACAACAGGGTCGGGCGCACTGGCGAGAGGCGCGGCTGGTGGATTGGGCTCGATGTGCAGGCTAGCGGCCTTCGGAGGATCTGCCGCGACAGGCGACGGTGGCGCCACTGCCGCTGGCGGAACAGGCGCCGCCGGGGCAGGGGGAAGTATGCGGGCGCTTGCCGGCTTGCTGGCTGGTCGTGGCTCGTCAGCGACCACCGGCGCGATGCGCACCGGCGCCGCGCGGACCTCACGTCCCGCCTCTCTCTCCCGCTCCCGCAGCGAGAGGGGCTGGCGCGCAGGTGTGGCGACGGCAGGCGCGCGCTCGTCGGCGGCAGCCTTGGTCGTGGCGTGGGCGGTCGCGGCGGTCGCGGCGGCAAGTTGGGCGCGCAGCCGCTCGAGGTCGGCGATCACCTTGTCGCGGTCGGCAAACAGCCGCTCGTAGCGCGCCAGGAGCTGCTCGCGGCCATCCAGCAACCGCTCGCGCTGCTCGGCGAGCTGCGCGACCTGCCGTTCGAGCTGCCCCACCTCGCGCTCAAGCGACCGCGTGTAGAGCGCGGCGGCGATGCGACCGGGGACGATCAGCAGCAGCGCCAGCAGAAAGCCAGACGCCACCGCTCCCGCCACCACCAGGGCGAAATTGAGCGTCGCGGTCAGCCCAAAGAAGACGATCCGCTCGGTGTGGAGGTTCTGCACCAGAAACAACAGCGCGACCAAGCCCAGGCCGCCGAGCGTGACACACCACAGGAGAGACCGTAGCAGCCGCATGTTTCCGCCTCGCAGCTCTGCTTGCCCCGCGCGTTTGGCGGAGTCCCGATGCCCCCTCGCCTATGTCCGAGATTTTACCACGCGAGCAATCTTACCTCTGGGACGCACTGGCCACGATTCGAGCTTCCATCACGGCTGTCCAGTGGTACAATCGAGGGGTTAGGGCACAGCGGATGGTGGGAGGGGGTGGCGGATGTCGGGACCGGCGGATGTCTTCGCGCATTTTCCGATGCAGGTGGAGAATGACGGCGATCTCGACGCGGCGCTGGGTGCGCTGATCCATCTCTATCTGCGCAGCACGTTTGATACGCAGGCCGGCTGCTGGCCGGGACGCGACGAGCACGATACGCTGCGCCGCACCTGTCACGCCGTCGAAGTCCTGCACCGCTTCAACCTCGACAGCGACACCGACGCGATGGTCCGCGCGGGCGGCAACTGGCTGATCAACCTGCCCGGCTGCGATCAACTGCCACCCGCCGAGCGCGAGCGCATGCGGCGCTACCCCAGCCGCTTCAAGACGCTGGCCTATCTGCGCCGCTTCGACGACGACCTGCTGCGCCGCGACTTCGCCGACCTGCTCAGCCTCGAAGTCGCCGGCATGATCCGCGGCGTCACCGAATCGGACGTGCTCACCACTTGTATCGTGCTCGATACGCTGCTCACGCTGGAGCGCGCCGGCCTGCGCTACGAAGTCTGCGGCGACGAGCGCTACGGGCGCATCGTCACGGCGCTGCGCCGCCAGCTCGGTCGCTGGCGTCCCGAAGTCGGCGTAGGGGCGTCCGGTGGACGCCCGGCCTCTACCACGACGACCCGCGCGACCCGCCGCGGCCTGCCAGCGCACTCCGCCGCTGCTGCCTCCGTCTCGCCCCGGCGCGCCGCCGCCACCGGCAGCGAGATCCGCCACCTGCGCGATCTGAGCTACGTGCTGGGGCTGCTGCTCCACGCCGACCGACCCAATCTGCCCCCGCGCCAGGTGCTGAGCGTCGTGGGAGCGCTGGCCGCAGCGCTCGAATCGCTGGAGCGCGACCGCGATACCGACCTCTCGCGTGTGCTCTACGCGGCGCTGCAGCTCGCCGAGCACTACCGCGGCGACGAGGCAGTGCAGGTGGGCCTCGCGCGGCTGCTCGACTGGTTGCGCACGGCCTACGCCACGCCTGAGACACCGCGCCGCTGGGACCTGCTCTACCATACGCTGGTGCTGCGGTTGCTGCTGACCCACTTCGGCGACGGTGCCTTCGCGCGGCGGGTGGTCGCGCGCTACCTGCACGAGGCCGAGCGCCAGCGCGCCGCCGAGCAGACGACGCTCCAGGCGGAGCTGCTGCCCGTGCTGCGCGAGCGCATCGAGGTCCAATTTGACCCTATTGACGAGCTATCGGGCGGCTACACCGACGACCGCGTGTACCGCGTGCCCTTCCGCTACTGGTACGCGATGCCCGATAGCGACGGCGCCCGCCCCGGGCCGCACGGCCGGCTCGCGGCCTCGGTGATCATCAAGCGCAGCACCAGCGACGCCTTCCACACCGCGACGCGCAACTATGAAGAGCTGCCTATCGCGCTGCACCGCTTCTTCGTGCGCCAGCCGCACGCTTCGCAGGTGCGGCGGGCGGGCGGCGCGGCAGTCTACTACCTGACGATGGAAGACCTCGCCGAGCTAGACACCTTCGAGCAGCGCATCAACGACTGCGACCTGCGCGCGATGTCCGATTCGCACGCACGCCTGCTGCGCGCCGCGGCAACCACCATCGGCGACGCCGTCTTCACGCTCTTCCGCGAGACGCAGCGCGGCCCCTCCGACTTCCCCGGCTCGCAGGTCGCGCGGCTTTACCTGGCGACGATCGACGGCAAGCTGACCCGCGCCATCCAGCGCGCGCCATGGCTCAAGACACCACTTGAGGGCTTGAGCGTGGGCGAGCAGCGCTACCGCCCTTTCGAGCAGTACCTGGCCGCCGTCTCGCGCCACATGGGCGATCTGGCGCCGCATGCGCTGGGGCTGACGCATGGCGACCTGCATCCGCGCAACATCATGCTCGACCAGAGCTGCACGCATCTCAAGCTGATCGACCTCGACAAGCTCTCGTGGCTGGGCGACTACATTGCCGACCTGGGCAATCTGCTGGCGGACGTCTGCGTCTTCCGCCGTCTGGCGACGCCGGAGCGCGAGTTCGGATTGGCTCGTGGCCAGATCGCCTTCACGCACAACGCCGAGAGCACGCTGGGCTATCCGATGCTCGGGCGCCCGGCGACAGCGCTGCTGCAGCAGCACATGCTGGAAGCCATCGGCGAGTTCGCCGCCGCGCTCGACGACCGCTCGTGGCGCCCGCGGCTCTGGCTGGCCGCCGCCACGACGCTAGTTACGCGCCTGACGTTCGTCAGCGAGAACGCCGCGGCGGCCGTGCTCTACGCCGAGACGGTGCGCCTGCTGCACGAGCTGACACGCTTCCTCGACGGCACCGCCGCGCTGCCCGAGCTGCTCGTGCCGGAGCCGCGCGCCGTGCGGAGCGCCGCCAGTAGTGGCGAGCTGCCGGAATGGGCCGCGGGCCACGCCGTGCTGCGCGCGCTGCACGACGGACTGCGGCAGAACGGCCTGCGCCCGCTGGCGGAGCGCGGGGTGGTCTCGTATAGCGCGGCGCCGCCAACTGAGCGCGTGGTGGCACGATTGGTGCCGCCGCGGCCCCAGGAGGGTATCGCGCGGCTGCTGCTGCCCAGCGCGGCCGGCGAGCTCGCGGCGGCCAGCGTCAAGGTGGTGCGCAGCACGCAGGAGCGCGACGCCTTTGGCACGATCCTCGTCGTGGAGCCGCGGACGAGCATCGCGGATGCGCTGCTGCTCGTGCGCCGCGCCGTCGAGCTAGTGGGCGCCCGGGTGCCATAGGGCACCAGAGCAAGCGGGAACGTAGGGAACTTGGAACTTCAGGATCCCGTGAAACGTCCAATGCATGTTGGGCGAGACACTCACAAACCTGCCCGCCTCATTTTGGCATACAAGATGTGGTACGGATGGACGTACTGGCCGGAGTTCTCCAACGCCCGGCCGCCATGGTAGGATGGGGCGTAGCAGAGCGACTGCCCCGCTCGTCCTAAACAGATGAGGCACCGGGCACGCCGCGACAAGTCCAAACATCGGTGAAGGGCATCCTCCAGGTGCCCGGCCAAGGGGGATGTTCGCGCTTCGAGGACGCGAACGCGAGCACCGCGTGGGCAGCGCCGCCCGGAGGTGCGAGGTGCGTGAGCCGCGGGTGGGACGGCTTGCGCACCACGAGGAAAGGGCAGGCGAGCGATATGATCTGGCAGGATGGCTTCTCTGGGATCGCCGGACGAACCGACCCCGAAGAAGAGCGCGAGCTGCGCCTCGCGGCGCAGGCGCGTGCGGGCGCCGAGTGGGCGCTTGGGGCGCTCATCGCTCGCTATCAGCCGCCGGTCACGCGCTACCTCACCCGGCTCTCTGGCAATCACGACTTCGCCCGCCGCGCCGCCGAGCAGATCTTCGTCCGCATGGAGCGGCGCATCCGCGGGCCGCAGGGGGGACACAACCTGCGGCTCTGGCTCTTGCGCGCCTGCACCGAGGCTGGGCTGGAGTTCCTGCGCGCGCCGAGCCGTCCAGGCCACACACCACTCGCCGAGCCTCAGCCGGCGGCCTTGCTTACGGGACGCGGGGGCGGCGCAGCGCAGAAGCTGCGCGCTGGCATCGGCTCGCTCGCCAACCTGACTGGCACGACCGGACGCCAGGTGCGCGAGCTGATTTTTCCGGACGCCCCGCCGCCCGAGCCGCACAGGAGGCCCGCGCCCATCCACGCAGTACCGGATCGCGATACCGGCAACGGGCACAGCACCGGCGCCGACGGTACCGGCAGCGCTGACAACACCGACCCTGAGGCCGATCCTTACAGGGCTGTGGACCCCAGCCTCGATACCCAGGACCCGCGCGAGGCGCTGCGCCACCGGCTGGTGCGCGCGGTGCTGGCGGAGCTGCCCTACGGCGACGCCCAATGCCTGGCGCTGCATCTGGTGGCGGGGCTGAATCAGGCGCAAGTCGCTCGCGCGCTCGGCATCACCAACGGCGCGTCGCGGCGGCGCATCGTCCAGGGCCTGCAGCTCTTCGCGCAGCGCTACGAGGCCGCCGCCGCCAGCCTGGGTTTGCCGGACCTCGAACCTGAGCCAGAGCCTCAGCCACAGCCGGCCTTCGCCCCAATGCCGCCCGTCCGTGAGGTGCAAGACACCGCCGACGTGCCGACGCGCATCCTGCCCTCCCTGGATGCCACCGCAGCCGCGGCCGCGGCCGTCGCAGAGCAGCCCGACGCCTACGATGGTTACGCTGCCGCTCCAGATGACTCGGCCGCCGAAGCGCCCGCCGCACCCGAAGAAGAGCAACTGCCATGGACGCCGGAGGTGGCGACGGTAGTCGAGCCGCGCCACGAGATCATCGTGGATTCGACGCCGCCCGACACAGCCGACGTTGAGGACCTGTCTGATGATGCCGGCATAGTGGAGGCTGAAGCGGCCGAGACGGCTGACGCGGGAGCGAGCATGGACGCGGGCGCCGGCACACAGTGGGGAGCAATGCCGTTCATCGTATCCGCCGCGCCGCGGCCGCCAGAGCCGCGCGTGGTGGAGAGCACTGTGGCGGCGGTGCGTCTGGTACCGGCCCTGACACCGCTGCAAATGCCAGAGCCGCAGGTGCCGCCGGAGGTCGCTCCGGCCGCGCTCCGCTGGAACATGGCGCGCGCGGTGCCCGTGCTGACCGGCCCATTGCCGGCGACACACGCCGAACCTGGCCCATCGTTTGCGGCAGAGCCGGGTGCTGTGCGCCGCGTGCCGGTGCTGACCGCCGGAGCGGAAGCGAGTACCGCGGCAGACGAAGTAGGCGAAACGGACGGCGACACGGCGGCGACCGCGCGGCATGCATAGGGGTGCCCGGCCTCCGCGCCGCGGAAACTGCATATTCGCGGTCACAACGTCATAGATGGCGCGGGAGTGGAGCCTGCGCCGCGCAGATCATGGGGGTGTGGGGATGGCCGAGCTAGGGCAGGTGCCCGTTCGCATTCATCGGGTCACAACACGGCGGCGCAATCTGCGCACGCTCCAGTGTCCGCTGGAGCCGGAGCTGCTGGTCGCCGAGTTCGCGGGCGAGCTGCCGCCCGATGTGGCGCTTGCGGTGCGCGAGCACATTGCCGTCTGTGAGGCGTGCGGCAGCCGCTCGCAGGCCCTGCGCCAACCCTACGAGCTGCTGGCGTCGCTGGGCAGCGAGCCGGTGCCTTATGTGCCCGATCTGCGCGACACCGTGCGTACGCGGGTGCGGCGCAAACGGCTCTACCGCGGTGCCATGCGCGTCTTTGGCATCGTGGGGCGTGGCGGTGCGCTTGGCTTCATCGGCGTCATCGGCCTGGCGGTGCTGGCAGTGTTTCTAGTCGCCGGACTGTACTTCACCGTCGGTGGGCACAGCGTCACGCGCTCCGCCAATAGCCTGACGGGCGTGCCCAGCGCCGGCAGCGGAACACTCTTCGTCGAGACCGACAAGCTGATTGCCGTCAAGGACTCCGCCGGCCATGCCTGGCAGCTTGCCGAGGTGCTGGCGGTGAGCGAGCACACCGGTGCCGTGCTCCACTCGCTGCCGGACTCCTCCGCCACGCCACAGACGGCCAGCAAGGCGCAACTGCCCGTCGCCGTGGTCGTTGCGCCCGACGGTGCCACCATCTATGAGCTGACTGCCCGCGATGCCCACGGCAACCAGGCGCTCGTCGCTTTCGACGCCGCCACCGGCAAGCTGGTCTTTGCTACGCCGCTGGCGCTGCCCGGCGCCGAGCGCCTGCCCGCGGGTCAAGCCGCCGACGCGCTAGCGCTGGCTCCCGGCGGCCTGCTCGCCTACGTCGGATTGAACACGCCAGAGCCGACAAGCGCTCAGCCGCGGATCCTGCTGGTAGACATCCAGAACGGGTTTGTGACCGGCACGCTGGCCCCAACGCTGACGTACAAGATTCCGATGCCGCCGCCGCCCGGCAGCCTGCCGGTCTCGATTTTCCCCTCCGCGGTGCCGATACTCGACGCCCACATCGGAACCTTCACGCTTGGCGCCGGTGGATCGCTGGCCGTCTCGCCCGATAACCTCTGGCTCTACGACGTGCTCAACCTCACGATGCCTGACGGGACTACGTACGCGGTGGTGCGGCGCTTCGGCACGGCGCACGGCGCGACACGGCAAGAGCTGGCGCTGGCCGGCGACTTCTCGCTCGCGCGGATGGCACTGGCCGGGAGCGAAAAGAACCTGCGGCTGGTGCTTGCGCAGGGCAGCCCCAACGCCCAGGTGTACGTGCTCGATCCCGGCACGAAAGGCCCAACGCTGCTCGACCAGATGCCGCTGGGCGGCCCGCCCGCGCTCTCCGGCACCACCTATTCCGGCATGCTCGCGCTGGACGCGGGAAGCGACACCTCGGTGTTCGTGGCGCAGAATGTGGCGAGCGGCGACGGCAGCGTGCAGAGCCAGGACCTGTGGCTGGTTGACGTCGTGAACGGCGTGGTGCGGGCGCATCTGCTCGGCGCCGACGCGGGCGCCGCCGGGCTGCCCAATCCCGCCGCTGACGGCGGGCCGGCGTTCATCTTGCGCGGCGGCCAGGTGTTGCTCATCGCGCCCGATCTCAGCGGCAGCATGACCCCCTGGCTGAGCCTGAGCGACGGCCACCCGGTCATTGCGCTGGTGGGTGCCAGAGCATAATCGCGCATCCCTCACAGCGTCACACGCCCATCACCCGCCGGCATGGTGAAGCGCAGAAAGCCGCCGTTCGCCAGCCGCGTGCAGACCACCGCCAGCGTGTAGTAGACCAGCAGCGCCCCAAGCGTCTTCATCTCGGCGACGGCGAACGCGCCCACGCTGAGCGCCGTCGCACCGTGGGCGAAGAACCGCGCCAGGTCGGCGCCACCCGCGACCGGACCGAGCAGCAGCGAGGTGCTCGTGTCACCCACAGCCAGGGCAATCGCCACGTCGGCCAGCGCGCAGCATACGGCGAGCTGCGGCCCCAACAGCCAGAAGCGGCGGCTCATCTTCTCGCGCTTGGTCGAGACCACGCGCATCGCGGCCCACACTGGCGGCAGGATCATCAGCGCCAGACGCAGCAGCGGCAGCGTGATCAGTGGCAGCAGCGCGTCGGGCAGCGACAGTGGCGCGACCGCACCCAACAGCCGCCCCACGGCGAAGATCGCCACGCCCTCGATGACCGCGCGGCGCATCGTCGTCCGGCGCCATATGCGGCTCTGACGCTTCACGCGCCGCCGTGGTATAGGCGTAGCAGGCGTCGCCGCCACCTCGGTCGCGTCCGCTCCCGTCGTCGCACCTGGCTCATTCTCGGTCACACGCAGTAGCCCTCTATCTGAATCGGCGCCCGATACGCCTCCACGCAGGTCGTCGCGATCGCTTTGCGTCCTTTGCGTTCACCGTTCTGTCTTCCTCGGCGCCCTCTGCGGTTCCTCTCTCCATATCTTATCGCAGCCAATCTTCGTCGTCGCCCATGTCCACTGGGCGCGAGTCCCACGGGTGGAACTCGCCGGTCGCGGCGGCCGCGGAGCCTGCTGCTGGTGCGGGCACCTGGCCGCCCGGCAGCGCTCCCGGCGGCAGGTTGATGGTGGGCGGCTCGGCGCGCGGCTGCGGCCGGGGCGCGACCCCCAGCAGCGCCAGAAAGCGCGCGGCGTTGGCATGGGGATTGGCGGCAAACTCCACGAACGCCTTGGCGCGGGAGGTGATCGCCTGCCAGTTGCCGCGCTCGACCAGTACGCTGGGCACCAGCAGCGAGCCGAGCGCCAGCGTGCGCACCGGCAGCGCGAGGTACTCACCCATATTCTGCGCCGTAAAGCCACCGGATATCTGGATGCTCAGATGCGTGAGCTGGCGTAGCAGCGCGCGGATGTACATCGGCCCGCCCAGCGCCTCGGCGGGGAAGACCTTCACCATCTCCGCTCCGGCGCGCTGCGCGGCGATGATCTCGCTCGGCGTCAGGGCACCCAGGATACAGGCGATGTGCGCGTCGGTGCACGCCGGCACCAGCTCCGGCACCAGGATCGGTGAGGCGATGAAGCGCGCGCCGCAGGAGATGGCCTGGTTGGCCTGATGCGTATCGAGCACCGCGCCCGCACCGATCAGCACGTCGCGCCGCGTGGCGAGGTGCGTCAGGATCTCCTGCGCGCCGGGGATCGTCAGCGAAATCTCCATCGCCGCGATACCGGCCGCCGCCAGCGCATCCACCACCCCCAGCGCCTGCACCGCCGTCGCCGTGCGCACCTCGGCCACCAGCCGGCGCCGCTCCATCATGGCAATCATCTCGCGTGGAATCATCGAGGCCGTCCTCTGTTCGCTCCGCTCCGCTGGCACGCTCGATCGGCGCGGCGCACCTCACCTCTCACGCTCGTCACTGGCGCCGCGAGGCCATCGTATCACGGGCGTCCACCGCGCGTCTTTGGCGCATCTCCGGGTTTCGCGCCACTCGCCATTCCGCACTCGGCAGGCCCCCGCGGCCATTGCATCGAGGTGCGATAATGTTCCCCAACGGTCGCGCACCACTCGCGCGAGCACTCGCGGCCGCTCTGCCTTCTCCGCGGGAGGAGGGCGCTATGGGTCGCCGCACTGGTCGCCATCCAGCGCGTGTCCGCCGGCCGCCCCCATCGAACGGCGCCGCGCCGATGCCTGCTGCCCTGCCCGCCGCATATGCGGCGCGCCTGCCCGCTGTCTCCACTCAACCGCGCGCCACCGTGCGCGAAACCAGGCCGGAGCGCCTCGGCGACTTCACCGCCACCCCGCGCGTCATTGCCCTCTCGCTGATTGCCGTGTGGCTCGGCATTGTCGGCGCCTTCATCGCGCTGGCGCTGCTGCGCCTGATCGGCCTCTTCACCAACATCTTCTTCTATCAGCGCTGGCGCACCGACCTCGTCTCGCCCGCCGGCAATCACCTGGGCCCCTTCGAGCTGCTCGTGCCGGTGGTCGGCGCGCTGATCATCGGCTTCATGGCGCGCTACGGCTCGGAGCGCATTCGCGGCCACGGCATCCCCGAAGCTATCGAGGCGATCCTCGTCAACGGCAGCAAGGTCCAGCCGCGCGTCGCGATTCTCAAGCCACTGTCGTCGGCGATCTCAATTGGCACCGGCGGCCCGTTCGGCGCCGAAGGACCGATTATCATGACCGGCGGCGCGGTCGGCTCGTTCTTTGCCCAATATCTGCACCTCACCAGCGCCGAGCGCAAGACCCTGCTGGTGGCTGGCGCTGCCGCGGGGATGTCGGCGACCTTCAACTCGCCGGTGGCGGCGGTGCTGCTGGCGGTCGAGCTGCTGCTCTTCGAGTGGAAGCCACGCAGCCTGGTGCCGGTCGCGCTCGCCAGCGCCACGGCGGCCATCACGCGCAACTACATCATCAATAGCGGGCCGCTCTTCCCCACCAGGCCGCACGTCGCCTTCGTCGGGCCGGTCGGCTTCGGCGGCTGCATCGTGGTGGGCGTGCTCGCTGGCGCGCTCTCCGCGCTGCTGACCGCCTCGGTGTACGGCGCCGAAGACGCCTTCCGCAAGCTGCCGATCCACTGGATGTGGTGGCCGGCGATCGGCGGGGTGGTCATCGGCCTGGGCGGATTGATCTTCCCGCAGGCGCTCGGCGTCGGCTACGACACAATCGGCGCCCTGCTGACCAAGAACGTCCTCGGCGGCGTGTTGCTGGGCATCTTGCTGGTCAAGTCTGTCATTTGGGCGGTCTCGCTCGGCTCGGGGACCTCCGGCGGCGTGCTGGCGCCCCTGCTGATGATGGGCGGGGCGTTGGGCGGCCTGGAGGCGCAGGTGCTGCCCAACGAAGGCGTCGGCTTCTGGCCGCTGATCAGCATGGGCGCGATCCTGGGCGGCACGATGCGCTCGCCCTTCACCGGCATCGTCTTCATCCTGGAGCTGACGCACGACGTGAACGTGCTGCTGCCGCTGCTGATTGCGGTCGTCTGCGCGCATCTCTTCACCGTGCTGACACTGCGCCGCTCGATCCTGACGGAGAAGGTGGCACGCCGGGGCTATCACCTCAGCCGCGAGTACGCCACCGATCCGCTCGAAATCCTCTTCACGCGCGAGGTCATGCGCACCAACATCGTCGCGTTGCGCTCCGACATGCCGCTGCGCGATCTCTCCGAGCGCCTGCGCGTGACGAACGAAGAGCACGGGCAATTGCTCTATCCCGTGGTGGACGATGCCAACCACCTCATCGGGGTGGTCACCCGGTCTCACCTGCTGGAGTTGCTGCGGCGCCATCCGCCGCGCGGACAGCCGTTTCCGCTGGCCGCGCTGGTCACTGCCGACCCGGTGCTAGCCTATCCTGACGAGCCGCTGCGCACCGTGGTCCATCGCATGGCCGATACAGGGCTGACGCGCTTTCCGGTGATCGAGCGCGGCGAAGCGCGGCTCCTGGTGGGCATGGTCTCGCTGCGCGACCTGCTCAAGGCACGCGCGCTCAATCTCGATGCCGAGCGGCGGCGTGAGCGCGTGTTGCCGCTGCGGCTGGCGTTCCCGCGGCGCGTGCCCGCGCGCAAGGTCCAGTAGCTCGCGCCCGATGCATCCACCCCCCACGCGAGCCGCGAGCGAGCAAGGGAGAGATCGCCTACACCGCTGGAAAACGGGCGCACACTCCGGGTACACTTATGTCGTAAAATGAAGTATCTGGAGTCTTCCGGCACGCCCGCTGCGAACATCACGTGGAGGGAGCGACGCGGCGCCCTC
>DASVAA010000149.1:0-4170 GCA_036376595.1 Ktedonobacterales bacterium | reverse complement strand
GCGTTCGGCGGCCTCGGCCCAGAATTCTTCGGGGTGCTCTTGGGCGCGCTGGTAGACGGCGGGGTCGCGCACGGTGGCGTGGGCGGTGAACTGCGGGGAGGGGGGGAAGACGCGATGCTCTTGCAGCAGCGCGTCAATGGTGGTCGCGGGGGAATCGCCTGGCGTGTTCTGCGGACCCGACATGTAAGCCTCCAGTCCGGCTCTGTGGCTACGCGCCCCGAAGATGGGCGAAAAGTACCGCGGTGTGCGTAAAGCATCCGCTTGCGAAGTATGATAGCAGATTTTTGCACCCCAAGATGGGGGATGCCTTACTGAGCCGTTTTATGTTACACTCCCACCAACACAGCTTGCGTGGTGATCGAACGGCCGGTATCGTCGGCGACCATGCGGGCATGTGGGCAACTGGCAGACGAGGCGCCGCCGCGCCACGCATCGCCGCCCGTCCCGGACGGCTGGACCCCAGCGCGAGGCAATTACCGCTCTCGCGCGACAGCCAATCACTGTGCAGTGCCAGCACGTATCGGCGTCGAACGGCGGCGCGCACTCGCAGAAAGGAGGAGGCTTCGCGGCCCGCGTCGCGGAGGCGCTGCCTCCACAATCCGCGGTGGCGGCACGGCAGAACTCGTAGCTACAGCGTACTCATCGCAACGAACGGGCAACACCGTTTTTCGGGTGATTCGGCGAGCAGCGAGAGAGACATTGCGGTCTCTCTCCCGATGGTTCTCTTTCGAGAGGAGCTGTCATCGTGAACGAAGTCAAGATCGCCAACCCCGGTCCCCTTGGTTTGAGCGGCTTCGCTCTGACCACCCTCATCCTCAGCCTCGTCAACGCGGGCATACTTGGCGGTACCAATGTCGCGGTCGTCATCGCCCTCGCCCTGTTCTATGGCGGCCTCGCGCAGCTCCTGGCAGGTATGTGGGAGTTCCGCAGCGGCAACACTTTCGGTGCCACCGCGTTCAGCTCGTACGGCGCGTTCTGGCTCTCCTTCGCCGCGCTCTTCATCCCTGGCCTGGGCAACCCCAAACTGGCTGGTGACAACACAGGCCTCGGCTGGTATCTGATGGCCTGGGGCATCGTCACGGCATTCCTGTTCATCGCCTCGCTCCGTACCAACGCTGCCACCGCCGGGGTGTTCATCCTGCTGACCATCACGTACGTTCTGCTCGCCATCGGTTTCTGGCAGAACCAGGGATTTGGCAAAGGGATTACCCTGATCGGCGGCTACGTCGGCATCCTGACTGCTATCGTCGCCTGGTACACTGCCTTCGCTGGCGTGCTGGCAAGCGTCAATGGCGGCAAGAACATCCTGCCGGTCTTCCCGCTCACGCGGGCCTAGTCATCACACAGCGGCGCGTCTCGAACGCCCGTGTTAGTCGGCGCCGGCCGGGAGCAGTGTTCCCCCGACCGGCGCCCCTCTGTGTCCGCGTGGCGGATCGCGGCCATGAATGGCCGGCGCATGAATGGGGAGCGAAAACGCCAGTGCGATGCCACGAGACTGGATGTGAAGCTGGCGGCGGAAGTGATTCTCTGCTCAGCGTGATACCTATCCGCAAGCGCGAGCGCCAGCAGCCCAGCCAGCGGCAGCAGCACGAAGTAGCGCTCGGAGCTGCGCCACGCCAGTAGCAGCGGCGCCAGCGGCAGCACCAGCCCCGCGTAGGGCATACGCCGCGCCGCCCGCCAGTACCACACCAGCGCAGCGGCCAGCCCCGCCAGTTCCAGCAGGCCGTAGACCCACGACGGCATCAGCGGCAGCGCGCCCGCCAATGAGAGTCCCACCAGGCCGCTGCCATCCGGGAGCAGCGGCAGGCTCACCGGCAGCAGCAGACTTGAGAGCCACGCGCCCGGCGCCATGATAATCCACGGCAGATTGACGACGAGGAACGCGCCCACTGCGATGCCAGCACGCCGGCCAACCTCTGCGAGACCATCCGTGCGCCAGACCCAGACGAGGTAGAACGCCGCCGCGAGCCAGGCGGTTTGCTTGGTGGTGCAGGCCAGTCCTAGCAGGATCGCCGAGAGCCAGCGCCGGTCGCGCGCCAGCCAGGCGAAGCCCACCAGCGCCAGCGGCCAGATCTCGAAGTCCGAGCCGGCCACCTGCCGCGCGCCGTCGGCGGTCGCCAGCGCCAGCAGCGCCACCACAGCACGGTATGGCGGCGGGGTCGCCCACACGATTGCCGCGATTAGCGCCAGGAAGAGCGCGATCTGCGGCAGCGCAATGCTCGGCAGGCCCAGCGCGACCGCCGGCACGTTCACGAGGAAGGCGCCGGCCGGGTAGCTATGCGTGGTGCGCGCGTCCAGCTCTAGCGGCGGCGCCTGGGGATGCGCCAGGTATTCGGCGACCACCGCATCCATCTGCGCGCGCGTGGGATAGTGGCGCACATCCGCGAAGCGGCCGCGGGCGATGGGGGTGTAGTCAGTGGCGCCGAAGAAGCGTACCTCGGCGGCCAGATGCTCGCCGACGTACGGATTCTGGCCGTGGAGCACGAGCCAGGCGTTGTACTGATTGTAGTAGAGGTCGTCGCTGCCGTAGCGCGGCGGCGAGACGGTCGCCGCGGTGACGGCGCCGCGCGCCAGGATGCCGCCGGTCTGGATCGTGGTAAACGCGGCCCACAGCAGCAGCGGATAGACGAGCCAGCGGGTGAGGGGCGCGTGGCGGCGTAGAGCGATGGGGATGCTGCTGGAGAGCCACCGTGGCAGCCGATCGCGCGTGGCGAGCGTGAACGCTGCGAAGGCCAGCACGAGCGCGGCGCAGGTGGCGAGCGCCGCCAGTGGTCCTCCGCCGCGCGGCACGTCGAGCGAGTTGGCGAGGTCACTGGAGATGGCGAGTGCGACGCAACCCAGCCCCGCCAGCAGTACGGCGGCCGGCAGCGCGAGCAGCGCGCGATGGGCGGCCAGCAGGCGCGCGGAGACTCGACGCGGCAGGTCCATGCGCTCGCCGGCTCCTCTCGCTCGCTCGTCCCGCAGGCCGCACGGCGCGGCCCGCGATCGGCGCAGTATAGCATACATCGCGCTAGCAGAGGGCACGGGCGAGGAATCAGTCAGGGTCTGCTCTGAAAATGGGCGCAGCCAACTATTTTCATGCGTGGTGGTGTCCCGACGGGACATGCGCAACTTTCAGTTGTCCACTCTGGCCCCAGTCCACGAAGGTGGACTTCGCGGCCGTAGGCCCTCCAGGCGCGATTTCAATCGCCGGCCCCTCGGCGCGGATTCACCCGCTGACCGCTGCTGAAGTCCCACAAGTAAGCATGGTGTATCCTTGGGAGGGAGATTGCTCGCGGTGCTTCGGGCCGCCAGCCATGCCCGCGCAGCCATCATCGCCGGAGATGGGAGTCTGTTGTTGGAGCTGGAGGAGGGACTGGGAGAATGCCGTCGCTCGTGCCCGGAAGCTGGATCGCTTCCACCGTCGCCGCGATCCTGTTCGAGATCGTCTTCCCGCTGGCGCTGGCCGTGTTCGTCCAGCGGCGGCTCAAGATCGGCTGGCGCTACTTCTTCTACGGCGTGATCATCTTCGGCCTGTTCCAGCTCATCTCGCGCGTGCCCGTGCTGGAGGCGCTCGGCGTGGTGCTGCGGCCGCAGCTCAAAAGCTCGCGGGCGTTCCTGCTCGCCTTCCTGGGGACGGAGGCGCTCACCGCCGGCATCTTCGAGGAGGTCGGGCGCTATGTCGGCTACCGATGGCTGATGGGCAAGGAGCGCAAGGACTGGCCCAAGGCAGTGTTCTATGGGCTGGGCCATGCCTCGCTGGAGTCGGTGGTGCTGGTCGCCGGGCTGAGCGCGCTGACGCTGGTCAACGTGCTCGTCATCCAGGCCATCGGGGTGGATGCGCTGCCGGCGGCGCAGCGCGGCCAGGTGACGCAGCAGCTCGCGGCCATCGCTGCCCAGCCGGGCTGGCTGCCGCTGCTGGGCGCCTACGAGCGGGTCTGCACCATCGCGGTGCATATCGCGCTCTCGGTGATCGTGCTGCAGGTCTTCACGCGCGGCCAGATTCGCTGGCTCTTCGTCGCCATCGGCGCCCACGCGCTGGTGGATGGCGTCGCCGCCTTCCTGCCGCAGCTCGTCCATCTCGGGGCCGTCCGCAATGCGCTGCTCGTCGAGGGCGTCATCACGGTCTTCGGCCTGATCGCGCTATGGGTGATCTTCGCGCTGCGCCCGCGCGGTGCACCCGCGGAGCCT
>DASVAA010000148.1:0-5739 GCA_036376595.1 Ktedonobacterales bacterium | reverse complement strand
CTCGCGGCCACGCTGTATGCCTTCGTGATCCCGCTCAAAGGCGCGCTCTCGTGGGTCGACCTGGTGATCCTCGGCGCCGTCTTCGCCGTCTACCTCTGGCGCCTGACCAAGCTGCCACCCGAAGCGCCGCATCTGGTCGGCCCGGCGCGCACGATCGCCGCGCTCGGCCCCGCTCGCCGCCGTCTCGTCTGCGGTGTCCTGGCGCTGGGGTCCGCCGCGCTGGTGCTGCTCGTCGCGGAGCATTTCGCCGAAGCGTTAGTCTCCACCGGCGAGATTCTGCACGTTGACGAGTTCTTTCTGGTGCAGTGGGTCGCGCCACTGGCCTCCGAGGCGCCTGAGTTCGTGGTCGTGTGTATCTTCGCCTGGCGGGCAGCTGCCACGGCGGCGCTTGGCACGCTGGTCTCGTCGAAGATCAACCAATGGACGCTGCTGGTCGGCATGCTGCCGTTGATCTATGCCATCAGCCTGGGGCGGCTGGAGCCGATGCCGCTGGATGGACGGCAGAGCCAGGAGGTGCTGCTCACCGCGGCGCAATCGCTGTTTGCCGTCGTGCTGCTGCTCGATCTGCGCCTCTCGCTGTGGGGCGCCGGCCTGATCTTTGGTCTCTTCGCGGTCCAGTTCGTGTTCCCCGATAGCCGCGTTGAGGTCTCCATCCTCTATGGCATCCTCGCCATTGTGACGCTGCTGCAAGGACGCAAGCGGTCGCTGCGAGTGTTTCGCTTTGCCGCCCGCCACTCCAGCGGCTTCGACGCCGACGGCTCGTAGACACGCCAGCGCGCGGGAGTCATCGTGCTGGGGGGAATGACGAGAGGCACTGGCGCGGGCGCGGGCGGTGGCGTGCGGCGATTGGCGCGACTTGCCCTACCGGCCACCGACGGCGCGATTGCGGACGCGCGGCGTGCTCTCGGCGTCACGCTCGCGAGTCTGGGCCGGCGGAGGGGGCATGGATGCCTTCGCGTCGTTGGCGGCCGGCTGTGGCTTGGTCTGCGCGCCGCCGAACCACAGCAGCACCGCCAGCAGGATCACGCCCACCGTGATGCCACTGTCTGCGACGTTGAAGACCGCGAAGTTGAAGCCGATGGCGTCGAGGTGGAAGTGGATGAAATCCACCACGTAGCCGCGGGTGAAGCGGTCGAGCAGGTTGCCCACCGCGCCGCCCAGGATCAGGCCGAAGGTGAGCTTGAGCGGCAGCGAGGCGCTGTCGCGGGTGCGCCAGTAGAGCGTGCCGATCACCACGATGGCGATCGCGATGAAGACGAAGAGCACCGTCTGCCCCGCCAGCAAGCTGAACGCGACGCCGTTGTTCTGCACGTATTCGATATCCAGCACGTTGCCCAGCACCGGAATCGGCGACGGATGCCGCGCGAAATAGGAGACGATCCACAGCTTGGTGAGCTGGTCGATCACGACGAGCACGGCCGCGGTGAGGGCCATCAGCAGATCGTGGCGGCGTGCGGGCGTCATGTCACTCCTCTTCAAGCTGGGCGGACGTTTGGCCGGCTGGTGTTATAGCTGGCGTTGTTGCGGCTGCTGCTGGGCGGTATGCTCGGCCTTGCCCTGACATTCAATACACAGCGTCGCGTAGGGCAGCGCTTGGAGCCGGCGCGGCGCGATCTCTCCGCCGCAGTTGACGCACGTGCCGTAGGTGCCCTCGGCAATGCGGTGCAGCGCCGCGTTGACCTGATTGAGCAGCACCTGCGAGTTGCGCGTAATCGCGTTCATGCGCTCGGCGTTCTCCACGGCGTCGGCGTCGTCGGCCTGGTCGCTGGAGATCCCGTTCGAATCGCTGACCGGGTCCATCGGATAGACGACGGCATTGCCCTGCGTGTGATCGTAGATCTCGGCTTCGAGCCGCGTACGCTCGGACTCCAGCCTGTGGCGAATCGCCGCCATGTCGAGCTGCGCCATCTTGCCACCTCACTTCGAGCGCCCGTAATCCCTCGGCGCATCGTGAGCTTGTGTTGGTCACTGCCGCGCAGGGATTTTACCCCGCGGCGGAGTGCCGTCGCAAGGCGGATGCCGCTCGCGACGCGGTCTTGCTGTGCCCGGCGCTGTCCTCGACCACAGCGCCTGCGCCACCGCTCTCCTCGCGCGCGCGCTGGCGGCCGAGCCATTGGAGCAGGAACCAGTAATAGGGATCGGGGCAGGCGATCGGGTGGCGCTCGCGCAAGCGGGCCAGCGCCTCCTCGGGGCGCAGATTCTCCAGCAGCATGAGCGCCGCGCAGCAGACGGTACTGGAGCGATTCACCCCTGCGAAGCAGTGGACCAACACACGCTGGCCCGCGCGCAGCCGGTCGGCCACCCACGACGCCTCTTCGAGCAGCTCCTCCAGGCTCATGCCGGCGCCCATCTCGCCGCGCCACGAATAGCGGTCCGCGAGGGCGCGTCCGTGCCAGCCGCACCAGGGATTTTCGACGCCGCAGAGGTTGAGCACGGCGTCCACCGCCGGGCGCTCGCCGCGCTGGTGATGCACTCCACCAATGAAGAAGCGATGTTTGAGCCAGCGGCCGCCCAGCCGGATGCGGATTGGGTCGCCGGCGTAGCGCCGGTGCAGCACGGGACGGTGCTGCAGCACGCATGGCGTCGGATAGGGGGTCGGGGCCCAGCGGCGCACGATCTGCACCGGCTCCAGCTCACCCTCGGCCGGCTCAACCTGGCAGGCTTGCGCGCGCAGCATCAGCTCGCCCGGCTCCGAGGCACCCATCGTGACCCAGTAGTAGTCACCGACATTGGGGTCATAGGCATGCTGGACGCCGAACATGCGGCGCGCGTCGGCGTCGGCGGCCAGCGCGTCGAGATCGGCGTAGATGCCCGTGCGGCGGAGCCAGACGGCACCGCTGAAGCGCAGGCGCATGGGGGTGTAGACGCCATCGAGCTGCTCGGCGGGCACGCCGCCGTCGAGCAAAATCAAGGGGGGTGCGCTGGGGATCAGCCGCCGAAAGGTGAACACGATATCGCTGGGCGGCTCGGTGGAAATGGTATCGAGCCGGGCGTCGAAGATCTCCTCCTGATGGGGAAAGTCGAGCAGTCGCGCCCGCTTGAGGGGCCTGGGCATCGTTCCATCCGTTCTCAATCGTCCGTCCGCGCGCCAGCGGCGAAAGCCGCACACCATCCTATCCTACCGCGAGCCGCGCCCGCCGATGCCGCGCCGTGCACCCGCGCGCAGCGCATCAGGCCATTCATCGGTCTCGCGCTCGGCCTCGGGGAGCCGCTCACGGCTCAGCGCCACCAGGGTCTTTTGGCGCTCCATGTAGCTCACCGCCACTGCCCATACCGCCGAATTGACGATAGCCACCACGCCGGCGGTCGCCAGCGACATCGCGACGATACGCTCCGGCCGGTCCAATGTCTCCCACCACCGCACCACGTGCCGCATAGCCAACCGCTCCTCACTCCGTCCCAAGTATGGCTCGACCCGACCGTGCCGATCAGACCGCTCGTCGCCAAGCGTCTGCCGTTCGATACGTCACAATCTAGTATACCACTGCCCGCACCATGCGGCATGTTGGGATGCGCCGCGCGAAGCGCGATGTTATACTACGCTGTGCGATGGCGATAGAGGCCGTGCGCGGAGTGCGGCGCGGACCGCGAGCCGCGCAAGACGGAGGAGCAGCGACGATGGCAGCCTGCCAACACTGCGGGCGCGAGCCCCATGAGCGCGATCAGTTCTGCCAGTATTGCGGCCACCGGCTCAATGCCGACTCCGCCGTGCCTTCGCAGCCGGCACTGGTCGCATCGGCCGTAGGCGCCTCGCCAGATGGGGCGCATGCAGAGGGCTTGGGAGGGGGCGGGGCACACCCCACGCCCGCGCTGTGGCATGAGGGCGACGGCGTGCCCGGCGCTGACGGGGCGCAGCCGGTCTCCGCGCCCACTCCTGTCCCTGTCCCCCCCTCCGTAGACGACGTGTCCCCTGCCGCCGATGTCGGCAATATCTCAGACCTCGATACCCTCCCGGTGCCCGATCCTCAGCTCGAGGAGCCCGAGTCGAAGAGTCGGCTGCTGATCCGCAAGGCGGCCTCGGAGCGCGACCCGGAGCGCGAGGAGGTGCTTGGCGGTCGCGATATCGCCATTGGCCGCTCGCCCTCGTGCGATATCGTGCTGGAAGGCGACGAGCTGGCCTCGCGCCGCCACGCCCTGATCCGCGCCCGCGGCGGTCACTACACAGTCGTGGACCTGGGCAGCAGCAATGGCACCTACATCAACGGCTACGAGATTCGTGGCGAATCGGAGCTCCGCGACGGCGACCGCATCGCCATCGGCAGCCACGAGCTGATCTTTGCCGTTGGCACGCCCGGTCCCAACGCCTCGCTTGCCGGCGAGCGCGCGACCAACCTCCCGCCACGTCCCGCCGCCGCCACGCTGCGGCCAACGGCGATGGAGGGTGAAGAGGTGGCCGTGGCGACAGAGGACGGCACAGCGGCGGACACGGACGCCGAGCAATCCGCACAGGCTGGCGAAGGCACCGAGGGCGATGGTGCGCCGAGCGGCAGCGATGGCAGCGCAGCGCCAGTTTCGCGCGCCGAGAGCAAGACGGCCCCGTTGAGTGCCGCCACGCCGGAGGAGCTGGAGGCGCTGCGGCTCCAGATCGCCGATATTGCCGGAGCGCTGGCGCGCAAAGCCGACACCGAGTCGCGCGCCGCGCAGCACTATCACGACGCGCTGGCCGAGGCACGCGACCGGCTGGATGCCCTGCTGCAAGACATACAGGCGCACCAGGAACAGGATGCCCAGGAGCGCGAGCAGCGCAGCGAGCTGGCGCAGATGGCACGTGAGGCCGCCGACCATCCTCGCCACCTGGACTACCTGAGCAAGCTCGCCGAGAACGCCGGGGCAATCGCCGATTCGCTAGGCACCGAGCCGTCCGGAACCGACCTGCTCGATGCGCTGCGCGAGCTGCTGGCGCACGTCAACGAGTCCTTGGACTAGGGTTTGGGAGCGCGGCGAATGGGCGTGGCAGCGCGGCAGACAACCGAGAGCGCGGTGAGGGCAGATGGGGTCGCGCGCCACGAGTGCGACGTAATCGTGCTCGGCGCTGGGCTAGGCGGGCTGCTCGCGGCGGCGCAGTTCCTGCGGCGTGGGCAGCGCGTGGCGGTGGTCGAGCGGTTGGCGCATCCCGGCGGGCGCTTCACGGCCAAGACCTTTCAGGGGGCGCAGGTCAGCACCGGCGCGGTACATATGGTCCCCTTCGGCACCAACGGTGAGCTGGCCGGCATGTTGCGGCTGCTTGGCATTCCGCACCGCATCCACGACGCCGAGGTCTTCGCGTCGTTCCACGTCGGCGGCCGGCAGGTCATCTGCCGCTCGCTGCTGCAGCTCGCGCAGGTGCTCGGCGCGCGCCAGTTCGCCGATCTGGTGTGCGTGGGCGTGCCGACGTTCCTGGGGCATCTCACGCCCACTCAGCGCGACGTCAGCTTCAAGGATTGGGCGGCCGTGCGCGGGATCACGCCTGGGCGCACGCCGGAGTTGTACGCCTTCTTCGAGCGCATCGCGCACTTTGCTTTGAGCGTGGACCTGGCGGACGTGTCGTACGGCGAGGTGGCCGAGATCACGCGCAACATGTTCCGCTACGGCGCTCCGGGTATTGTGGAGGGCGGCTGCGCGGCGCTGACCGGCGAGCTAGAGCGGCGCGTGCTGGCGGCCGGCGGCGAGCTGCGCCTGGAGCACGACGTGCGGGCCATCGAGCACGACGGCACGCAGGTGAAGGGCGTGCGCGTGCGCGACCGCGCGACCGGCGCCGAG
>DASVAA010000147.1:0-30972 GCA_036376595.1 Ktedonobacterales bacterium | reverse complement strand
GGCGGGCGCGGTGCGCGTGGCAATCGAGCCGTAGCCGTCGCCGGGATAATCGGCGAGTCGGGGTTGCCGGAAGAGTTCGGTAGCCCTGGCTCGGCTATGGCCTGGGGCCGCCATAATACATTGGTACGCATCATGCGCCGATTTCTTCGCGGGAAACGACGCCTAGGCGTGCCATTGGCAGGGTCGAAACAAGCCAGGGCGTGTACCCTGCAGTACAAGACGACCAAAGAAGGCAGATACATGCGCACCCTTCGATACCTCGGCGATCTGCTCGCGTCGGGTGTCTTCATCTTCGGGGGTTTGCAGGCGTTCTTGCAGCCCGCACCGCGCGCGGCGAAGGCGGAGGCAATGGGTCTGCCCGAGGCGTCGCTGGGCGTGCAGGTCAACGCGCTGGTCATGATCGCTGGAGGCGCGGCACTTGGATTGGGACTCTTCCGGCGTGCGGCGGCTATGCTGCTTGCCATCTCACTCGTGCCGACCACCATCGTCGGCCACCCGTTCTGGCGCGAGGGCACGCCCGCCGCACGCCAGGCCCAGACGACGCAATTCCTCAAGAACCTCGCGATGCTCGCCGCGCTGCTGTTCATCATTACTGGCGCTCGCGGGCGCGACTGAGCTGTGGAACCCTCAGAAGTCCGGCTCGAGTAGAGGCCAGGATTGCGGGCGTAGCGGAAGCACTCCACATCGGGCACAGATGGCTGATCACGCGCGTACCTGTAATGACGTTACAGCGCGTGGAGGGCGATCCCCGCTTGGGTCAAGTGATGCGCCCATTGGTCGAACTTCGAGACGGTGAAGGTGTACTCCGTGCCGTCTGTGCTAACGAGCTGCACGACATTCTGATTGCGACCATACTTGCCCTGCGAGAATGCGGCAAGCTGCATGCGAGGAAGATCGATTGTCACGTTGCCACGCAGCAGAGGACCGAGGATGAGCACGCCCAACAGCCCAAATGAGGATGCGACGACTGAACGGCGCTCGAAAGCTAACCGTTGGTTCGTCAGGATCAGTTTGCCCGGGACAAGGTTCAGCTTCCCTTTGACGTGCCGCGCGAAGCCATCTTCAAACAAGATCTGCTCACCAGTTTCGAGTTTCATGGCGTCCTCCTACGCTGAGTAGCCCTGCCGACCGACCTAGCCCCATTATCGCGTACAGGTCAATCATCCCGTTCCCATCCCCGCCCGCGGCATGCGCACCGTCACCGTCGTGCCGCCGTCTGGATTGCTGCGCACGGTGAGCGCGCCGCCCACCAGCGCCACCAGCGCACCGTGCGTCAGCAGGCCCGTGCGCGTGCCGCCATGCGTGCCATTGACCGAGACCGCCAGATTGGGCGACGTGTCGCTGGGGACGGACTTCGGCGCGCGCCCGGCTTCCTTCTGCAAGCCGACGCCGTCGTCCGAGACGGCGACCGTGACGGCGCTCGCGTCGGCCACCACCGCCACGCGTAGCGTCAGCCGGCGGTGCAGGTCCTCGCCGCGGCCGTGGCGTCCGGCGTTGCGCACCGCTTCGAGCGCCGCGCCCAGCAGCAGATCGGCAGCCACCGGCGAGAGCGCATCGGCGGCCGCCGCGTGCTCCAGCGCCACGTCCCACTCCAGGGCGTCGAAGGTGCCGCGGAACTCGCCCTCCAGCGACGAGCGCAATGCACCCACCAGCCCATGCTCCACCCGCCGCGGATTGGCTGCCGGCGTCGCGCGCATCAGCGCCGCCAGATCGCGGTGTGCCCGGCCCAGCTCGGCCACCACCTCGCCCAGCTCGCGCGCCGTCGCACCCGCGCTCTCCGCGCCCTCAGCCACCACCCCCGTCCGCGCCGGGCGTCCACCGGACGCCCCTACGGATTCCGTCCCTCCCTCTGCGTCCCTCTGCGTCCTCTGCGGTTGCTCTGCTCTCTTCTCCGCGCCCTCCGCGCTTGCTCCGCGCCCTCCGCGTTCGCCGTTCCCCGCTCGCGCCCGCAGCGCCTCCAGCCGCAGCATCGCCAGATGCAGCCGCGGCAGGACCTCGTCGTGCAGCACGCGCCGTGGCAGCGCCGCGCTCAGCTCCGCCTCCAGCCCGCGGCGCCGCGCCAGCGAGGCGATCGCCTGGGTCGCCGCATACTCGCCCACCGCGTCGAGGATGCGCTGGCCGCAGGCACGGGCGATCTCGAGGTCTGCCGCCGTGTAGCCGGCGCCGTCGCCGCGCGGACCGAGCACCAGCCGCGCCACCACGCCATGCTCGTCCATCACCGGCAGCGTCCACGCGGGACCACCATCCTCCTCTCCCACCTGCTCGCCGTCGCGATTGGCCTCGTGCGGCTCACCGTAGGCGAAGGTGCGGTGCAGGCGGCCGGCGCTGAGCGAGAGCCGGCCCCACGCCGCGCCCAGCACGTCGCGGCAGAGGCTGATGAAGAGCGCCTCGACGCTGCGCTCCACCTCGCGCGGGTCGGATGCCAGCCAGCCGGCGTAGCCAACCGAGAGGCTTGCCGCGAAGGGACGGAGCTGCGCCAGCAGCCGGTCGTGCTCGCCGTACGTCTGCCAGGTGAAGAGCGCGTAGGTGGCGGTCACTAGCGTCACCAGCACCAGCAGATATGGCAGCGCCTCAGGCTCAAGCAGGGCCATCGCCGCCACCACCACGGCCAGCACCAGCGCCACCAGCGCCGTCCCGCGCCACTGCCGGAAGAAGCCGGCCTGCGGGAGCTGGCGCTCGACCAGCACGCCCTGGCGCACGACCGCCCAGCCCAGCAACAGCCCGAGTCCCGCCAGCGCCACCTGCACGATCAGATCGGCGGCCACCAGCACCAGCGGGACGTGTCCCAGCGCCCCTACAGTTGCCCCATTGGCGGATGCCGCCGCGCCGGGGTGCCGCTCGCCGATCGAGGCGCCGATGCCCACCACCGCCGCCACCGCTCCGGCGGCGATCATGCAGAGTGAGGCGCCCAGCAGGGCGCGTCGCGAGTGATTCCAGGCGTCGGCGGCATCCCAGAGCTGCGTTCCATCGGAGCCAGTGGTCGCCGCGCGCGGGGTGGGGCGCAGCCGCCGCGCAGCCAGCGAGGCCCATGGCAGCAGCGCGCAGGCGGCCATGTAGGCGATGAAGGCCAGCGCCAGCGCCGGCAGCAGCGGCGAGGCAGGCGGAGGAGGAGACTGCGGTATGCCCCGCAGCCGCAGCGCCGCGCCCAGCAGCCGGATGAAATCGCCGTAGCGGCCGATTGCCGGCCAACTCGCCAGCGCCAGCACGGCCGCCAGGGCGCCCAGCGCCCCGGCGCCAATCAGCGCCGGCCGGCGCAGGCGCCGCGTGCGCACGCTCGAACCTTCCAGCCCCGCGTAGTGCAGCCCGATTGCGGCCCACAGGATCGGCGCGAGGAAGCTCGGCACCCAGGCCAGCCGCCACCAGAAATCCGACGCCGAGGGGCCAACCGGCACGCCCGCGCCCACCAGCGCGCCGTGGCAGAGGAAGAACACCGCCGCCGTCAGCAGGCCGATGCCGCCGATCCACGTCACGCGGCTGCTACGGTTGCCGATCAACAGCACGGTGAGGCCCAGCCACAGGTAGGTGATCAGGCTGAAGACCGAGAGCGCGATGGCGAGCTGCGCCAGCGCCGGCTGCAAGATCGGCTGCAAGAGGTGCTCCATTACGTCTGTCCCGTCGGCTCGTCGTAGAGCGGCACCCAGCCGCTCTTGCGGTCGGGCACCAGCGCGCGGCCCTGCTCGTCCCAGATCACCGGGCGGTCGAGCACGTAGATCAGCGTGGCGCGCGCGCGGGCGACCTTCTCGTCGGTGGTGCTCTCGCTCAGGCGCCAGGCGTCGTAGATGCGGCCGTTGGTGCGGCTGACGGCACGCGCGTCGCGCAGGCCCAGGCGCGCGGCGATCTGCTCGTTGGTCATGCCCTGCGCCAGCAGCTCGGCCACGCGCAGCTCATTTGGCTCCAGCAGCGCGCGCGGCGAGGTCGCGTCGCGCTCGCGCACCTCATCTACGCGGTCCTCGATCTCTGGGTCAATGAAGCTGCGGCCGGCCACGGCGTCGCGCAGCAGCGGCACGAGCATCGAGGGCAGCAGGTAGTTGCTCTTGCGCACGTAGCCATAGTGGCTCAGGATGCCGGCGGCGCGGAACTCGCGGAAATACGAGTCGTCGTCCTGGATTGAGTAGAAGACCACCGGGAAGCGCGGCCGATCGCGGCGGATGGCGACCGCCGCGCCGACGCCGCTCAGCGCGCCGGCACCCAGCTCATGGTCGCGCAGCTCTACGTCCATCAGCGCGACCTCCGGCGCCGCGCCGTCGGGGCCGTTGACCTCAGCGGCGGCGATGGCCTCGCGCGCGGTGGCCGCCTCGGCCACCACCGTCACCTCGCCGGTGGCCTCCAGTCCCACACGCAGCGCCTCGCGCACCGGATGGTGATCCTCGACCAGCAGCAGCCGCAGCATCGCTCGCACTCCTCCACGCTCGTCACGGGGACCACATGGTCGCCCCGCCCCATTTGTCCCTCATTATGTACGCCGCATCCGGCAGCGTCCAGCGTTCGCCGCTCATCCAGGCCGTGTACGCATCCACCCCGCTCCCTGTCCGCGCGATCCGGCACCCTGATCCCAGTCCGCGCAGGCGGACTTGGTGGCGGAACGCCCTTCAGGCGCGGTTTCAACCGCCGGCTTACTCGCCGCCCGGCCGCCGGATTGTGGTATGCTCTGAGTAGCATGGACGTCGTGCGGGCGCAGGGAGGGCGCGGGCGTGTGAGGCGCTTCGTGGCGCGGCGCACACAGACAACTCAACAAGCAGGAGAGGCGTGTCAATCATGGCGGAGCTTTGGCCGGTTTTCGCGGTGGTCGCGGTGTGGATTATCGTCTTCGTGTTCTGCTTCGGGGCATATGCCAAGTGGCTCAAAGTTCCGACTGAGATGGATATCGAGCACGAGCATGAGGCGAAGGCGGCCGAAAGCGCAGCCGCAGTCCACTAAATCTCATCTCGCCGCTTCGCGCGGTCTGATACTATTACTATCTGCTCTAGACGATCGTCGGGTAGATCGCCGCGGCTGCCAACCAGGTGGGCGGCGTTCATACCATGCCCTGCGCGTCTCGCGGCTCCCGCGTGCCGGCAAGGTGGGCGCCGATCGTCGTCATCAAAGCCAACGTCTTTTGCGGGCGCCCGTTGGGTGCCTGGCGCGCGTGCGGAGGGGGCAGGGTAGCCGTGGCCATCACGATCAAGACCCCGCAGCAGATCAAGCTGCTGCGCGAGGCCGGGCGCATCGTCGCCGAAACCTACGAGCATCTGGCGCCGCACGTCGTGCCGGGCGTCTCCACCGCCGAGCTGGACCGCATCGCCGAGGAGTACATCCGCGGCCGCGGCGCGCTGCCGATGTACAAGGGCTACGGCGCGCTCACCGACCGCCGCGGCAAGGTGGTCCGCCCGCCCTTCCCGGCGACGATCTGCGTGGCGATCAACGACGTAATCTGCCACGGCATCCCCAGCTCGCGCCAGGTGCTCAAAGAGGGCGACATCATCGGCATTGACATCGGCTCGCTCTACAAGGGATGGGTCGGCGACTCGTGCCGCACCTACGCTGTGGGCCAGATCGACGCCGAGTCGCGCCGCCTGATGGACGTGGCGTACCGCTGCCTGGAGCTGGGCATCGAGCAGGCGCGGCCGGGCAAACACTTGGGCGACATCGGCGCCGCGGTGCAGCGCTATGCCGAGGCCAACGGCTTCTCGTCGGTGCGCGAGCTGGCGGGCCACGGCGTCGGGCGTCAGCTCTGGGAGGAGCCGTCGGTTCTGCACTACGGCACCCCCGGTACCGGCGTCGAGATTCGTCCTGGCATGGTCTTCACCATTGAGCCGATGATCAACGCCGGCGACCGCACGATCCGCACGCTGCCCGACAGGTGGACGATCTCCACCGCCGACGGCTCGCGCTCGGCGCAGTTCGAGCACACGATGGCGATCACCGAAAACGGCCCAGAACTGCTGACCATTCCTTAGGCAAGGAGCCGCGCGTGAAAATCCTGGGCCGGATGGCCGTCTTCCCGTCGATCCCGCAGCGCATCGCGCGCCTGCACGAGCTGGCCTACAACCTCTGGTGGACCTGGAACCCCGACGCCCAGGCGCTCTACGCCGCGATTGACCCCGCGCTGTGGGAGCGCACCGAGCATAACGCCGTGCGCCTGCTGATGGAAGTGGCGCCGCAGCGGCTGAGTGCGCTGGCCGAGGACCACGACTTCCTCGCGCACTACGAGCGCGTGATCGGCGCCTTCGACGCCTATATGCATCCGGAGAACACCTGGTTCAGCCGCGCGCATCCCGAGGCTGCCGGCAAGACCATCGCCTACTTCTCCGCCGAGTTCGGCCTGCACGAGTCGCTGCCGATCTACTCCGGTGGCCTAGGCATCCTGGCCGGCGACCACTGCAAAGAGGCCAGCGATCTCGGCGTGCCGCTCGTCGGCGTCGGCTTCCTCTATCCCCAGGGCTACTTCCGCCAGCGCATCGAGCGCGACGGCCAGCAGAAAGCAATCTACGAGAAGCTGCGCTTCTCGCAGGTGCCGGCGGCCCCCGCGACCGACCACGCCGGCAACGAGGTGATGGTCAGCGTCGAGCTGCCCGGCCGGCAGGTCTACGCCAAGGTCTGGCGCATCCAGGTCGGCCGCGTGCCGCTCTATTTGATGGATACCGACGTCGAGCCGAACGGCCCTGGCGACCGCACGCTCTCGGCGCGGCTCTACGGAGGCGACTCCGAGATGCGCATCGCGCAGGAGATCATGCTGGGCATTGGCGGCGTACGCGCGCTGCGCAAGCTCGAGATTGACGCGCTGGTGTGGCACATGAATGAAGGCCACGCGGCCTTCCTGGGACTCGAACGCTGCCGCGAGCTGGTGCAGGGCCTGGGCGTCGGCTTCGAGGTCGCGCGCGAAATCGCCGCCGCGAACGCGATCTTCACCACGCACACCCCCGTCGCCGCCGGCAACGACATCTTCAGCTTCGACCAGATCGACCGCTATTTCAGCGACTTCTGGCCGCGGCTTGGGCTGGACCGCGAGCAGTTTCACGCGTTGGCCGCCGAGCACGCCAATTGGGGCGTGGGCTTCAGCATGACGGTGCTGGCGCTGCGCCTGGCCGACCAGCGCAACGGCGTGAGCCGGCTGCACGGCGACGTATCGCGCGCGATGTGGCACTTCCTGTGGCCCGACGTGGATGTGGGCGAGGTGCCGATCACCTCGATCACTAACGGCGTCCATACGGCCACCTGGCTCGCACCGCGGCTCGGCGCGCTCTATGCCCGCTACCTCGGCGCCGACTACTATGAAAAGCTCGACGAAACCCAGACCTGGGCCGGTGTGGAGCAGATTCCCGACGCCGCACTGTGGGAGGCGCACCGCGAGCTGAAGGTCGCGCTGATCGCGTTCGCGCGCCGTCGGCTCGCGCGCCAGCGGACACGCCTCGGCGAGGGCACGGCGGCGGTGCGGGCGGTGGAGGAAATCCTCGATCCCAACGCGCTGACGATTGGCTTCGCGCGGCGCTTCGCGACCTACAAGCGCGCGACACTGCTGTTCCGCGATCCGGAGCGCCTCAAGCGCATCCTGAACAATCCCGAGCGGCCAATGCAGGTGATCTTCGCCGGCAAGGCGCACCCCAACGACCGCCCCGGACAGGACTTCATCAAGCGCGTCTACGAGTTCTCGCGCATGCCGGAGTTCGAGGGCAAAATCGTCTTCCTCGAAGACTACGACATGGATATGGCGCGCCATCTTGTCGCCGGCTGCGACGTGTGGCTCAACAATCCCATTCGGCCGCACGAGGCCAGCGGCACCAGCGGTCAGAAGGCGGCGCTCAACGGCGTGCCGAACCTGAGCATCCTCGATGGCTGGTGGGCAGAGGCCTACGACGGCACCAACGGTTGGGCCTTCGGCGAAGCGCAGGAGTATGCCGACGAGCAGATCCGCGACGATGCCGACGCCGCGGCGCTCTACGAGGCGCTGGAGGCCCGAGTGGTGCCGATCTACTTCGAGCGCGATGGGCGTCCGCCGGACGCCCCGACACCAGGCGGGCGTCCACTGGACGCCCCGACACCCGATGGTGTGCCTCACGGCTGGACGGCGCTGATGAAGGCGGCGATCGCGAGCTGCGCGCCGCGCTTCAGCATGCGGCGAATGGTCAAGGAATACGTCAACCTGCTCTACGTGAACGCACTCAAGCTGGGCGCGCGGATGGATGCCGGCAACTACGCCCTGGCACGCGAGTTGGCGGCGTGGAAGCGCGACACGCTGGCTGGTTGGGATGATCTGGCACTCGACGTGCGAGCGCCGCGCGAGGGACGCCTGGAGATCGGCGAGCCGGTGACGATCACCGCGCTGGTGCGCCTGGGCCGCCTCAAGCCCGACGACGTGCGCGTGGAGCTGGTGGTCGCGCGCGACGAGGACGGCGTGGCGCAGGAGCCGCGCGTGGTGCCGTTGGAGCGCGAGGGCCGCGAGGGCGTAGGGGTGTCCGGTGGTCGCCCCCCGGTGGACGGCGTGTATCGCTACGTGGGGCAACTCCAGCCGACACGCAGCGGCAGCCTGATCTACGGCGTGCGTGTGGTGCCGAATCATGCCGGCCTGCCCAATCCCTATGAGATGGGCCTCGCGCGCTGGGCGATCGGCGAGCCGGAGGAGCGCGACTGACGAGCCTGGCGTCTTCGGTTGCTGGGCGCGGAGGACGTGGCAGCGCGGCCTCATAGATTCTGGAGGCACGCGATTGCCGGCAGGTGCCAACGCGCCAGCAAGCTCGCGGGGCCGCGTGATACAACGTGGGCAGACGTTTTCGCCAAAGGAGTTGCCGTGAGCCAGCCGCAATCCACCGATCCAGCAGCTGTTGTGCCCTCCGACGCCGCAATCACGGCTGGCGCGGGAACCGATACCATCGTCGCCGCCACCGACGTGTGCAAGACCTATCGCGCCCACGGCGTGGACGTGCCGGCGCTGCAAGACATCACGCTGCGGGTAGCGCGCGGCGAGATGGTGGCTGTGATGGGTCCCAGCGGCTGCGGCAAGACGACGCTGCTCAACTGCCTGGCGGGGCTAGATACGGTGGACTGCGGCACAGTGGCGATCGACGGCGTGGACCTGGCGGCGCTCAGCGACGCCCGGCGCACCGACTTCCGCGCGCGCACGATGGGCTTCATCTTCCAGAGCTTCAACCTGATCCCGGTGCTGAGCGCCGTGGAGAACGTGGAGCTGCCGCTGCTGGTGCTGGGCCGCCGGGCGGGTGAGGCCCGGCGCCGCGCGCGCGAGCTGCTGGAGGCTGTGGGTCTTGCCCACCGCGAGAAGTACCGCCCAGCCGAGCTTTCGGGCGGGCAGCGCCAGCGGGTCGCCATCGCCCGCGCGCTGATCAACGATCCCGCCATCGTCTGGGGCGACGAGCCGACCGGCAATCTGGACAGCGAGGCGGCCGGCGACGTGATGGCCTTGCTCGCCGAGCTGAACCACACCCGCGACCAGACCTTCGTGCTGGTGACCCACGCCGCCGACATCGCCGCCCGCTGCGACCGCACCATCACCATGCGCGATGGCCGCATCGTCTCCGCCTTGTGAGCTTTCGTGCATTCCTCGCGTATCAACGGGTGTAGCTGCCAATCAGCGGTATGCCTGTAGGAACGCGGGGTCGTCTAATGGACTCTCGCCTGCCGCGAACGCGCGCGCCGTTCAACTTCGCGACGCTCGTCCTCGTGGTCCTGGCGTTCTCCGCGTGTGCGGCTACGCCAATAGCTTATGGTCGCGTCGTCACGCCTACTCCCTACTACCTCCCAGACACTGCCGCCTCGGCGCTCGATGTCACGGTGAGCATCTCTATCGGCGGCAATGCCCTCTCCTTCGTCGGTGCTCGCGTGAGCGTTTCGTTTAGTGTGCCAGGGCATCTCGTCGCGTTTCGTGATGGGGAGACACTCTCCTGCGACGGGGCAGCGCCCGCGGTGCTCAGCAGCATGAGGTATGGGGCCGAAGATCAGTTCTCCCCCACGGGCGTTGGCGCGAACCATCCCTTCTCCTGCACCTATACCTCGAAGGGACGTTCTGCCAGCTTTGCCGTGGTGATCCCTGTCGCGCCGGAGATCATCACGCCCACTGAGAGAGCCACTCTCCCGCGCGAACAAGCCCTTCCAGTTACGTATCAGTCCATCAATGGCAGCGCGGAACTCGATGCGTTTAGCGGCGCGGACATCCCGCCCACTGACACCAGCGTCAAGATCACCGATCCCAATCAAATGACCCTCGATACCAGTGCTTTCGTTGCCGGCCCAGGGCAAATCGAGATCATAGAGACACCTGCCGTCCGCGTGCTTGCGGCGGGCAGCTTCCACTCGTTCACGGCAGGCTGTGGCGCCACGTCGCTCATCCATGTGACCTGGGAGTAAGCTCTCTCGCGATCACCCACGTCTCCTTGCGGCCGACCTTTCAACCTTTCGCCGATTTGCTCTAGCCTTCGTGGTACACTCATGGTCGGCCTCAACAGAGGGATCGCTGAGTAGGCTTGCTCATCTCTCCGCGCGAGATTGCCATGGCCGACACCTCTGATACTCCCGATACCCGCGCGACGGCCACCGCTACGGCTGCCCGCGCCGACGAGTTGGCCGCGCGCCTGCGCCGCGTGCTGCCCGCGGATGCCGTGGTGGCGAGCGGGGCGGGCTGCGCGCGCTACGCCATAGGGGACACTTCGCCGCTGGTCGTCGTGGTGCCGGCGGATGTGGAGGGCGTGCGCGCGGCCCTGGCCGTCGCCTCAGAGGTTGGCGCGGCGGTGGTGCCGTGGGGCGGCGGCACACGGCAGGCACTGGGCTACGCGCCGCGGCGCTACGACCTGGCGCTCAGCCTGGCGCGGCTCAACACCGTCATCGAGCACGATCCCGCCAGCCTGACGGCCACCGTGCAGACAGGCATCACGCACGCCACGCTTGCGCGGCGGCTCGCAGAGTCCGGTCAGATGCTGCCGCTCGACGTGCCGTGCCCGCGCAGGGCCACGCTCGGCGGCACGCTGGCCTGCGACATGCCAGGGCTGCGCCGAAGCTGCTTTGGCGGCCCGCGCGACCTGACGCTGGGGCTGCGCGCGCTGGATGCGGCGGGCAATGAGGTAGATACCGGCGCCGATGAGGCCGGTCCGCTTCAGATCGGCGCGCTTGGCACGCTGGGGGTGATCGTCGAGGCGCGCCTGAGGCTGGTGCCATTGCCAGAGACCGAGACGACGCTGCTGGGCATCTTCGGCAGCACCGATGCGGCGCTCGAAGCGCTCCCTGCGCTGGAATCGCTCGTGCCGTGTCCCACCGCGCTTGCCATCGTGCGCGCGGGAGGATTGTCCCCACTCGCGCATCTCGCGCCCACCCACGGCGGCCGCGCCCTGCTCGCCGCGCGCATCGCTGGGGCCAGCGCATCCATCGCCCGCGCCGGCCAGCAGGGGCGCGCGATCCTGCGGCGCGCCGGGGCACGAACGATCCTGAGCATCGAGCCGGAGCTGCAAGACGCCTTCTGGGGGCCGGTACACGACTTCACACAGACGGCCGTGCGCCAGCCGGATGAGGCGCTGCTGCGTGTCGAGGGTCCGCCGGCTGAGGTGCCCACCGTCATGCGGCACGCGGCGGACTTGGCCCGCGCGCACGGTCTGAGCACGGCGGAGCTGGCGGACGCGCTGGACGGCGCCGTCTGGCTGCGCGTTCGTCCAGTATCGGGCGCAGAGGTCACGTTAGATCGGGATGCCCTGGCTCGCGCGTTGCCGGCGTTCTGTGCGTCGCTGCGCGCACGCTGGCCGCGCACGGTGATCCGCGACTGCCCGGCGGCGCTCAAGCCGGAGCTGTCCGTGTGGGGCGCGCCGCCAACGGAGACGATGGCCGCCCTGGTCGCCGCACGGCAGCGGCTCGATCCCGCGGGCCTGCTGAACCCCGGTCGCTACCCGGTCGAGCCGGTGGTTTCCGAGTAGCCGCGATTGCTCACGTTCTCGCCCCGCTAGGCGAGCGTGTCGTAGGGCGAGAACGTGGGCTGAAGTCCCACGGGTAATCCCCTCACCCTACGATGTGCTGCCGCGGCAACAGCGCCAGTCCGGCCTTCGGGAAGCATCTGAGCAAGTCTGCACTCACCGCGCGGGCAGATGCGGCAGGAGGGAACGAATCGAGGCAGGCGCGGAGCGGGCGGGACATGTCCCGCCCCTACAGCGTCCGCCAGTTGCGCTGAGTCCAGTTCGCCGCCTTACCTTCTCCGCGTCCTCTGCGTCCTCTGCGGTTCCTTCCTCTGCTCTCTCCTTCTCCGCGAACTCCGCGTTCTCCGCATCCACCCGCATCAGGAGCACGAGCAGGCGGCCACCAGGCGCTGCTCGGCCGTCAGCTCCTGATAGAGCGCGCGCACGCGGTCGCCGATGCGGTGCCAGTCGTAGGCCGCCACCGACGCGTGGGCGTTGGCCGCCAGCCGTGCGCGCAGCCGGTCGTCGGCGCAGAGCACGTCGAACGCTTCGGCGAAAGCCTCCGGTGTGCGGCACGGCACCAGCCGCCCGTTGATGCCGTCGCGCACGATGCTCGGCAAGCCGCCGACCGCCGAGGCGACCACCGGCGTGCCGCAGGCTAGCGCCTCCACCGCCGCCAGGCCGAAGCTCTCGTAGCGCGAGGTCAGCGCCAGCAGATCGGCGGCGCGATAGTAACGCACCAGATCGGGCTGCGGCACGGCCCCCGGCAGCGCCACCCGCGATCCGATGCCTAGCTCGTCCGCCCGGCCGCGCAGCCGCTGCAGCTCCGGGTCGCCATCGGGGTTGCCGCCGACGATCACCAGCCGGGCGCGCTCGCGCATCTGCGCCACGCTCTCCAGCAGCAGATCGATGCCCTTAATGGGGTCCAGCCGGCCGACGAAGAGGATCACCGGCTCGTCGCCGAAGTCCAGCGCTCGGCGGGCGGACGCACGCTCCCCGCGCGTGCCGGGCGTGAAGACGCGCAGATCCACGCCGCAGGGGATGATGCGCAGCAGCTCAGGAGACAGACCGTAGAGCCGGCGCAATTGGTCGCGCTCGCTCTCGGTCGAGACGATGATCGTGTCGGCGTGGGCGGCGAGCCGCGCTTCGTATTCGATGCGCGTTGCCCCGGCGGGCGAGACGGGGACCGCGCCAGGCCCGTAGCGCTGGCCCTTGAGCCGCTCGACAGTGTGGAACATGATGACGTGCGGCGTATCCCACTGGCGGGCGAGTGCCATGCCGGCGACCCCGGAGAGCCAGTAGTGGCTGTGGACCAGGTCGTAGCCGTGGGGTGCGCGCTCGGCAAAGCGCGCGACGTGGCGCGTGAACTCTTCGACGTAGGGGAATAGCTCCGTCGGCGGGAGGGGGACCGCCGGGCCGGCCGGCAGCGAGACGATACGCACGTGCTCGCTGAGCCATTGGATGAGGGGGGTAGAGGGATCGCTGCGCCGCGTGAAAATGTCTACATAGATACTGCCGCGTCCTAGCTCGCGCGCCAGCTCGCGGACGTACACGTTCATCCCGCCAGCGTCGCGCGTGCGGCCGAGTGGCGCGAGGGGAGAGGTGTGCAGGCTGAGCATCGCGACTCTAAAGCACATGGTCGTACCTCGCCCACTCGGACTCGGCCACGGTGCCGTGCGCTCGCTCGCAGATGCGCGGCCACCGCCCTTCGGCGGCGCGGGCCGCCTCGGCCGTGACGGCTTCGGTCGTCACGGCGCTGTCACAAATCAACATGATGAGTCCTCGGATTCTGAAGTCTCGATAGGGTTCGCCATCGCCCCAGCCAGATTCGCCGGGGCAGGCGTCACACTTCACAATATATACCTTCATGTCCAATTTGGATACCAGCCGTTTTGCTAGGCATTGCCGCGGCACGTGAGCGGTGCCGGCGCACAGCGGCGGGGCAAGCGGCATCGCGGCGCGTGAGCGGTGCTGGCGCACGGTGGCGGACTGAAGCCCCGGAAACCTGCGGCGGGCGAGCACCGGACTTCAGTCCGCCCGCGCGTGCTCCGGCTCTTGAGAGCCGGGGCAGACGAGAGGCGCGCCCGCATCTCCGCACGCCTAACTCCCTGGCTAACTCGCTTGACGCCCACGCGCCCGGACGCCATAATGCGACGGGTATCCCCTGCCGCGGCTGATTGCTCCCGACCGCCGCGAGTGGGGATCCGGCTTGCGCACATGCGCCGCCGCAATGGGACGGATGTAGGCAGTCGTGGGGCCAGGAGAGTAGGTCGCATGGCGCAGACGGCGCTGACTGAGGGCCTGCGCGCGGTCGAGGCAGAGATCGCGGCGAACCGGGCCGAGCGTGCCCTGGAGCTGTGCCAGCAGCTCCAGACCCGCTACCCGCGCGCGCTCCACGTGCAGCGGGTGCTGGGTGAGGCGTTTCTGGCGCTGCGCAAGTCGCGTGAGGCACTCGGCGCGCTCGACCGCGCGCTCGCGGGGAATCCCGAAGACGCCCGCGCGTACTGCGCCCGCGCGATCGTGCAGCAGATCCAGGGCGACTCGACCGCCGCGCTGGCCTGGTATCACCGCGCGTGCGACATCACCCCTGACGACGCCGTGCTGCGCTCGGCGTACAATGAGCTGGCGGCCGCGCGTGGCCAGCCGCCGTACGCGCCGACGCGCGTGGGGCTGGCCCGCCTTTACCTGCGCGGCGATCTCTACGACCACGCGATCCGCGAGTGGGAGAGCATCCTCGCCGAGCAGCCCGACCACCTGGAGGCGCAGGTCGGCCTGGCGGAATCGCTGTGGCGCGCCGGACACCTGGCCGCGGCCGTCGAGCGCTGCCAGCGCACGCTGGCGAATGTGCCCTCGTGCGTCAAGCCAATGCTGATTCTGGCCGCCATCGAGCACGATGCTGGCCGCGGCGACGACGCCCAGCGGATCATGCGCCGCGCCGCCGAGCTGGACCCCGACGCGCGCATCGCCCAGACGCTCTTCGCCGACCGCCTCGCCGCCGGCGACATCAGCCTGCGCGCCCTGCTCTTCGGCGAGCCGCGCTTCACGCGCCCCACCGGCGCCCCGGCCGACGCCCGCGCGGCCACCGGTCGCCCCGCCGTGCGCTCGCAGCCGGTTGCCTCGCAGCCGGTTGCCTCGCAGCCGCGCGGCGATCCCTACGCGCCGGCATCTGGCGGTCCGCCCCCGCCGATGCCGCCGGTGCCCGGGCCAGCTCCTGTGCCTGCTCCTGCGCGTCCCGGCGCCCTGCCACCCGACTTCCACACCATCTTCGCCGAGACCGAGTACATGCTCTGGGACCGCGAGGAGGAGGAGTCACAGGCACGCCTGGCGAGAGGTGCCGCACAGGTACCTGGGCAGCCGCCGCAGAGCGGTCCGACGGCGCCATATGCGGGCGGCGCTCCTCCCACTCCCGGCATGAACGGCGACACCACGGCGCATATGGCCGCGTTTGTGCCGCCGGCGATGCGCCAGGCGGGCATGACGATGGATGAGACCGAGGCGCGCGCCGCGATCAACTGGATCTCGTGGCTGCGCGCGCAGGGTGCGCGTGCGCAGGGTGGCAGTGGAGGCGCCCGCTCTGTCCGCCCCGCTCAGGGCACCGGCGCTGGCCCACTCCCTCCATCTGCCGCCGCGGGTGGCGCGCGCCCAACGCGGCCCGTCACGCCCATCGGCCCCGGCTCGCTGCCCACCGGCCCATTGCCACCGCCTTCGCCCGAGGCGTTGCGGCAGATGTTTGCTGAGCTGGGCGACGATACGGCCTCCCTGCGCATCGTCGAGGGCCAGGTGGTCGAGTCGTCCGTCGCGCCGCAATCGCCAGGTGCCCCACCACCTCGTGACACGGCCGGATACGACGGGGCGGACCAGTCCGCAGATGTGGCCGACGCAGCGTCGCCGCCGGACGCTCGTGTGACGCGCGAGATCACGCCGGTAGACTTCCGCGACGAGGGCGACGGCGGCGAGGAGTACGGCTCCGATGCGCCGGACGCCTCGCAGCAACCCGTCACGCTGGAGGAGCTGGAGGGCGCGTACAGCGGCTCCGGCTTCCGCGCCATGGAGCTGCACCCCGGCGAGCTGGCGCTGCTCGCCAGCCAGAACGGCCTCGACGTTGGCGGAGGCGGCGATACCGCCGGCCGCGAAGCCGTGCGCCTTCCGGCTGAGGAGCACGCTGCCGGCGATGCGCCTGCCCAGGCGCCAGTCGTCAGGGCCTCCGCGGCGCCCGCGGCAACCGGGCCAGCGCCAGAGCCAGCACCAGTCGAGCGCGAGCCACAGGACTACGCCGAGCGGCTGGAGCGCGCGCGGCGGCGCCGTGACGATGGCGCGCTGCCCGAGGCCGTCGCCGATTATCGGCTGATCCTCAAGAACGCGCCAGACCTGCTGCCCGATGTGCTGGATGATCTCGACGGCTTGCTCGCCGAGCACTCCGATCAGCCGGAGGTCCACCGGCTGGCGGGCGACGCGCGCATCCAGCAGGGCGACTACTTGAGCGCCATCGAGGCCTACAATCGGGCGGTGGCGCTTTCGCAGGCGCAGAACGACTGATCCTGACCCTGATTCTGACGGCCGATCGCGCGACCTGGGCGGCGGTCCGCGGCACCCATAGGAGGGCCTTCGCGTGGAGACCATCTTGCAGCGACTGCTGGAGCTTGACGGCGTCACCGGCGCGCTGCTCGTCGGCAAAGACGGGCTGGTGGTGGCGAGCACGATGGAGGGCGACGACGAGGAGTTCCTCGCCGCGATGGCTGCCGCCTGCTACGACGCCTCGACACGCTACATCGAGCCGCTGGGGCTGGGCGAGGTCTGGCACGCGATGTTCGAGATGGCCGGCGGCGTGGTGCAGGTGGCCGATAGCGGCGAGCTGCTGATCGTCGTGCGTTCCAGCAACGCCGCCAACATCGGTCGCGTGCGCGCCGAGGCCCGCCAGGCGCGGTTGCAGCTTGCCGAGCAGATTGGAAGCTATTGACGCCCGCGACGCGGAGCCGGCGGATGAATCCGCGCCTAAGCGCCTACGGCGACGAAGCCTGCCTGCGCAGGCTAGAGATAGAGCCGCGGCGCCTGGTAATCTCGATGGCGCGATTGGAGGGGGCGATCTCCAGCCCGCGAAGGCGGGCTTTGTGGCGGAACGCCCGTAGGCGCGATTTCAATCGCCGGCCCCTATGGCGAGCTTGCCCATCACGCGGACCCTACCGCCGATCCCCCGCCGGCTTGCCGCCATCCGCTACAGTATGCGTGGACAACTCAGCATCGATCCAGTAGACCCAACATACGCACAAGGAGTATCCTGTGGAGCGTACGCTCATTATCGTCAAGCCCGACGGCGTCGAGCGCGGCCTGATCGGCGACCTGCTGCATCGCTTCGAGCAGCGCGGCCTGACCATCGCCGGCCTCAAGATGATGCGCATCTCGCTGGAGCTGGCCGCGCGCCACTACGCCGAGCACCAGGGCAAGCCGTTCTATCCGGGCCTGATTTCCTTCATCACGTCAGGGCCGGTGGTCGTCAGCGCCGTCGAGGGGCCAGGCGCGGTGGCGCTGGTGCGTGCCATGATGGGCGCCACCAACCCCGCCAACTCCGCCCCCGGCACGATCCGCGGCGACTACGCCGTCAGCATGAGCTACAACGTGATCCACGGCTCCGACAGTGTCGAGTCTGCCGCGCGCGAGATCGGCCTCTACTTCGCGCCCGACGAGCTGTTCAGCTACACGCGCCCCGCCGAGAAGTGGATTTCAGGCGAATGAGCATGCAGCGCCTCGTCATCTTCCACCTCAACGACCTGCACGGCCGCGTCGAGCAGCTCGCCCGCGCCGCGACGGTCATTGAGCGCGCTCGCGAAGACCTCGCCACGCCGGTCCTGTTCTTCGATGCCGGCGACAGCGAGGAGACCTCGGTGCGGCTGAGCAACCTGACCAAGGGGGTCGCGCTCCACCGGCTGCTCTCTGCCGCCGGCTGCGACGCCGCGGCGGTGGGCAACGCCGCGCTGCCGCGCTATGGTCCAGCGGTGCTGGCCGACGAAGCCGCTGTGGCGCGCTATCCGCTGCTGCTGGCGAACGTCGTCCTGGACGACGGCGAGGCAATCCTCGGCACGCGGCCGGCGGCGTTGCTGCCGGTGCGCGACATGCGCCTCGGGCTGATCGGGGTCACCGTTGACGATCCCGGCATCTATGACGGCTACTTTGGTCTGCGCTCGCTGCCGCTGCTGCCCACGATCCGCGAGCTGGCGGCGCAGCTACGCCAGGACGGCGCGCAGGCCATCGTACTGCTCTCGCACCTCGGTCTGCCGGCGGACCGCGAGGCGGCGGGCGAGCTGCAGGGCGTGGTGGATCTGATCGTCGGCGGCCACACACACGATCTGCTGCCCGAGGGCGAGCGCGTGGGCACCGTCGCGATTGCTCAGGCGGGACAGTACGGCGAGCACCTGGGGCGCATCGAGCTGCTGTGGGATGGGGCGGGGCTGCACGTCGAGCGCATGGGCGTGCTGCCGCTGGGACCGGACATCCCGCCCGCGCCGGTCGTGTTGGAGGCCATCGCGGCCGCCGAGGCCGATGTTGGCGCATTCATGGACGAGGTGATCGGCGAGCTGGCCGCGCCGCTGGACTTCGCCGAGGATCGCGAGTGCGGCGTGGGCGATCTGATGGCCGACGTGGTGCGCGAGCGCATGGGGGCCGAGGTCGGCGTGGTGGTCGTGGGCCAGGCGTTCACCGCTGGGCTGCCGGGCGGCGCGCTGCGGCGGCTGGCGCTGTGGGAGGTCTGCACCTCACCGGCGAACCCCGCGCTGACGACGCTCACCGGCGAGCAATTGCTCGCGCTGGTGCGGCGCGGACTGGACCCCGACTTCGCGCGCGAGCGGCCGCGCATTCTGCGCGAGCAGCCGCGGGGGCTGATGCACCTCAGCGGCGCCGAGGTGCGCGATGGGCGGCTGCTGGTGGGCGGCGAGCCGGTGGACCCGGCGCGGCGCTACTGTGTGGCGGCGACCGACTTCGAGCTGGAGCGCTACGGGGGCTACGCTCCGGCCGAATGGGGCCTGGAGATGCGGCTCGACGTGCCGACGATTCTGCGCGAGGCGCTGGAGCCGTATCTGGCGCTGTACTGGCCGCTCACGGTGCCGATGGGGCGCATCCAGGGTCCGCTCGCTCCCGACGAGCACGCAGATTGAAACCGCAGAGGACGCAGAGGGGAGAGAGATTAACCGCAGAGGACGCAGAGGACGCAGAGGACGCAGAGGACGCAGAGGCAGACAGAGGAGGATGGAACCGCAGAGACGAGGTAGGGAAGGTCTGTCGGGGCGCGCGGCGTGCGCCCTCTCGCATACGCGCTCTGCCGTCCCCGCACGGCGTGCGCCCTGGCCTGTGCGAGCGATGGTGCGCGCCCATAGACCGCCATCCCCCACCATAGACCGCCATCCCCTGCACACGGCGGACAATGGCGACCTTGGCGGACACTGGATGACGAGCCGGCAACCTCAGGGTATTTCAGTTCTCCACTATGATCCCAGTCCGCGACGGCGGACTTCGCGGCCCTGGGCCTCTCCAGGCGCGGTTTCAACCGCCGGCCCGCGCCGGGCGACAGTTGAAAGACCCCGCTGGCAACCTGAAGGCTCATAGATCATCATCGCCGCCATTGATCGTCATCCGCGTGGGATGGCGATCAATGGGCTGGTTGACGATCAATGGAGCGCGGCGGGGTGCGGGCGCCTCGCGCGCGGCCCCATTGATCGTCATTGCCGTCATTGTCGCTCATCCGCGTGGGCTGATCGTGTATGGGGATGCTGATCGACAATGGGCACGTCGGGTGCATGCGAATCGCGCACCTAAAAGCCGGCATCGTCTCCGCCTCGCGGCGCCCGTTACCCTGCCGTCCCTCGTGGCGTGCCATGTGTGGTACCATGATGCCACTGAAAGCTGGGCAGCGGCGGCAGCGGCGGAAGGAGCGACCCTCGGTGGCCGACAATATCCTCTACTACGGCGACAATCTCGACATTCTGCGCCACCACATCCCCTCGGCGTCGGTGGACCTGATCTACCTCGACCCGCCCTTCAACTCCAATGCCGACTACAACGTCATCTTTCGCGAGCAGTCGGGGCAGCGCTCGGCGGCGCAGATCAAGGCCTTCACCGACACCTGGCACTGGGACACCGAGACCGACCGCGCCCGCGAAGAGATGCTGACCGGCGCGCCGGAGAACGTGGCGCGGATGCTCGACGCGCTGGTGACGTTCATCGGCCGCAACGACCTGACGGCCTATCTGGTGATGATGACGCAACGGCTGGTGGAGCTGCACCGCGTGCTCAAGCCGACCGGCTCGCTCTACCTGCACTGCGACCCCACCGCCAGCCACTACCTCAAGATCGTGCTCGACAGCATCTTCGGCCCGACCAACTACCGCGGCGAGATCGTGTGGAAGCGCACGACAGCCCATAACGACCCGAAGCGCCCCGGCCGCATTCACGACATCGTGCTGTTTTACACGAAGTCCGATGCGTACATCTGGAACAAAGTGTTCACGCCGTACTCTCAGGACTACATCGAGAGCCACTACCGGAACGTGGACAATATGGGACGGCGATACCGCCTAGACAATCTGACAGCACCTGCTCACGGTTCATCGGCAGGTCAATACGAGTGGCATGGCAAGTTTCCTCCGCAGGGGCGGATGTGGTCGCTCACTCAGGACAAGATGGATGCGCTCCAGGCAGTCGGGCGAATCCGGCTCACTCGCTCCGGGATGCCAGAGTACATTCGCTACCTCGATGAGATGCCAGGCGTTCCGCTTCAGGATGTGTGGGATGACATTCCTCCCGTCAACCCGATGGCCGACGAGCGTATGGGCTACCCCACACAGAAGCCACTCACCATGCTGGAGCGCATCATCGCGGCGAGCAGCAATCCCGGCGACGTGGTGCTGGATCCGTTCTGTGGCTGTGGGACTGCCATCTGCGCCGGGCAGCGGCTGGGCCGGCGCTGGATCGGCATTGACATCACCCACCTGGCGGTCTCGCTGATGAAGAGCCGCCTCAAGAGCATGTTCGGCCTCGATCCCAGCTACAAAGCGGCTCCCGGCCTCGACCCCGACAAGCAGTATCACGTCGCCGGCGAGCCGACCGACGAGGCCGGCGCGCGCCAGCTCGCGCTCGACGACCGCTACCAGTTCCAGTACTGGGCCGTCTCGCTGGTGGAGGCGACGGCGCAGGATGCCGAACGGCAGCAGAAGAAGGGCGCCGACAAGGGCATAGACGGCACCATCGCCTTCATTGACGGCGCCACCCGCCGCCGCGAGACGATCGTCGTGCAGGTCAAGAGCGGCCACGTCACCTCGGCACACATCCGCGACCTCAAGGGTGTGCTGGAGCGCGAGAAGGCGGCAATGGGCCTCTACATCTGTCTGGAGCCGCCGACGAAGGATATGCGCGAGGAGGCGTCGAGCGCTGGCTTCTACCACTCGGCACTGTGGCCGGGCCGGCATGGCGACCACCGCTGGCCGCGCATCCAGCTTCGCACCATCGCCGAGCTGCTGGCGGGCCAGGGCTTCGAGATTCCGCCGCGGCCGGTGCAGTTCAAGCAGGCCGAGCGCGCCGCGCCCGTGCCTGGCGTCGCCTCGCCCGCCCTGTGGGATGCACCCGCCTCGTCACCTGCCGCCGCCGGTGTCCCCGTCCCCGTGCCGGTTCCCGACCTGTCAGACGACGAAGACCTGGACGACGAGGAGTCCGCGGACGACGACGGCGCGTAGGGGCGCATGGCGTGCGCCCGCCGCTGCCCATTGTCGATCAGTGCACGCGGATGAGCGACAATGATGGCAATGACGATCAATGGGGCCGCGCGCGAGGCGCCCGCACCCCGCCGCGCTCCATTGATCGTCAACCAGCCCATTGATCGCCATCCCACGCAGATGACGATCAATGGCGGTGCTGACGAACAATGGGCCTTCGGGCGCGTCGTGCTCGCTCTATAGTCCGCCAAGGTCTCCATAGTCCGCCAACGGCAGGGGATGGCTGAGCATGGAGAAGATGGCGCACAATGGCGGGGAGGGATCGTGGCCTATGGTGCGCCGGGCGCATGCGCATCGCGCCCCAACGAACTTGACCGCGGCAGGGGCGGGGGAACTGGCGGAATTGAACGGGCCACGCCAGCTCGTTGCCCGTTGCCAGTCGCCTGCTAGCGGTATCCACGCCCCCTGCTAGTCTCCCGCTGCATACCAGTCCAACACCCGCAAGGCGCGCAGCGTGTTCCACCGGCTCGGCCGGCCCTCGGCCGCGCCCGGCTCGGCGTCCAACTCATCGGGATGCACGTTCTCCAACGGCCAGCGGCCATCCGCGTCGCGCTTGGACTCGACCAGCGCGATCGCCTCGGTCACGTGCTTGTCCGGCTCGACCCCGGCTCTGCGCAGGTACTCAAGCCCCCGCAGAACGTCATAGTGATAGCCGGTTGGGAACGAGCATTGGGTCCAGGCCGGGTCGATCACTTCGCCGGTTGAGCGGCGGCGAAGCATGCGGCGCTCGAGGAGGAACTCGTGCCCCCGCTCACGGGCCGCCGCTACCGCTGGCGAGCTGCCCGTGGCCCGCTCGTGCTCCAGAAGCCCCTCGAGAACGCAGATCGTGGTATGGAAGGACCCGCGGGTCGAGCCACTTTCCTGTTCGCAGTTCCACCCGCCATCGGCCATCTGCTCACCCAAAAGCCGGTCCACGATGCCTCGCACGTCCTCGCCGAAGTACGCGCCGACCGCCGCGACCCTGCCGTTGACGCACGGCTCGACCTCGCCGGCAAAGAGCGGCTTGCCGTGCCAGGCGGCATCCTGCGGCAGCACGCCCTGCCACGTCACGTTGGCACGGACGCGGGCGACCGCACGCCGAGCCTCCGCGCTCATCGGGTCCAGCCCCATGTCACGCAACAACAGCAGCGCCCGCAGGGTTACCCACTCGGGATTGGGGGTGCCGGCGCCCCAGTGTCCATCCGCGCCCTGGTCGGCAAGCAACTGGGCACCCCAGCCCTCGGTGGCGACCCGCGCACGCTCGGCCGCGACCTCTTCATCGGACGCGCCGAGCAGGTCATGCAGCACCTGCCAGCGGATCGAAGGGTCGGAATCAAGCAGCCACTGGATGACCGAGCTCGCTGGCTTCGGCGCTTGTTGTTTGGGTGGGTTGGTCGCCATGTGCTGGTCCTCCTGACGTCTGGCGTCGGTGAAGAGACGCTGATAGTGGCCTCCCCAGCATAACAGCAAAAGAGGACGAAATTGGACCTGATGAGAGCCGGCCGGCGGAATGCAGGACGACCGTCGTCACCCATCACCAGGCATACAGCACCATCGGAGAGGTGCACGAGCCGCGCATGACACGTGCCCACCAGAAGCCAGTAGTACGCGGCGCGATCGGTTCGACGAGGCTGGAGCACGCACGGCTCAGGGCCGCGCCAGCGTATCCAGCCTACTCCTGAGTGAGCAGCTTCCAGTGCCCCTCGGAGACGACTTCGACGGTGCCGTCAACGACTTTGATGGCGGTCTCGTCGTCGATCGCATATGCCGGACCTGAGATGTCGGCGGCCCACGCCTCCGCGGCGGCCATGGTGTTCTCCGGCAGGTCCGGGTTACCGACGTGCGGGAAGATCGAGAAGTCGACCACGCCCAGCGTCCTGTCGCCCGCCGGGGAATGCCAGGTGACGAAGTCCTCCCCAATGCGAGGGGTCATCACCATGCTCCCAGCGCTCAGTCCCACCCAGACCGTCTCGCGCAGCGACGGCAGGAGGTCCGCGAGGCCGGACGCTCGCATCCAGTGGCACAGGTACGCGGCATCGCCGCCTTCGACCAGCAAGACATCTGTCCCTCGGACCAGGGGGACCCAGCGCTCCTCATCGAGACTGGGCAGCGCGGTGAGCTCCAGCACACCCAAGGACTTCCACCCCAGTCCAACCATGGGGCATCGAGGTTCTTGTCCGCTGATGAACTTCCACGCATTGCGAGGACCGGCCATGGGGTGCGCGTACACGGCCGTGGGGATGCACAGGGCATCGCACTCGGCGATCGGCTTGCCCAGCAGCTCGACCAGCGCGTTGTGGATACTGGTGTTGGTGATGCCACCCGAGGTGAGCAGGAATTTCATGATACCTCTCCTCGTCACTTCACTTGGGGGCCAACGGTCTCTACTCCTCACGTGAGTAGCGGTACAGACGCTGGCCGCATTGACGTTCGAACCTGCCTGTAGTCTCCCGCGCTAGTCTCCGGCTGAGTACCACCAGTCCACCACCCGTGAGGCGCGTAGCGTGTTCCACCGGCCCGGCCGGCCCTCGCCCGCGTCCATCTCGACCGCCATCATGCCGGGGTACTGGGTCTCGAGCGGCCATCGGCCGTCGCCGTCGCGCTTCGCCTCGACCAGCGCGATCGCCTCGGCCGCGACCTCCTCGGCGGGCGCATTGGTCAGGTCGCGCAGCGCCTGCCAGCGGATCGCAGAGTCAGCATCCAGCAGCCACTGGATGACCGCGCTGTCCGGCTGCGGAGCATGCGATGTGGGGGGATGGGTCGCCATGCTGGTGCTCCTTACACTGATGAAAAGACGCCGCTGGTGGCTTCTCCAGTGGACCAGCAAAAGCGGAAGACATCGGACCTGATGAGAACCAACTGGTGGAATGCAGGGCGACCGTCGTCACCCATCACCAAACATGCAGCATCATCGGCATCGCGGACCGGACCCTACCACGCAGTACCTTCTATGCAGGTACAGAGCAAGATAGAAGAAGCTTTGGCTCCTGCCCGATGCTATGATGACGTACGTTCCCATCGGTGGGAGCACAGTATCAGAAACAAGGGGCAGACATCTATGAGACAGATCAGGCTTTCTCGCTCGTCGCCCTCCGCAACTACTGGGAGAACTACCAGCAACGCCTCATTGCCACGATCACGCCCCTTACGTCAGCACAATTGGCCTTACCCGTCGCTTCCCATCAGACGATCGGCGAGCTGCTCGGCCACCTGATCGGCGCCCGTTTCTGGTGGTTTCACCGCTGGATCGGGGAAGCAGAACCCCCTGCTCTGGTTGACTGGGGCACTGAGCAGGACATGCGCGATGCCGCTTCCCTGGTGAGTGCGTTTGAGATGACGTGGCAGATGATCTCGCCCGCCCTTTCTCGCTGGACTGCCGCCGATCTGGAGCACCTGGTGCCCCCGCCAGCCGCTGTGGCAGCAGAGCAGTCTGCGCACACACGGGAGTGGATCGTCTGGCAAGTGCTGGAACATGAGATCCACCATGGCGGCGAGCTGTCCTTAGCCCTCGGTGGCTATGGACTGCAGGGGATCGACATGTAGACAGCACTCAAAGCGGCCGCACAGGAATCGCTGGCTGGCAAGCGGGCCGACGCCGATCACTGGCCCCCGCGGTTCCATCCTCCTCTACCCCCTCCTCCGTTCCCTCTGTGGTGATTCTCCCTCTGGTCATCGCGCCCTTCGCGGTCTCTCTGCTCTCTTCCTCTCCGCGCACCTCCGCGAACTCCGCATTCTCCGTCACCCCCTACCCGCTGACGGGCGGCTGGAAGAGCAGCGCGCGGCAGATAGCCACCACGTGGTTGCCGATGTCTTCCATGTGAACGCCGGCCAGCAGCAGGCGTTGGAGGGGCGCGGCGTTACGTGGGCGCAGGTGGATCGCCTCGTCGAGCGTGGCCTTGTAGGAGAGGAAGAGCCGGTCCAGCTCGGGATCGGCGGCCAGCAGGCGGCGCGCAAGATTGGCATCGCGCGTGGTGGTGAGGATCACGCAGCCGCGCAGCTCATGGTAGGTCTGGCGGATGAGGCTGGCGAGCAGCAGCGCCGCGGGACCCTCGATGGCGCGTAGCTCGGCATCGCCGCGGCCACGCAGCCACAGCGCCTGCTCGGCGATGCGGCGCCCGTCTATGCCGATGCGTGCCAGCTCGCCGGCGATGTGCTGCAGCTCGACCACGTGCCGCATCTCTTCTTCGGTCGGCTGGTACCACGCGAGCACCGCCAGCCCCTTCTGGTGGACGAGGCGATACACCTGCTGGCAGACACGCTCGGTCTCCAGCGCGACCCGCGCCGCCGCTTCGGGTTGCTCGAAGAGGGCAGCCGCCGCGCTCTTGAAGACCTCTTCGGCGAAGAGGCCTAGCTCCGTCGTCTCGTCGGCCAGGGTGCCGATGGCGTCCTCGATGCGCTCCACCAGATCCAACATGCCTACCTCTCGCCTATCGCATCGCTGCGCTTCTCACCGATTTTCGCCCGGCATCCCGGCACGAAAGTGGCCGGAGCGCACGCGCGTCGCGTCACAGCAGGTGATTCCAGCCGCGCGGCTCCAGCGGGCCGCCAGTGCCGTCGGGCCCACGGATGCGCAGCCCATCCGCGGGCGGCGTCAGCTCGCCGATGACGTGTGCCTCGCCGCCTACCCGCGCCACCGCGTCCCGCACCACCACCACCGCTGCCGGCGCCACCGCGAACAGCAGCTCGTAGTCCTCACCGCCGAAGAGCGCCAGGTCCAGCGCATCACGGCCGTAGGCGGCGGCGACGGCCCGCGCCGCGGGCGCGATGGGGATTGCCGTCGCGTCGAGCAGCGCGCCGCAGTCGCTCGCCGCGCAGAGGTGCGCGAGATCGGCCGCGAGGCCATCGCTGACATCAAGCATAGCGTGAACATCCCCTGTCTCGGCAAGGGCCTGCCCCTCAGCCACCCGCGGCACGGGCGCCACCAGGGCGGTTCGCGCTTCGCTCAGCATTTCTGGTGCCAACCACACGGCACTTTCCGGACGCTGTCCGGTCACCAGCGCGAGCAGCCCCGCCGCCGCGGCTCCCAACTGCCCCGTCACCAGCAGCGCATCGCCCGGCTGGCCGCCGCTGCGCAGGGTCGCCCGGCCGCGCGCGACTCGTCCCAGCGCCGTCACGTCGAGCACCAGCGGGGCGGCCAAGGGCGACACCTCGCCAGAGTGAGAGGGCGAGACAGGTCGCGCCGCCACAGATTCCATGGGGGAGCCGGTGGCAGACGCGTAGGGGCGCATGCCATGCGCCCCTACGCCATCCAGCGCCGCGACGTTGCCGCCGACGATGGCGACATCATACCGCTCCGCCAGGGCGCGCATGCCGGCGTAGACGCGCTCCAGCTCGGCGGGGTCGGCGCCAGGCGGCAGGACCAGCGAGACCAGCGCCCACAGCGGCTCCGCGCCCATCGCGGCCAGATCGCTGAGATTGACCGCCAGCGCCTTGTGGCCGATATCTTCGGGCGTCGCGATGCCGCGCACGAAGTGGCGCCCCTCGACCTGCGCGTCCACCGTCGCCGCCAGCAGCCACGGCGAGGCAGGGTCGAGCGCCAGCAGCGCGGTGTCGTCGCCAACGCCCATCACCACGTCCGGGCGCGCGGTCAGGCCCGCCGTGAGCCGCGCGATCAGCTCGAACTCGCCCACGCGGCCTCCATCCGGCGGCTGATTCGCCGGAAGCGGCTGCTGCCTGTCGCCCATCGCCACCTTCCTGCTCGCGAGCCGAGTCAGGCGGTTGAAACCGCACCTGGAGGGCCTCCGGGCGTACGCCGTACGCCCCTACGTGGCCCCGAAACGCGCCGCCGGTTGGGAACACACATCCCCCTGCGCGTTCTCCGTCGCTCCGCAGAGGCGACGCGGGCGTCGCCACGACACACACGGGCAGATGGCATCGCTGGCCCCATCGCCTCGTATGTGTAGGGACGCGACATGTCTCGCCCGCCGTGGGGTAAGGACTATTCCTCTGGCGTCTCCATCTCGGCCGGGTGCGCGGGCACGTCGCTCTCCGACGCCACCACCTCTTCCTCAGCGAACGAGAGCTTCGACGGTTCGATTTTGAGGACCGGCTCGCCGGCATCGGTCAGCACGGTCACGCTGGCCGGCACGCGCAGATCGCTCACGTGCAGTGCCGATTTGAGCTCCTCCAGCCCACTGACGTCCAGCTCTAGCGACGCCGGCAGGTCCACCGGGCGCGCCTCCACGTCCACGGCCTCCAGCAGGTGGAGCATCATCGCGCCGCCAATCTTCATCGCCGGCGCCTCGCCCACCACCCGGATCGGCACCTTGGCCTTGATCGGCTGATTGAGGTTGACTTGCAGAAAGTCTACGTGCTGAATCTGGTGCGTGGCCGGCTGGTGCTGCACGTGCGCGACGATCACGTTGCGCGCGCTGCCGCCGTCGTCCAGGCCGAGGCGCAGGACGGTGGTCGGCGTGTGGGTTGCCAGAAAGCGCTGGATGTCGTGCGCGCTCATCTGGATGGCCTCTGACTCCTGTCCACCGCCAAAGATGTTGCCGGGGACGATTCCGTGCTTGCGCAGGCGCTTGACCGCCTTGCCGGTGATCGTGCGCTTCTCCGCCGAAAATGGCACCTGATCGGGCATTGTGTCTATCCTTTCTCGCATGTGAGCATCCACGGCGCGCCACGAGATATGTTCCCGCTCGCCGCCACGGGCCGCATGACATCGTACCATCTTCCGGCGCGCGGGCGCCGTGCTCGCGACCCGGCACGGCCGCACCGGCAGCACGACATGCGCCGGATGGGCCGTCATCGGGCGTGCTACAATACGCACACGCGGCCGGCGAGCATACCGGCCGCCTGGCACGACACAGAGGGTGGGCAGCGCCAATGCGCCGGCTGTGGTCCCGCGCCCGCGCGGGCGCCCAAGACGGCTGGCATGCCCTGCTGCGGCTGCGCGGCGTGCCCCGCGGCTCGCGCCGGCCGCTGCTCCGCCTGTGGACCATTCAGATCCGGCGTCCGCTCACCGGGCGCGGCCTGGTGAGACGCCTCATGCACGATTCGCACACCCAGCACGCTCCCCACGTCACCCCCGACCCGTCCGCGACGAACGGCGCGAACGGCGCTACCTCTCCCGCGAGCACATCGGAGGCGTGGCCCTCGCCACAGGGTCAGGGCGCGGCCCAGCCGCAGCCACCACAGAGGCCGCCGCGACTGCTTATTCTGCTGCGCCACGGCCAGACCACCTACAACGTCGAGAACCGGCTGCCGGGCCAGATCCCAGGTGTCGCGCTGACCGACGAAGGCCGGCGGCAGGCGCTGCGCGCGGCGGTGGCGCTCTCGGGGCTGCCGCTCAGCGCCGTGATCGCCAGCCCATTGGAGCGCGCCAAAGACACCGCCGAGATCATCGCGCACGGTTGGAATCTGCCGGTGCGCACCGACCAGCGGCTGATGGACACGGATATCGGCTCCTGGGCGGGGCAGCAGATTGCCGAGCTGAGGAAGAACGATCCCGGCTGGGAGCAGTATGTCGCGCACCCCAACGAGCCGCCGGAGGGGGTCGAGAGCTTCGAGCGGGTCCAGCGGCGCTCGGTAGCGGCGGTGCGGGACCTGCTGGCGGACGAGTCGCTGGGCAGCTACATCGTGGTGGTGTCGCACGCCGACGTGGTCAAGCTGATCCTGGCGCACTACAGCGGCATCGCCTCGGCGAGCGCGCGCTTCGTCAGCATCGCCAACGCCTCCATCAGTGCGCTGGCTTTCGGCGATACGCCGCAGCCGCACGTGCTGGCGGTCAACTGGACGGCGCTGCCGGCATGGCTCTCGCCACCGCCCGCCCAGCCACGAGCGCAGCCCGCGCAACCCGCTCAGGCGGCGCAACCCGCTTCCCAACAAACCCAGCCGGAACCCGAAGTGCCCGACGAGGTGGCCGAGGCGCAGACGCCCGGCGGCCAGCACGAGGAGCGCGAGGAGCCGGTCTCGTAGAGATCGACCAGCGACTGCTGAGACGATGTAGACAAGCGAGGATGCCGATGTTCGATCCCCATAGCATGTACTCGCGCCGTATGTGGCACTACGAGTCGTCCGGCCCGCTCTCGGTGGCGCAGCTCGTCGCGATGGGCAGTCTCGACGCGCCGACCGCGGGGCTACTGTGGCTGCTGATGGAGCGCCACCACTCGTTGATCGTCTCCGGTCCAACCGATCCAACGCCCGGTGTGGGCAAAACGACGACCCTCAATGCGCTCTTGGGCCTGATCCCCAACGGCTCGACGCTGGTCTACACCACCGGCATGTACGAAGACTTTGATTGGGTGGATGAGGTGCCGCCCGAGACGACCTACGTGCTCGCCAACGAGGTCAGCGATCACCTCTCGATCTACATGTGGGGCCGTAACGCGCGCACGCTGCTCAAGCTGCCCGAGAAGGGTTTTGCCGTCGCCACGTCGTGCCATGCCGATACCGTGGGCGACGTGCTGGAGATGCTGGGGCGCGACCTGCGCCTGCCGGCGAGCGATATCGCGCGGCTGGGCGTGATCGTCAACATCGGCCTCGTCGGACGGCTCTGGCCTCCGCGGCGGCGCTTCCTCAGCGTGTATCTGCTGCGACCGCTCGCGCCCGATGAGAAGCCGGCGCCGGAGCTGACGCCGGAGGCGGCACGGGCCGTCGCGCGCTACGGCGTCGCGCTGCTGCCGCTGGTGCGCTGGAGCGCCAACGGCGACAGCTTCCAGCCACCCTCGCCGGAGGCACGGACTGCGCTGGCTGGCATGCTGGGCATGACGTCCGAGGCGCTCGACGCGACGCTGGCCGACCGCTGCTCGCGCGTTGAAGCGCTGGCGCAGGGCCGTGGTGTGGGGCTGCACGCCATGCGCGAGGCGGTGGAGGAGTTCTACGAGCAACAGGCATCCGTCTCTGCCGCTGCCGCCTCGGCACCCGCGCCCGCCGTCCCACCATCGCCCGCCGATGACGACGCGGGAAACGCTGGCAAATGACCGCGCTCACGCGGAGGACGTGACGCAGGGCAGGCGAACGCACAACGCGCGCCCGGAGCAGACGCTCCAGGCGCGCAGGTGATCGGCCCGGTGTCATCCTTGACGCCGAGACGCTTGCTAATGGGTCGCGATGTAGACGTTGGGCCACTCGGTGGTCGGCTGGTTGCCCTGCGCGTCCTCCAGGAAGCCCTTCATGTACGTGCGCGCCATATATTGAAGACCGTACTGGAACACCGGGCAGACCGCCACCTGGTTGATCAACAACTGCTCCGCCTGGTTGTACAGCGACATGCGCTGGTCCTGCTGCGACGCTTGGAAGATCATGTCGGCCTGCGACATGAGCTGGTCGGCCTGCGGCACACTGGCGTTGTTGTCGTTGTAGGAGGAGGTCGTCGAGTACAGCAGCGTCAGGAAGTCCTGCGGATCGGGGTAGTCGGCGATCCAGCCGAAGCG
>DASVAA010000146.1:0-3484 GCA_036376595.1 Ktedonobacterales bacterium | reverse complement strand
ACCAAGATATTGTCGTGGGGCATCGAGGCGGCACGTGCGGTGGGGGATCGCGCGCTGGAGGCCTCGCTGGTGACCGATTCGGGTATTCCCTTCCGCGACCAGCGCAACTACGAGCCGGCCATCGAGCGCTACGAGGCGGGCTTGGCACTGGCTCGGGCAGCGGGATCCAGGCCGGTCGAGGCGTTTGCGCTGGGGAGGCTGGCCGATCTGGCGCATTTGCGGCTGCAATGGGACGAGTCGATCCGGCTGCGGGAGCAGGCCTGCGCGATTTACCAAGAGGCCGGCGATGAGGCGAGTTGGGCGCACACCAAGACCGACATCGGGCATGTGCTCTCGGACGAGGGGGAGTATGCCCGCGCGCGGCCGGCGCTCGACGAGGGGCTGCAGGTGGCGCAGCGTCTCGGCGCGACACGGACCATCGCGTACGCCAACTTGATGCTCGGCAAGCTGATCCGGCGGCAGGGTGAACCGCAAGAAGCGCTGCCATTCGTGCTGCGCGCGCTGGAGATGTACTCACAGGTCGGCGAGGTGGGCAGTGTCGGCGGGGCGCTCGAAGACCTGGGCTGGATCGAAGAGGCCCAGGGGCAACGCGAGCAGGCGCTCATGCACTGGCGGCAGGCGGCCGAGATCTACGACGCGATGGGCATCTCGCGAGCGGACTACGTGCGCGATAATCTGATCGGCAAGCCCCTGGGGCAGCGCGACGACCTGTAACGGTCAAGTCCGCGCCCCCAATCTATCGCATTGAGCCACCCATCGAGAAAGGCAACACAGGCGTCCAGGTGACCATCCAATCTGAGCCTCCATACGGGCGGTTCTACATCTCGGTGACACAGGCGATGCACGGGGCTGAGCGCACGAAAGCCGAGCTCGATTTCTTGCTTCGGCAGCTCGAACTTGCGCCCGCCGCCAGTATTCTCGACGTTGGCTGCAATCGGGGACGCCACGCCATCGCCCTTGCCGCAACGGGCTACCGCGTGACGGGCGTAGACACCGAGCCGGAGGCGCTGGAGGTTGCCGAAGCGGCCGCCGCGGGCGCTGGAGTGGTCGTGCGGTTCATCCAGGGTGATATGGCGCAGCTCGCGCTGGCGGACTTCGACGCCGCACTCTGCATCGGCACCAGCATCGGATTCCACGAGACCGACGAGGGCGACCAGGAGCAGCTCGACGCCATCTTTCGCGCGCTCAAGCCGGGGGGCCGCTTCGGTCTTGAGGCGACGTGGCTGCTGGGGCAGCGCTACGGTTCGGGCACGCGCCGCACCTGGGAGCGCAGCGGCGATACCCTGGTGGTGGACGAGGGCATCTTCGATCCCCTCACCTGCCGCTCGCACCACATCACCGACTACATCACCCCGGAAGGCGTGCATCGGCGCGAGGAGCGCTATCGCGTCTACGCCCCGACGGAGATGACGCACATGCTACGCGCGGCCGGCTTTGTGATCGACGCCGTGTACGGTGACTACGCCGGCCATCCGCTGGCGCTCGATTCCTACGCCTTCATCGCGCTCTGCCGTAAGCCCGGACGCGCAGCCTCATTCCCGCCCGTACAGTGTACACCATCCGACACCTCCTCCGCATCGGACCATTGACCGGTGTGCGCGCCCGCCGCGAGGCGGCATAATCCAGCGACAGGCACGTCGAGTCGCGTCATGTCGCGTCGCGTGTACGGTCTGCTGGGGGGAGGCTCGATGGACGATTCGGGAATCTTCGTCGCCGGTTTCGAGGCGTTTGGCGAGGGCTATCTGATCGCGTTTGCCGGCTCGCACCGTGCGCTCCACGAAGCCGCGCGAGTGGTGCGCGGGCTGGACCCATGGCAGCGCTGCCGCGTGGCGGATGGTCGCGCGTGGTGGATCGCCGAAGACGCGATCAGCCTGCTGGCACGCAGGCTGCCGGCGGTCTCCGAGGCTTTCGCCCGCTGGCGCGAGCGCCCAATTGGTGCGGCATACGGCACCGGCGAATTGTGGCGCAGCCTCGTACTGCCACCTGAGGTCGCCGCGGCATACATGGCCCTGGGCCTGCCGCCGGGCGCTTCCGCCGCGGCGGTCAAGGCCGCGCGGCGCCGGCTCGCACGCCGCCACCATCCCGACGCCGGAGGCGAGCACGCGACGATGGCAGCCGTCAACGCCGCTGCCGATACCGTCGCCGCCTGGCTCGCCCGTTCCGAGGCCGTGGCCCCCACGCTGGATTACGCCGCCGCGGATTACGCCGCCGCACGCTGACCGCGGGCGACGTAGAACGGCAGCACGCCTCTGCCGTTGGGCGCGCCGTCCAGCAGACCCATTACGCGCAACGGCTCGCTGAGGCGCGCGATGCGCATCAGAACCGCGCTCCTGCGGACTCTCGTCCACCAGTGATTCGCACCATTGCATACTCCGCCTTCCAGCCAAGCCATGATATGGCCCGTCGCGCTCGTAGGGAAATCTGCCTCGCCGCCAGCCGTTGCGCGTGATAGGGTGACGCCGCTGATTGCACGTTCGTGACTCCCATCGCGGAGGGGCACATGCCCGCCTTTCTCTCCGGACTCGATCTCAACCGCGCCTACTACGCAGAGGCCGTGCGGCCGATCCTGACCGCGCACTTCCCCACACTCGCCTACGCCGCCGCGCTGATCGGCTACGGCTCGGACGTGCTGGGCTTCGATACGCCGCGCTCCACCGACCACGAGTGGGGACCGCGGCTGCTGCTCTTCGTGCCCGATGACACTGCGCCGGAGCTGGGCGCCGCCATCGAGAAGGCGCTAATTGCCGAGCTGCCGGTCGAGTTCCGCGGCTACTCGACCAGCTTTGGTCCCAAGAACGAGACGGGCGTGCGACTGACGGTGCCGGGGACGCCGGGACACGTCGCGCACCACGTGGATGTGTGGACGCTGCGCGCCTTCACGCGTATGGAGCTGGGCATCACGCCAGAGCAGCCACTGGGCGCGCGCGACTGGCTCGTGCTGCCGGAGCAGAAGCTGCTACAGGTGACGGCCGGCGCGGTCTTCTACGACGGACTGGGCACGCTCACCGCGCTGCGCGAGCGACTGGCGTACTACCCGCGCGATGTGTGGCTCTACCTTATGGCCTCACAGTGGATGCGCATCGCGCAGGTCGAGGTGTTCGTCGGGCGCACGGCCGAGGCCGGCGACGAGCTGGGGTCGCGGCTCGTGACGGCCTCGCTCGTGCGCGACCTGATGCGGCTGAGCTTCCTGCAGGCGCGGCGCTACGCGCCCTACGCGAAGTGGTTCGGCACCGCGTTCTCGAAACTGCCTGTCGCCGCAACGCTCGGCCCGGTGCTGCAGCGCGCGCTCGCGGAAGCAGATGCGCAGGCGCGTGAGGACGCGCTCTGCGAGGCGTACGCGATTGCCGGCGAGCAGCACAACACGCTGGGCATCACGCCGCCGCTCGACACCACGACGACGCGGTTCTACGACCGCCCCTACCGTGTGCTGAACGCCGGGCGCTTCGCCGAGGCGCTGGCGCAGCGGAGTGAGGACGGCGAGGTG
>DASVAA010000145.1:0-24638 GCA_036376595.1 Ktedonobacterales bacterium | reverse complement strand
GAGCCTGCTCGACGAGATGCGCCGCGCCGGCTACGTGCGCGTGCGGGTGGACGGCGAGATCCGCGACCTGAGCGAAGAGATCGAGCTCGACAAATACAAGCAGCACACCATCGAGGTCGTCGTGGATCGCCTGGTGATCCGCCATCCGCGCTCTGAGGCGCTGCCCGGCGACGACACGGCGCCAGCGCCGATGTTGCGCGTGGCCGAGCGCCCGGTGGCCTACGTCGCGGATGGCCAGCACCCGCCGGAAGACCCCGAGGCCAGCCAGCGCACGCGCGTCGCCGACTCGGTCGAGACCACGCTCAAGCTCGGCAATGGCATAATCCTGGTCTCGATCATCGGCGGCGAGGAGCGGCTCTACTCCGAGCACTTCGCCTGCGTCTATTGCGGCATCAGCCTCGAAGAGCTGGAGCCGCGGAGCTTCAGCTTCAACAATCCCAAGGGCGCCTGCCCCACCTGCACCGGCCTCGGTACCAAGCTCGAGATCGATCCCGATCTGGTGGTCACCAACCCCGATCTCTCGATCAACGAGGGCGCGATCCTGCCCTGGAGCCGCTTCGCTAGCGTCAGCACGTGGTACTCCACGCTGCTCTCCTCGGTCGCCAGGCAGCATGGCTTCAGCCTCGACGTGCCCTGGAAGGACCTGCCCGATGAGGCGCGAGAGATCGTCCTGCGCGGCGCGGAGGACCCCGTCAGCTTCTCGTACCGCAACCGCCAGGGCACCCGCCGCCAGCACTCCACCACCTTCGAGGGCGTGATCCCCAACCTGGAGCGGCGCTACAAAGAGGCCACCGAGCACGGCCGGCAGGAGATCGAGCAGTACATGTCCGCCATCCCCTGCCCCGTCTGCAAGGGCGCGCGTCTCAAGCCCGAAGCGCTCGCCGTCACCGTCGGCAACCGCAGCATCGTCGAGGTCGGCAACCTCTCGATCGTCAACGCCCTGCGCTTCTTCGACCTGCTCACGACCAACCAAAACGCGATCAACGGCGAAAACGGCAATGCGATCGCCCTGGCCCGCGCCGCCGACGAGCCAGCCTTCATCGCAAATGGCAACAGCGGCAAAAACGGCAAGTCCCCCACTGTCTCCGCGTCCTCCGCGTCCTCCGCGTCCTCTGCGGTTCTCTCTGAAGAAGCCAGCAAGAACGGCAACATCATCCATCTGCCGCGCATCACGCTGCAGGAGGCGAGCCTGGCGGAGGTCACGCCGCTGACCGAGCGCGAGCAGACCATCGCGCGCCAGGTGCTCAAAGAGATTCGCGCGCGGCTCGGCTTCCTGGTGGATGTCGGCCTCGACTACCTCTCGCTCAATCGCTCGGCCACCACGCTCTCCGGCGGCGAGGCCCAGCGCATCCGGCTCGCCACGCAGATCGGCTCCAGCCTGATGGGCGTGCTCTACATCCTGGACGAGCCGAGCATCGGCCTGCACCAGCGCGACAACCAGCGCCTGATCAAGACCCTCGTGCGGCTGCGCGACCTGGGCAACACGCTGATCGTCGTCGAGCACGACGAAGACACCATGCACGCCGCCGACCACCTGATCGACATGGGTCCCGGCGCCGGCGAGCATGGCGGCTACCTCGTCGCTCAGGGCACGCCGGCTGAGATCGCCGCCCATCCCGACTCGATCACTGGGCAGTTCCTCTCTGGCCGGCGGCACATCGCCGTCCCAGCGGCGCGGCGGCTCGGCAATGGCGCCGAGCTGGTGGTCCGCGGCGCACGTGAGAACAACCTCAAGAACATTGACGTGCGCTTCCCACTGGGCGAGTTCATCGCCATCACCGGCGTCTCCGGCTCCGGCAAGAGCACGCTGGTCAACGAGATCCTGCACAAGTCGCTGGCGCAGAAGCTCAACCGCGCCCACGCCCGCCCCGGCGCGCACGACACCATCGAGGGCATCGCCGCGCTCGACAAGGTGATCGACATCGATCAGTCGCCGATCGGCCGCACGCCGCGCTCCAATCCCGCCACCTACACCGGAGCCTTCACCCCGATCCGCGAGCTCTTCGCCGCCGTGCCCGAGGCGCGGCTGCGCGGCTACACCCCTGGCCGCTTCTCGTTCAACGTCAAGGGCGGGCGCTGCGAGACCTGCAAGGGCGAGGGCATCATCACCATCGAGATGAACTTCCTGCCCGATGTCTACGTGCCCTGCGAGGCCTGTAAGGGCAAGCGCTACAACCGCGAGGCGCTGGAGATTACCTACAAGGGCAAGACGATCGCCGACGTGCTGGATATGACCGTCGCCGAGGCGCTGCCGTTCTTCGAGCACGTCCCCTCCGTCGCCAACAAGCTCAGCACGCTCAACGCCGTCGGTCTGGGCTACATCAAGCTCGGCCAGCCCGCCACCACACTCAGCGGCGGCGAGGCCCAGCGCATCAAGCTGGCGACTGAGCTATCGCGCCGCGCCACCGGCCGCACACTCTACATCCTCGACGAGCCGACCACCGGCCTACACTTCGCCGATGTCGAGCGCCTGCTGCACGTCCTCCAGCGCCTGGTGGACGCCGGCAACACGGTGGTCGTCATCGAGCATAACCTCGACGTCATCAAGTCCGCCGATTGGGTGATCGACCTCGGCCCTGAGGGCGGCGACCGTGGCGGAGAGGTGATCGCTGAGGGCACGCCGGAGCAGCTCGCCGCGCTGCCTCACTCCTATACTGGGCAGTTCCTCGGCCGCACGCTCGCCGCCTCGCCCGTCGCTCCCGCCTCGCGCCGTGGCAAGGGCAAGCGCACCGCGAAGACCGATGAGGCCAAGCCGGAGCCGGCGGAGGTATAGCGACGTCTCTCCTTGCTGCTCGCTCGATCCCTGCCAATCGTGTAACACGCCGCGTATTGGGTGTTGCACCCGGTGTGCATGGCGTTCGCGCGGCGCCACCACGATGGAACGATGGCCTACACCCACGCGCCTGGTATCCAGCACATGGTGCCAGGTCAGGGAGGAGACTCCATGCACTCCGACGATCGCCCCATAAGTGCGCCCTCCGCGGCGGATCGCGCGGCACCCGCTAATGCGGCTCCCGCTACCGCTTGGCGCCATGCCGTCCGGCGGCGCTCGTTGCTCAAAGCCGGCGTCGGTGCCGGGGTCGGCCTGGCTAGCGCAGGACTGGCGTTCTCGGGGGTTGGCAGTCACACCGCCCAGGCGGCGAGCAGTCACCCCACCAAGGGTGACATCGCCATTCTGCGCTTCCTGGCCGCCGCCGAGATCCTCGAGAGCGACCTGTGGCAGCAGTATAACGAGCTGGGGGGCATCCAGGACGCCGAAGAGCTGGGCGGCAGCGGCAGCCAGCCGTACACCAACCTGCTGGTCAACACGCTCGATACGGACATGCCCCAGTACATCCACGACAACACCGACGACGAGATCAGTCACTTCACGTTCATCAACGCGTTCCTCCAGTCGGTCGGCGCCGAGGAAGTGAACCTGGACCGCTTCCGCAACCTCAAAGGCAGCACGGCGACCGGCGTCAACACGGCCAAGATTGGCAAGCGTCTCACCAACCTCACGCAGCTCACGGTGGATACGTCGTGGTGGACGCGCTATCGCAGCGCCACCGGCAATCCCGACCTGGGTGACTCGTTCCCACAGGCCATTCCGGACCTGGCGAACGGGCAGTTCCCGGCGATTCCCCGCGACGATAACGACCTGACCCCCAACGACCACCTCCAGGCGATTGTGAATACGGCGGGCTTCCACTTCGCGTTTATCGAACAGGGGGGCACCAGTCTCTACCCGTCGCTGGCGCAGCGCGTGACGAATGCCGAGGCGCTGCGCATTCTGCTGAGCATCGGCCCGACCGAGACGCAGCACTTCCAGACGTGGCAGGACAAAGCGGGCAACTTTGTGCCGCTGACCGACCCCACCAACGGGCTGAGATTCCCGAACTTGAACACTGGCAGCGAGAGCACGCAGACCAACCTGATCATGCCGGAGCCGACGTTCTTCCTCAGCCGCAAGTTCCCGCCGGTCTCGATCATCCGGCCAACGGCGACCGAGGGCGCGGCAATGGGCGCCTTGAAGGCGCTCACCGACGACGGACTGTTCATCGGCCAGCCGCCAGCGTTCTTCGACGTGCTGAAGCGGCTCGCCGAGGCCGCCGACGCCGCGCGCCGCGAAGGCTAGCGCAACTGGCACACACCTCGTACACGTTTCGCAGACGCCGCCGGGTCCGCGCTCTTCGGAGCATGGGCCTGGCGGTGCCGTCCGCGCATGCGAACGAGCGCCCACGCTACGCCAACAGCTCGAAGACCATCATGTCGTCGCCCAGGCGCAGCGCGTCGCCATGCTTGAGCGTCACCGGCTTCTTCTCGGCAACGCGCCCGCCATTGACGAAGGTGCCGTTCGAGCTTTTGAGGTCTTCGATCGCCCACTGGCCGCCGTGGAAGACCAGCCGCGCGTGGCGGCGCGAGACCGTGCCGTCGGGGATCACGATGTCGTTGCCGGCGATGCGGCCCACGGTGGTGGCGTCCTGGTGCAGCACGTAGCAACGCCCTGCGTACGGACCCGTGCGAATGGAGATGCGGCAGCGTAGCGGGCGCCGGTCGGGCAGCAGGTAGCGGTCCACCTGGGCGCGCTTGCCGGAGAGGTCATAGCCACAGGCGGTGCAGAAGTGATCCTGCGGCCTGTTGGCGGCGCCGCAGCGCAGGCAAGTGCCGAGCTGGCCGGGCACGCCCATCGGCGGCAAGGGCAGTGGCGAGGGCATTGGCACCGGAGCGTGCGCGCGGCCGTTGGCGCCGTAGCGCTGCGTCGCGGGACCCGCACGTTGGGCCTGAGCCGCGAGGAGTGGGACGGAAGCGGGTGCGAGGCGGCGCGCCTCGGCGGCCACGTCGCGGAGCTGGTCGGCCATCTCGCGCGCGCGCTGGTAGCGGAGGCCGGGCTGCTTCTCCATCGCGCGCAGGATGATCTGCTCGACCCGCGGCGGCAGCCCCGGCGCGAGCTGTGAGGGCCGCGGCACGGGAGTGCGCAGGTGCTGATTGATGATGCCCATCGGCGTGTCGGCGTTGAAGGGCAACTGCCCCGTCACGCAGTGGAAGAGCACCACGCCGAGCGAGTAGATGTCGGTACGGGCGTCTATGATGCCGTTGGGAGTGCCCTGCTCCGGCGCCATGTATTGGGGCGTGCCGGCGCCGTTGCCGAGCGCGTAGCCGGCGCTGGCCTCGAGGATCGCGGCGATGCCGAAGTCGGAGAGCAGCAGTTGCTCCTCGGTGCGCAGCAGCATGTTGCCGGGTTTGACGTCGCGGTGGATGATGCCGTTCTGGTGGGCGTGGTCGAGGCCCAACGCCGCCTGGGCGATCAGGTCGAGCGTGGCGGCCAGTCCCAGCCGCTGGTGCGCCGCCTCGGCCTGCACCATGCGGTCGCGCAGCGTGCCCCCGGCGATGTACTCCATCACGATGTAAGCCCAGGCGCGCTCCTCGCCGTAGTCATGCACTGTGACGATGTTGGGGTGGCTGAGCTTGGCGATCAGCCGCGCCTCGTTGGTGAAGCGCGCGAGGAAGCCGGGGTCGCGCGAGTTGGCGGCCTGCATCGGGATTGCTTTGATCGCCACATAGCGGTCGAGCGAGCGCTGGTACGCCTTGAAGACGCTGGCCATGCCGCCGACGCCGATCACCTGCTGCACCTGGTATTGCCCCAGGCTCTGCCCCACGAGACTGCTCATCCCGCCTCCGCTGCCCGCCGGCTCTCCCCGGCCGTCCGCTCTATTATACGCGGCGATACGGTCCTTGGGTACGACGGGTACGGCGGGTAGGGTACGGGGATCGTATGGATGGACTTGGCCGGGTCTCAGCGAGCGATCACCTTAATCTCGCCGAAGGTAGCGGTGGCCTCGATGCGCAGATAGCTGCTGGTATCGGACTCGCCCAGCATAAACTCGTCGTGCATGGTGATGCCGCCGATGCCGTGTCCCGGCGCCTTGACCTCGCCAAACCGCGCCGAGCCATCCATGTAGATGCGCATGCCCTGCGGCACAATCACCTTGATCTCGCCGAAGAGCGCGTTGAGGCGCAGCACATTCTCGCCCTCGCTCAGCCGTGCCATGCGCACATCGAGCCGCGCCTCGCCAAAGGTCGCGCTGACCAGTGTCTCCGGCCCCAGCTCCCACAGCGCGCCGGTGCGGTCGGCACTGCCGAAGAAGGCCGAGATGCGGTGTATCCGCCCTCCGCTACCGCTCGTACCGAGGGGACGCGAGGGGGCGAGCAGCGGCGCCGAAACGGCGCGTGGCCGCGGCTGCTCCGGCTCAGGGGGCAGCGCGTCGAGGATCGCCTGGCACTCGGCGGGATCAGTGGTGACCATGAGCTGGCCCATCACCCGGCGGAACTCGTCCAGCGGCAGGCCGCCGCGGGCGTAGCGCTCGCGCAGCTCTTCTATCGCCGTTTGTTGGTCCATGATGCCACCCTCCTGCGCTACTGCCCGGTCTCCCGTGCCTCGCCAGTCTCCCCGGTCTCCCATGACTCCCATGTTCGGCAGCCTCCCATGACGCCCGCCCGGCATGTGCTCATCTGGCGGTCTCAGCCGCGCGCGTTTTGCCAACCGGCGACGAGCAGCGTCCAGATGCGCGGGGCGATGGCCCGCGGCAGAAACGTCTCCGGGACCAGCAGCCAGGCGCGCACCAATCCCGTGCCGGCACTGACGAAGCTCAGCGCCACCGCCTCGACGTCGGCCTCGCGCGGCAGCTCGCCAGCAGCAACCGCTTCGAGCACCTTCTGTGTCACCAGCGCCTGCGCGCGGCGCTCCTCGGTGCGGCGGGCCTCCAGGCTCTCACGCGGCTCGACGCCGACCTCGATGCGCAGGTGCGCCAGGCGCGCGTACGCCTGGTACGCGCGGTCGGTCTCCAGCGCCTCCATCCAACGCAGCCACATCTGCTCCAGCGCGGCCAGCGGCGAGGGGGCCGCTTGCGCCGCGTCGTCGAGCAGCTCCAAGAAGACCGAAGAGCGCTCGCCAAGGATGGTGTTGAAGAGCTCGGCTTTGCTGTCGAAGTACCAGTAGATAGCGCCTTTGCTGAGATTGGCGGCGGCGGTGATGTCGTCGAGCGTGGTGCCGGCGTAGCCCTTGCGGCTGAAGACATCGGTCGCCGCGGCCAGGATCTGGCGCCGAGCGAGCGGGTCCGCTTGTTTTGGCCTGGGCATGCCGTTCCTCGAAGTCGTTTACATACTATCCAGTCGGTATACAGAGCATACACGGTCGCGACGGGTCATGTCAAGGGCTCCAGAGAACTGCGCAGAGCCACACAGGGCTGCTTGCTCAGAGGCAACACGCGGAACAACAAACCGCCGAACACCCATGCGCCAGCGCCCCATCCGCCGCGTGGCGAACGAGGCGCTGGAGCGCGCGACCGAGAGCGAAGCCGGGAAGCGACGGGCGTTAGCGTGGCAGCCGCGACGAAGGTGGCGGCAGCGCAACGGTCGTGATGATGAACGACGCAGCTGCCGAGGAGAGCGTATCGGCTGTGACTGTGCTCGACGTACCCGCCACCGCCGAGGTCACGGCAGCGCCCGCCAGCAGCGAGCCGGAGAGGTTACTGAGCGTCACGCTCGATCCGGTGATCGGCGTCCAGGTCGTGCCGTCGTTGGAGGTGTATGCCGTGAAGGTCGTGCCGGAGCGCCCGATGCCGACATAGGCTGGAGCGGTGCCGGTTGTGCTCGCCTGCGTCTGTGCATTGGCGCCGGGGGTGTCGCGATAGAAGACCTCAATACCGTCGCCCGGCGTGACGAAGATAGCGTAGAACGTGGTGCTGGGGTCGGTGCCCTGGCGCAGCATCACGCCGGCCTGGGCAGAGGCATTGGTATTGGTTTGCGAGACGATGTGGATCGTCGTGGTGCCGTCGCCGGAGAGCGGCTGCCAGACGTAGTGGAACTGGTCGAAGTTGTTGACGCCGAACGCGGTGCCCGCGCCGGAAATCGTCCAGGTGTTGCCACTAAGGGACTGGTTGCCCACGGTAACAGGGTTGCCGACATCGGCGCAGCTCCAGCCGGTGGGGCACGGCGAGGCTGAGGGTGCGGAGTTGGGCAGTGTGAGCGTGGAGGAGATGGCCACCGCGGAGACCGTCGCGCTCGCCAGCGTGCCGTTGGCGCCGGAGCTGGCGGTGACGCCGGCGAGTATTCTGGCCGCCAGGTTGAGCTGAACAGTCGTGCCGGGCACCAGGGTATAGGTGCTACCGTCGGTCGAGGTGGCCGCCTGGAAGCGGTCGCCGATTCGCTGGATCTCGACGTAGAGCGGCAGGTTGGCGCTGCTGAGCGTGGCAAGCGTCTGCATGGACGAGGTATACGCCCAGCGATACATAACCGCAACCGTGCCGCCCGGCTGCGCGACGATGGCGTAGGCCGGCGACTTGGGATTCATGTTCCCGCGCACCATCAGACCGACCTGCGCGGCGCTGGTGCCACCACTCAGTGCCGTCAGGTTCGCGGTGATCTGCATATCGTCGCGGACGTTCTGGGAGATGAAGCGCACCTGGTCGGTTGATCCCACGACGCCCGGCCCGTCGGCGCTGATCACCCAGGTCCCGCCGGACGTCGTCTCGGAGCCAGCCGGCGAGGGGCTGACGAGGTCTTGACAGATCCAGTTGGCGGGGCAGTTCGGATCGGGCGGCGCCAGCGGCGTGATGGGCACCGAGATCGCGTAGAGGTAGCCGGTGGTGGACCCAAAGACGATGATGCCGTTGGAGACTGCCGCCGGGCCATAGAGCGGGCCCCAGGTGTTCATGCTGTACAGGCGCGTGCCAGTCGCGGCGTCGAGCACTTCGAGCGACCGGCCGGTGCCGGCAAAGATCAGCCCGTCGTCGTAGGTCAGCCCAGGCATCACGGATCCCAGATCACCATGCTCCCAAATGCTGTTGCCATTCGCGGGATTCAGCGCGCGCACCGAGCCTGGGTAGCCATAGCCATTGATGATCGTGGCGGCTCCGGCGGCATAAAGCACGCCATTGGCAAAGGTCAGGTTCGAGACGCTGCCCTCGTCGCACTGCGGGCAGCCGCCGCCGATCGCAATCTGCCGCTGCCAGACGGGTCCCGCCGCGAGGTTGCTGCGCAGAAAGGCATAGAGGATGCCGTTCTTATTGATCGCGCCCACGAGTTGGCGATTGGTGCTATCGGTGAAAAGGATCGGCGACGTGCCCCAGTCGGAGTCGGGCACCACCTGCGACACCGGCACCTGCCACGAACCCTTGATCGCCATCGTGTTGGCGTCAATGGCAACGATGGCCTGCGCGTAGATTTGCGCCGCGTTCTGTATCGTGCCGGTCGTGACGTAGATCGTATTGGTCGCGACGTCGAGCGTCGGCGAGGTCCAGACGCCCGCGCCGATCTGGCCATTGGGCACCAGGTTGGTGGTCGCGACGACCTGGTGCGTCGAGAGGCTGACCTTGAGCACCTGCCCCTGCACCAGTGGGCAGTCGCCCAGGCTGGCGACGCCAATGTAGGCGTAACCGTTGGAGATCAGCGGGCTGGACCAGTTGTAGTGACCGCCGGTGGGGCTGTTGTCGCCGGTGAAGACCTTCCACAGGATATTGCCATTGCTGGCGTTGAGCGCGTACCAGTACGAGTCGCCACCGCCGACGTAGACCACCCCATTGACCACCTCTGCGCTGGAGGTGACGCCCTGTGTCGTGTTGCAGGTAATCGTCTGCCCCAGGAAGGTCTTCCAGTTGACAGTGCCGCTGGCTTCGTTGACGGAATACTCATAGCCATCCCACGAGCCGACGTAGATCGTGCCGTTGACGATCGCCGGCTGCGCGGCAATTGCACCGCCGGTCTTGAGCAGCCAGAGCGCGTCGAGCCGGCCAGCGTTGGCTGTCGAGAGAATCGTCTCAGTGCTGGCGCCATCGCGTGCGTTGTCGTTCATATACATCGGCCAGTCTACAGCAGAGGCTGCTCGCGGGTGGACTGGCAGGTGTCCTGGGAGCGCCGGTGTCGGCGAGGATGAGGGAGAGGAAGAGGGTGATGACAGGGCGCGTACCGGTAAGTGTGACCAGTGAGGCTGGGCGTATGCCAGCACAGCGGCACTTGCCGCCCAGATGACGCTGATCGCGATCACGAGTCCGGCGATTGCCGCAATCAAGCGCTTGCTCGGCCGACGCACGTATCGGCGCCAGCGCTCCAACCCACGGCCTAACATCTGAGCTTGCCCCTTACCAAGCGACATCACCCCGCCGACGTCTCTATTGCTGCCCAGGTTGCAGCGCAACCAGTGTAGCGATCTCACCGCGTACGGTCAACGCAGTGAGAATGCATGGCCATCGTCCCTCTGGCACAGACGGACGTTCGCGGCGATCTCCGGTCAATCGCGGCCAAGACCGGACGCGAGTACGAGTGCAGCGTCCCTCTACCTCTTGCGCTACACGAAATTATGTTCTACGCTTGCCGGCATCATCGCCTGTCCTGAGTGTTCGGTACGAGCCACGCCAAGGGGGCGGGCGGCTGTGAAAGGAATTCAGACGATGGCGCGACGCACCCACCGCCGGCCCGCTCCGCGACCCAAGCAGCCGCGGCCCAGGCAGCCGCGCCCGCCCGACGTGCCGGCGACGCATCGCGTGGCGATTCCCGGTGTCGCGGGGCGCACGCCTCTGGCGCACTCGCGCGGCGTCACGCGTCTGGCGGCCACGTCTCTGGCGCGCGAGCTGGTCGTGCCGGCGGCGCAGCGCGGAGCTGATGCCGGCCTGGCGCCGGTGCTGATTGAGCTGGCCGGGGCGGAGCATGGCGACCTGCGCGCGGCGCTCGATGTGTGGCAGCGCGAGCAGGATCGCCTGGTGAATCGCGCCTGGCGCCGACCGGGCGGTTTGGCGCGGCCCGCGGGACTGTGACGAGGAGCGGATCGCGGCTTTGAAAAGCCGGCGCACGGACATGGGAAACCAAAGTCTCGCTGCCGTGTGCGATGCGAGCTTCTCGGACTTCAATCCATTGGCCGTGCGTCGGCACTTGAGTGCCGCGACCTGGAGGAGATACCCATATGTTGCGCAGTCAGCTCGCCCTGTGGGCTTACACCACGCCGACCAGCGCCGCCTACCCGCTGATTACGCGCGAGTACGGCGCGCAGACGGAGGCGCTGGAGTTCACCACCGTCGCGCCGGGCGGCTTCGGCGACCTGAGCTGCGTGCTCAAGCTGCCCGATGCGCGGCTGCCGCGGCCCGAGCTAGCGGTCTTTGGGCGTGTCTGCCTGCGTGACGGGCTGTTCACAGCCTTTGGCGGCGAATGGTCCGATCCAGCGCTGGTGCTGGAAGGCGCGGGTGGCGAGTACGCCCTGCTCTCGGCGCTGGGCGGCGGCGTGGCGCTGCGCGACGATCCCGACGACGCGGCCTACAACTCCGCCACCACCGCGCAGGGCATCATCGCCAACGAGTTCGCCAAGCGTGCCGCGTACTTGCCGCTCGACCCCGATCAATCCGCCGTGCTGCCAGGTACGCCAGCCAACACGTTCACCCCAGTCTACGACGGCTACACGCTCGAAGAAATCCTCCACGACCTGATGGGCGCGTTGGGCGATTACGTCTGGACGGTCTACGACCACCCACACCACGTGGACGCCGCGGGCTTCCCAACGTGGCAGCTCCAGGCGCACCCGCGCGACACGACCACCACCCACTTTCTGGCGCTGGGCGCCGACATTGCCGCCTGGCGTGTGATGCCCTCGACGCAGCGCGCCTACAACGTGGTCGAAGTGGCATTCGTGGATCCGCTGGCTGGGCCGGGTGTGATCACGGTGAGCGATCCGCGGCTCAACGGCGACGGCTCGCAGGGCAGCGCGCCGTTCCGCCGGCGCAAGCTGCGCCGCAATCTGGGCCGGCTACCGCTGACCGGCGCACAGGCGACGGCGATCGCCAACGCCTGGCTGGCGACCTACAGCAATCCCACGAACAAGGTGGAGATCGAGCTGCGTGCCGTGCGCGACCAGAACGGCCGCCCGCTGCCGCTGCACCAGGTGCGCGCGGACCGCAACCTGTTCGTCCCGGAGCTGGCGGTGCGCGGGCAGCAGCTCGCCGCTGGTCCGGTCGCTGGGATCAATCAGTTCTGGATCGCGGAGTCGCGCTACCGCGAGCTGCCCGACGGCGACACGCTGCTGACGCTGCAGCTCGACAACTATGCCGACCGCGCGGCAGCGCTCGTGGCGCGCTTGCAGATCGCCTTCGAGGCGCGCGAGCGGCGGCGCGGCATCTATCGTCCCGTCCAGTCGCCAGGGGCGCAGCAGACGGGCTACTGCTCGATCCGCGCGCCAAGCGCCACGGCGGGGCAGAGCGTGGGTGTGGGGCTGAGCTTCGTGCCGGTGCTCTCGAACACCCCCACCGGCCTGACGTTCCATCAGATCGCGGCGACCAACGTGGGCGGCGGGCCAAGCGTCACCGTCGGCACGATGACGCCCTACGGCTGCGAGGTGACGGTCATGGCCGCCGGCTCCGGAGCGGTGGTCTGGACTGGCACCTACACGACCATCGGCGCGTGAGGAGGGAAGTTCGGAGAACGCGGAGCGCACGGAGGTGCTCGGAGGATGCGGAGGACGCGGAGGGAGAGCGGAGATCTACCACAGAGGGAACGGAGGCAACGGAGGGCAGAGCAGAGGGAGAAGATGGAGGAACCGCAGAGGACGCGGAGGGCGCGGAGAGGGAGAGAGGAGGGAGAGAGGAGGGAGAGGAGGGATACAGGCGGCCTGGCGTGGGTCATTGGGGTGACGCATCCATAGGCGGCTGACACACGCTGAGGGCGTAGGGGCGCGACGCGTCGCGCCTGCTGGCGCCAGCACGATTGTCCGGTGCGGCCGGCGGCGACCACATCACGGGACACGAACGGGACGGACAGAGAAAGGGGTGGCATGCGCGTGAAGATCGCGGTTCCCTTGAAAGACCAACGGGTGGAGCAGACGACCGATGGCCGCCCGCCCGAGGACGGCAACATGGACTGTGTGCCGACCTCGCTCGCGGCGATGTGCCAGGCGCTCACCGGCCGCCTCACCAGCGGCGACGACCTGCACGACCGCGTCTATGGCCAGGGCTACGTCGGGATGCAGGACCCGGCGCGCTTCGCCGGTCTGCTCGATTCGCTGGGCGTCAGCATGGCGCGCGTCGGCGGCGATGCGGCTTCGCTGGTGGCACGCGCGGCAAGCGAGATCGCGGCGGCCCATCCGGTGCTGCTCTCGATCCCCAGCGATTGGGGCGACGAGCCGCCGCACTCGCAGTACGCGCACATGGTCGCCGGCTGCGACGTGCCCGACGCCAACAGCCTCACGGCGATGAATCCGTGGGGCGGGTTCTATCAGACACAATCGCGCGCATGGTGGGCCGAGCGCCTCGCGCACTGCTCGTACTCCGGCATCTGGGTGCTGGCGAAGAAGGAGACTCCCGTGGCGACGAATGGCATTCCGAGCGGCTGGCATGACGACGGCGCGACGCTGACCGCGCCCAACGGGCACCATGTGGTGCGCGGCTTCCGTATGTACGTGCTGGCGAACAGTTGGGACGCGGCGAACGTGCCGCTCGAGGACGAGCGCTGGATCGATCCGCTCTCGTGGACCGATCCCAAGTCTGGCGCCGGCGCGCGCCAGATCTTTGCCAGCGTTGCCCTCCGCTGGACCCAGACGACCAACGTGCTGCGCGAGGTGCTCGGCGCGGAGCTGCTGGCAGCCGAGCAACACATCGGGGCGCAGGCGCAGCAGATCGCCGCGCTCCAGGCGCAGCTCAAGCAGCAGCAGGGGCAGACCGGCCAGACCGGCCAGGCCGGGCAGGATACGGCGGCGGAGCAGGCGGTGCGGGCGCTGGCGGCAGCGTTGGCGACGGTCAAGGGATAGGCGGGGTTACGGAGCACGCGGAGGGCGCGGAGCAAGCGCGGAGGGCGCGGAGTGATACTGGATGGGGCGAGTCGTTGGGGTATGCACACCCTTTGGCGCAAGGGGATTACCCGCGGTGCTTCAGACCGCCCGCTGCCCATACCACAACGTCCGCCCTCGATTGGGCATCAGGAGGGTCAGGTAATGGCTGGTCAAGGAGCGGCTCCGCCAGTATCGAAAGCGGGGCAGGCGCAGCACGGGGGAACGCTGTTCGCGCGGGCGCGGGCGTACGCGCCGCTGACGCCGGGCGAGCGGGCGCTGCTGCGGCTGATCGAGGGGCTGGCGTGCGCGGCGTTGGTGGCGGCGCTGCCGGTGGTGGCGAGCGCGCTGGGGCACGGTCCTGTGCGCTGGGACGATGTGGCGCGCACGGCGCTGGCGGCGGCCGCGGTGGCGGTGCTGCTGGCGCGGGCGAAGTACGCCCGCGCGCAGGGCGATCCGGCGCTCGGCACGGCGCTCGCGGAGGTCGCGGGCGCGCTCGCACCTCATCCAGCGCCGACCGCATCGGACCCATCGAAGTCGGACGCAGCCGGCGACACTGGCACGGCGCCTACGGCAGCGCACGTCACGGTGAGCACTGTGCCGGGCGATGGCTCGTAGGGGCGCATGGCGTGCGCCCGCCTGGCCCCAACCCAAGATAAACGAGTGTCAATCGGTCTCTGATCCTCCCACGTCGTGATCCGCGAAGTAGCCGGCGGTGCGCCAGGGGCCGCAGCCGATGATGAAGGGTTGCATCAGCGCGCGCTCGGCCTGCACGGTGTGATTGAGGTCGTGGGCAGCCCACTCGTGGATCATGTCGCCCAGCGTGACGGGGCCAAGCTCGGCGTGGCGGGCCGTGCGGTCGAGGTCGGCGGGGGTGAGCTGGGCCAGCAAGGCGAGCGATTGCTCCCGCAGGCCGGCGAATTCACGCGCCATCTCGGCGGGCCGGCTCAGGTCGGCCGGAGGCTGTGCATCGGGATCGAAGCCGGGGAAGTCCTGGCCGGCGAGGAAGGCGCGCACGCGGATGGGGAAGACGGCGCGCTCGACGTCGAGCAGGTGGCGCAGGCATTCGGCGGCGGACCACTGGTCGGGCGCGGGCGGGCGCGTGAGGTCGTCTACGGGCAACGTCTCGGTCAGCGAGAGCCAGCGGGCGGGCGTGGTGGTGAGGACGGCGCGGGCACGCGGGAGCAGGTCGTCGGGTTTCATGGATGAGTGTCCCCTCTATCGGCATCGTGATGGAGCGATCCGCTACGTAGGAGGGTAGCATCGCGTCCGGAGGTATGCCAGCGGATCGGACGAGCGGAGTGCAACGGGCGGGTAGGATCTGGCCGGTGACGCCGGTGTGCCTGACGAGGGCGATCTGTACGCGAAAGGAGGCGGCGGATGGCGCTGCGGGTGATGCGCTACAACATCCTGCTGGGCGGGCTGGACTGACCGGCGGGCATCCCCGCCAATGGGTCCAACGGTGCCCCCGAAATCGCGGTAAACTATGGGGGGCCATGAGGTAAACGCGAGCAGCGGCGCGTCGTGTGCGGCCACCGTAGCGGGAGCGAGGCGCAGTGTATGGCCGAGGAACGCAAGCTCGTCACCATCCTTTTCGCCGATGTCTCTGGCTCGACGGCGTTGGGCGAGGCGCTCGACCCTGAGGACGTGCGCATGCTGATGACGCGCTACTTTGACCACGCGCGGCAGGTGGTCGCCGAGCATGGCGGTACGGTAGAGAAATTCATCGGCGACGCCGTGATGGCCGTCTTCGGGCTAGCGCAGGCCCACGGCGACGACGCCGAGCGCGCGCTGGCCGCGGCGCTCGCGCTGCGGGATAAGGTGGCGGACGATGCCGTGCTCGCCGGGCGCTTCGTGCTGCGCATGGGCGTGCATACTGGCCAGGTGATCGCCACCGATGATCGCACGCGCGGCGACTTCCTGGTGACGGGCGACGCCGTGAACGTGGCGGCCCGCCTGGAGCAGCATGCGCAGCCTGGCGAGATCGTCACCAGCCGGCGTACCGCCGACGCGGCTCGGGCGGCCTTCCTCTTCGGCAGACGGCGCCTGGTGACGGCGAAGGGCAAGAGCCGCCGCCTTGAGGTGTATCCGTTGACCGGGCCGCGTCCGGTACGGCTGGTGGGGCGGCCGCCGCTGGTGGGGCGGCGCCGCGAGCTGGCGCAGCTTGACCTGCTGCGCGAGGCCGTCCTGGAGGAGCGCCGGCCGCAGCTCGTCTCCATCGTCGCCCCTGCCGGCACCGGCAAGACACGCTTGCTGGAGGAGTTCCTCGCGCGGCTCGATCCAGCGGACGGCTTCCAGGTCGCGACGGCGCGCTGTCTACCCTACGGCGACCACCTCACCTACTGGCCGCTGCGCGGCCTGCTGGAAGGCTTGCTCGGCGGCGCCTTCTCACACGAGCGCGTGACGCAGGCGTTCACACGTATGGGGCATAGCGCCGACGATGCGACGTGGCTGGCCGATCGGGTGCTGGCGACGCTGGGCATCGAGCGCGACGGCCACGACGGCCAGAGCAGCGACGGTGATCGCACGAGCATCTTTGGCGCATGGCGACTGCTGGTGGAGGCGCAGGCTCGAGAGACGCCGCGCATTCTCGTCTTCGAGGATCTGCACTGGGCAAGCGAGAGCCTGCTTGACCTCGTCGAGCACATCATGAGTCCCCGCACCCAGGCAGCAGTGCTGCTGGTGGCGCTGAGCCGGCCCGAGCTTCTCGATCGCAGGCCCTCCTGGGGTGGCGGCCAGCGCAACTTCACCTCGCTGGCGCTCGAACCGCTGCGCGAGGATCAGACGCGGGAGCTGGTCGGCCGCCTGGCCAAGGGGTTACACGGAGCGGCGCTCCTGCGCGTGGCCGAGCGTTCGGGCGGTAACCCTTTCTTTGCCATCGAGCTGGCGCGCTCGGTGACCGAGCGCGGCCTGACGGGCCTCGCCGCATCGGACGACGGTCTGCCCGACACGGTTCACGAGGCCGTGTTGGAGCGGCTGGATCGCCTGACGCCCACCGAGCGCGGCGTGCTGCAAGTGGCGACGGTGGCCGGGCGCACATTCCGCCCGGATATGCTGCGGGCACTCGTGGGCGCGCCGGTTGCGTCGCCGCTGGCGGAGAAGGATCTCGACGCGGTGCTTGGCGACCTGCTCGCCCGCGACCTGATCGTGCCCACTGAAGACGGTCAGTATACCTTCCGCCATCTCCTCTTCCGCGACGTCGCCTACGGCACCCTGCCGCGCGCCGAGCGTATCCGGCTGCACGCGCAGGTCGCGGCGTGGCTGGAACGCTTCGCCGCCGGCCGGCTGGATGAGTTTACCGAGCTGATCGCCTATCACTACCGCGAGGCGGTGCTGCTCGCGCGGCAGTCCGCCGTCGCCGTCGCCTTGCCGGTCGATGCCTTGCATGCGGTACACTTCCTCGTGCGCGCGGGCGAGCTAGCCAGCCAGTCCGGGGCGTTCCTCGAGGCGCGTGACTACTTGCAGAGCGCCATAGCCCTCGCGCCCGAGAACGAGCGCGGCAGACTCTACGAAGCGCTGGGCGACAACGTGCACCAGGTGCTGCGCGACACCGGCGCGGCGGCATATCGCGAGGCGTTGGCCCGCTGGCGCGCCGATCCGGCGGCGACGGACGACTCGCTGACCGGGGCGCGGCGGCTGCGCAAGCTCTTGATCGCCTACCTGCGCTGGGGGGCGACGCGAACGGACGTGACGGACTGGCGCGAGCTGGAGGAGATGCAGACGGAGGCACGACGGCTGGCCGAGGCGGCGGGTGACGAGGAGGAGGTGTGGCGCGTTCGCCTGATGGATCTGCTGTGGCTGTACTGGCGCGACGGCGTCCCTACCGAAGACATCGCGCGCGGACGTGAGGTGGCTCGCGCCGCCGCCGACTATTTCGAGGCGCACGCGAATTGGACCGCATTCAGCGAGGCGCTCGACATCTACACATCGCTCTCAATCGCGCTGGCCGAGCATGCCGATGCCCTCACAGCCGCGCAGCGCCGCCTGGCAATTCCCGATCTGCCCGCCGCCGAGCGCGGCGACGCCGTCAGCACCATCGTGCGCGGCTACTTTAACGTTGGCGACTACGAGCGTTGCCTGGCCACGGCTCACGAGGCGCTAGAGCAGGTGCGTCCGGGCGAGTCAACGCTGCCGCTGGGTCTGGCCGTCTCGCTGGCCGCTACTGTGGCGTGGTATGGCGGGCGCTGGGACGAGCTGGCGACTTTCCTCGACGCGGCGCGCGACGCCTGGGACCAGTCGGAGCACGAGCTTGGCCGAGGCTGGCTGATGAGCTATCTCATCGCGCTGCACGTCGCCATGGCGCGCGACGATCAGGCGGCAGCCGACGCAGCGGCGGCAACACTCCACGCGCTGCTGGTCGAGGAGTCAACTGACGAGCTTGCGCGGCTTGTCGCGACCTATCAGGCGGACGACGCCGACAAGCTGCTCTGCCCGCCGCTGGCGCACTGGACCGAGAACACCCGCTACCCCGAGACGTTGATGTTCCTGAGCGAGCGTGACCTCCGCGCGCCGCGGGAGCTGCTCGATGCGGCGGCAGCGGAGGCATACGTCGAGCAGGTGCCGTTCCCGCTGCTGTGTCTGGCGATTGCCGAGGCGCTGGCCGCGGATGACGATGAGCAGCTAGCGGCGGCGCTGGAGGAGGCGGAGCGCGGTGGTGTGGTGGCGCACGTTGCGCGCATGCGCATCGTGCTGGCCCAGCGGAGCGGCGACCATGCACAGCTCGAACGGGCACGCCCGGTCTTGCAGCGGCTCGGCGACCGGCAGTTCCTGCGGCGGCTGGAAGAGGTGGCAAACCGCATGAGCATGCACCCGGGCACTCCATTCGCGCACGCGGACGTGGATCACGAGCTGGCGCCAGGCGCACCGGGCGCAGCAGCGGAGAGCTCCGGGCGGCGACGGCGTGTCCGCCGCTCCACTGAGGCGTAGGGTGACCGGACGGCAGGGTGAGGCTGGGCCACCACTGGCCGCTCCTGAGAGGGCCAGGGTCTTGCAGGTGTCCACGCTGGTCCCAGTCCACGCAGGTGGACTTCGCGGCCCGCAGGCCCTCCAGGCGCGATTTCAATCGCCGGCTCGCGGTGCGGGAGGCGACAATTGAAAGACTCTCCTGAGAGGGCGGAGGTCTGTTGCCGCGACAGCCCGCCGCATGCCACAATGGCTCTGTGGCGGGCAGCGACGCCCAACCCATCAACGACGAAGGGGACCATCACCATGCACTTCACGCTCGACGACGAGCAGCAGGCCATACGCGACGCCGTGCGCGACTTCGCCCAGGAGCAGATTGCCCCGCATGCCGAGCAGTGGGACGAAGAGCACCACTTCCCGCGCGAGATCATGAAGCCGCTGGGCGAGATAGGCCTTACCGGCCTGCTGGCGCCCGAAGAGCTGGGCGGCTCCCACCTCTCGCGGCTCACCGGCGCGCTGATCTACGAGCAGATCGCCGCCGCCGATATGTCCACCGCCGTTTGGCTCGCGGTCCACAACATGGTCACCGGGCTGATCGCTACCTATGGCGACGACGAGCAGCACCGCCGCTGGGTGCCGGACATGGCGAGGGGCGACCTGCTGGGCGCTTTCTGCCTCAGTGAGGCGCACGCCGGCTCCGACGCCGCCAACATCCGCGCCACCGCCAAGCGCGAGGGCGACGAGTACGTGCTCAACGGCACCAAGTATTGGGTCACCAGCGCGGGCGTGGCGGACGTGTATCTGGTCTTCCTGCGCACGGCGGATACGGGCGCGCGCGGCATCAGCGTCTTCGCCGTCGAGAAGGACACGCCCGGCTTCAGCATCGGCAAGATCGAGCGCAAGATGGGCCTGCACGCCAGCCCCACCGGCGAGCTGATCTTCGAGAGTTGCCGCATCCCCGCCGCCAACCGCATCGGCGCCGAGGGCCAGGGGCTGCGCATCGCGCTCTCGGGCCTGGACGGCGGGCGTATCAACATCGGCTCGATCGCCACCGGCGTCGCGCAGGCCGCGCTCGACGTCGCCACGCGCTACGCCCAGGAGCGCCAGGCATTCGGCCAGCCGCTCGCCGGCTTCGAGGGCATCCAGTTCATGCTGGCGGATATGGCGATGAAGGTTGAGGCGGGGCGGCTGCTGGTCTACAGGGCCGGCGCGACGATGGACGAGACCGGCACCGCCACGCGCGAGGCGGCGATGGCGAAGTGCTTCGCGACCGACGCGGCGATGGAGGTGACGACCAACGCCGTGCAGGTGCTCGGCGGCGCGGGCTACGTCAAAGACTGGCCGGTCGAGCGCTACATGCGCGACGTGAAGGTGACGCAGATCTTCGAGGGCAGCAACCAGATTCAGCGGCTGGTGATCGCCCGCGCGCTGCTCGGCGCGGCGTCCAGTGGCAAGATGTAGGGGCGTCCGGTGGACGCCCGGCAGGCATTCCGTAGGGGGCGTCCGGTGGACGCCCGATAGACGCCCGGCGGAACTCGTACCGCCCCAATGGGCTTCGTAGCGGCGAGGCCCGCCTCGCCTCCGTCACTTTCCTCCGCGTCCCCTGCGGTTAGTCTTTTTCCGCTCTGTCCTCCGTTTCCCTGTTCCCTCTGTGGTGCAGTCTCCGCCTTGCGAGACAGAAAGCGTGCGGGCCATGTACTTCAAGCAGATCCTCGACGAACGCTGCGGCTGTGCCTCGTATGTCGTGGCTTCGCGCGAGACGCGCGAGGCGGCCATCGTCGATCCCGCGATTCAGACCGCGCAGTACGAGGAGCTGCTGCGCGAGCGCGGCTACCGGCTGCGCTACGTGATCGACACACACGTGCATGCCGACCACGTCTCCGGCGCGCGCAAGCTGGCCGCCGCGACCGGCGCGGAGCTGTGCCTGCACGAGTCGGCGCGCGTCACCTATCCCTTCCGTGGACTAGCCGATGGCGAGGAGCTGGCGCTGGGCAACCACCGGCTGCGCGCGCTGCATACGCCCGGCCACCGCCCGGAGCTGATCTCGCTCGCCATGATCGACCTCGACCGCGGCCCCGATCCGGCGATGGTGCTGACCGCCGATTGCCTCTTGGTCGGCGACGTGGGGCGTCCCGACTTCGGCGGCGGCGACGCGCCGGCACAGCACGCGAGCATCACGCGGCTGATGGCGCTGCCCGATTGGACGGCGGTCTTCCCCGGACACTTCGAGGGGCCGTGCGGCAAGAGCATGTGCGGCTACCCCAGCACCACCATCGGCTTCGAGCGGCGCTACAATCCGCTGACGGTGCTAGAGCGCGACGCCTTCGTGGCCGAGATCAGCCAGCGGGTTCCCGAGCGCCCGCTCAACATGACGGCCATCGAGGCGACCAACCGTGGCGTCGCCGATCTGCCCTGGGCGATGCTCACCACCTCGCCGCAGGTGGATGAGGTAGACGTGGAGGGACTGGCGTCCCGACCTGACGACGCGCTGCTGCTGGACGTGCGCGAGCCGGCGGAGTACGCGTCGGGCCATGTGCCGGGCGCGGTGAGCCTGCCGCAGTGCGACCTCGCCACCAAGCTGGACGAGCTGCCGCGCGACCGGCCGCTCTACCTCATCTGCCGCACCGGCTCGCGCTCGCTGCACTCGTCAGAGTTCCTGCGCCAGGTCGGCTTCGAGCACGTGACCAACGTCGAAGGCGGCACGCTCGCCTGGAAGCACGCAGGGAGGGCGGTGGAGCGCGAGTCGGCACTCGTACCTGTCGAACCGCAACAGGAGGTGCAGCCATGAAGTGGATCACACGCGAACACGTCAAAGTGGACCGAGTCGCCTGCCCCTGGCTCATTCGCAAGTTCGTGGACCCGCGGGCGGAGTTTCTCTTCGTCCCGGCCGATCAGGTGATGGCGGTTGCCGCGCGCGAGGGCGCCACGCCCTATGACGTGCCGGGCGTCGAGCTTGGGCACCACGGCCAAGAGTGCTCCTTCGAGGCGATCCTGAAGCACTACGACCTGACGGGCGATCCGGCGCTGGTGCTGCTCGGCAAGATCGTCAACGGCGCCGATACCGACAACACGTTGTGGAGCCAGCCGGAGGGGCCGGGACTGAACGCCATCGCCGAGGGCTTCCGGCACCTGGGGCTGAAGGACGATCACGAGGTCCTGGAGAAAGAAGCTGTCGTCTACGACGCCCTCTACGCCTATTGCGAGGCGATGGTGCGGCAGGGCAGGCCGGATGGCGCCTTCAAGTAGCACCGAGCCGGCGGTCTCCATCGCCACCTATGCGCGCGACGCCCGGCTGATCGTCGCGGCGCGCGGGCTGCGCTCGTTCGGCTATGGCATGGTCGGGGTCGTGCTGGGTGTGGCGCTCAGCCGCGCCGGGCTGCCCGCGGTAGCCATCGGCGCGTTGATCACCGTCTCGCTGGCCGGCGACTTCTGCAACACCTACGTCGTGGGCGTCTTCGCCGACCGCTGGGGCAGGCGTCGAACCCTGACGGTGCTCGGCATCCTGATGGCGCTCACCGGCGCTGTCTTCGGCGTCGTTACTGCCTTTCCGGTGCTGCTGGTCGCCGCGTTCTTCGGCACGCTCGGCGCGTCGGCCTCCGAAACGGCACCCTTCCTGCCCATCGAGCAGGCCATGCTGCCGCAGACGGGCGCGCCGCAGCAGCGCGTACACCTCTTCGCGCGCTACAACCTCGTGGCCTCGTTCGGCGTGGCGCTAGGCGCGCTGGCGGCGGGACTGCCCGACCTGCTCGCGCGCTATGGCATCTCTGTTTCCACCGGCATCCGGCTGCTCTTTGGCATCTACGTGCTGGTGGGTCTGGGGACGGCGCTTCTGGCGTCACAGCTCTCACCCGCTATCGAGGCGCCAGCGCGCAAGGGGGCGCCAGGGATCGGCTGGCGCAGGCTCGTGCCACCGCTGGGCCGCTCGCGAGGCATCGTGTTGCGGCTCTCGGCGCTCTTCAGCCTGGATGCGTTCGCCGGCGGGTTCATCGTGCAAAGCCTGCTGGCGCTCTTCTTCGCGCTGCGCTACGGCGTGCCCCTGGCGTGGCTGGGGGTGCTCTTCTTCGCGGCGAACACGCTCTCGGCGCTCTCATATCTCGTCGCGGCGCGGTTGGCGCGGCGCTTTGGGCTGCTGAACACGATGGTCTTCACCCACCTGCCCTCGAATGTGCTGCTGGTGCTGGTGGCGCTCATGCCGACCTTCCCGCTGGCGGCGCTGTTGCTGCTCGCGCGGCAGACGCTCTCGCAGATGGATGTGCCGACGCGGCAGGCCTTCACGATGGCGCTGGTGGCACCAGACGAGCGCACGGCGGCGGCCAGCGTCACCTCGCTGGCACGCAGCGCGGGCGCATCCGCCAGCCCCATCTTTGCTGGGCTATTGCTGCAAGGCCCGCTGCTAGCACTGGGGTTGCCGCTGATCGTGGCGGGCACGTTGAAAGCCGTGCAGGACCTCTCGCTGTGGGCGGTGTTCCGGCGGGTGCGCGTGGAGGAGACGTAACGGATGGCCGGCTCACCACCCCACGGCAGCACCCTCGGCGCGCGGATCGGAGCCGCCGTGCAGTACGCCGCGCTGCTCGTCGATCACGATGCCATTGGCGTGGCCGACCTGCGCGTCCCAGCGCGCGAGCGGCGCCACGTTGTGGCCTAGCGCGCGCAGCGCCTCCACCGTCGCCTCGGGGTAGCGCGCCTCCAGCCACAGGCGCTCCGGCGTGCCCAGCGCGGCGACGCCGTCCACCCAGCGCGGCAGCTCGATGGCCGCCTGCACGTTCAGCCCGTAGCGCACCAGCGCCGTGTAGAACTGGAGATGCGTCTGCGGCTGGCCGTCGCCGCCCATCGCGCCAAAGACCACCGCCGGCCGCCCGTCGCGCAGCGCCAGCGAGGGGATCAGCGTGTGCAGCGTGCGCTTGTTGGGGGCCAGCGCGTTGGCCGACTCCGGATTGAGGCTGAAGTACGCGCCGCGGTTCTGCAGCGCGATGCCCGTTCCCTCCACCACCACGCCGCTGCCGAAGCCGCGATAGTTGCTCTGGATCAGCGAGACGCAGTTGCCGGCCTCGTCCGCCGTGCAGAGGTAGATCGTATCGCCCTTGGTGCTGCCGGGCGCCACCGAGGGCTGAGTGCGGGTGGCGGAGATCAGCTCGCGGCGGCCGGCGAGATACTTCGGCGCGATCAGGTCCTCTGGCGAGACGGTCATGTGCGCCAGATCGGTCAGGTAGGCGTCGCGGTCGGCGAAGGCCAGCTTCTTCGCTTCCACGCCCGCGTGTACCGTCGCGGTCGCGAGCGGTGACTCGCCCAGCGCTAGCCCGTTTACCATGCCGAGCATCTGCAGCGCCGTGACACCCTGCGTGTTGGGCGGCAGCTCGAACACTTCGAGATCGCCGAAGCGCACGGAGAGCGGCTCGACCCACTCGCCGGTGTGCGCCGCGAGATCCTCCGCCGTGATCAGCCCGCCCTCTTGCGCGAAGAAGTCCGCGATGCGCCCGGCCAGCTCGCCGCGGTAGAAGTCGCCCGCGCCCTGCTCGGCGATTCGGCGCAGCGTGGCCGCCAGCTCGGGCCGGCGCATGATGCTCCCGGCCGCCGGGATATTGCCATCGGGCATGAAGTGCGCGCGGAAGGCACGGTGCGTGTAGGGCAGCGTATCCATGCGCGCCAGCGCAGCGTGCAGCCCCGGCCCAACGGGGAAGCCCCCCTCGGCATAGGCGATGGCACCTTGCAGCGCGCGCGCCAACCCGACGCGGCCAAAGCGCTCCGAAAGCATGCGCCAGCCGTCGGGGCAGCCGGGCACCGTGATAGTGTGGATGCCGAACGGCGGCATCGAGTCGTAGCCTAGCGCATGGTAGCGCTCGATACTCGCCGCCGCCGACGCGCGCCCGCTGGCGTTCAGGCCGTAGAGCCGCTCGCTACGGGCATCCCACAGCAGGCAGAAGAGGTCGCCGCCTAGGCCGTTGAGCTGCGGGTAGAC